>JBPYFB010000001.1:0-9089 GCA_051986465.1 Rugosimonospora sp.
GTGGCCAGCCACAGCAGCTTCCACACGAGCGACAACTCCGGAGTTGCGGTCGCGATCTCCACCCCGGATGGCGGTATCCGCACGGGCTGGGGCGGTACCGGCAGCTTCTCGTTGAAAACGAAGTCGACCTGGACGTTGCCTGGCGGCAAACCCGCCACAGTGAACGGAAAAGCCAGCCGGCGCCCCGGTGCCCGCTCGTAGGTCCAGATGTCCTCGATCGCGACGGCGTCCGCGTGCAGTCCCGCATTAGGGTATCGGCGCACCGCCTCGACCAGCCCGTGCAGCACGTCGACAGCCTCGGCACTGGTCACCGTGACCGTGTGTGGTACCACCACGAAGTCCAGGTCGCCCGGCTCCCGCGCGGCGTCGCCGAGCCATGCCCGCAGGGGCACGCTACCGCGCAGTACCAGATGGTCTGCCCACGGCGCGGCGGCGGCCAGGGCCAGCAGGTGGTGCATGGCCGCCTGCCGTGCGGCGTGCCACGCCCGTCCTGTGTCGGGGTCGGTGAACTCAGGCTCCCCGGCCCGGTATGCGTACCGGAATTGCTTGAGTGCCGGATCGAAGGCGCCCCGCTGCCAGACGCCCGACTCCGGCGGGATCGGCTGATACGTGGCTGGATAGCCGGGCGTTCCGGCCGGCGCCTGCCGGTCCAGTGCCGCGCGGATGCTGTCGTCGACGCGGCGTCCCGGGTGCAGCCACCCGGAGTCCAGATGGATGCCGCTGTCAGCCACGACGTACTCCTGCTCCACCTCCACAATGGAGTGGTCAGCGGCGCGCAGGTCGCCGAGCAACGCGTCCAACCGCCGCCGTGCGGTATCCCGGCCCACCTCAAAACAGCGCTGGGTAACAAAACGCTCCTGCGCGCCATCCTCGCGTACCCGCCGCGCGTTGCGGGACAGGTGCGCGCGATGTGGCGCCACGAGGCGCGTCAGATCCACCAGCCGCCGCGCCGAACCGTCGGGCAGCAGCAGTTTGATGTGGTGCTCGAAGTACCGGTCGGCCGGCTGATCCTGTGCCGCATGGTCGGTTACTGGCACGCCATTATTGCCCGGCGCCGCCTCAATCTTCGTCCGGGTCGGATACAGCCTGGCCTCGCCGAGGCGCCGGTACCACACCTGGGCCTGTTCCCGCGCCTGGTCCAGCGTCCCGCGTACCCGGATGGTGAGCATCGGCTGGGACGGCCAGGAACCGCGATCCAGCACGATGTGGCTGAATTTCAGCCCATGCTCCTGCGCGAATGCCGCGAGTTCGTCAGTACCGTGCACCACGGTCACGTGGATCTCGAAGTCGCCGGATACCTCTGCCACCCGACCACGATCTCACTCGCACTGCCGACAAGCCGAACGAGATTCCACCCGATGGACAGGCGAGGGTTGGCGATCAGGTCCAGGCCCAGTGGCGGCGGTGCGCGGCGACCGTCCACGCCGAGATCGTCGTGAGGTCCGGGTCTTCGGGCAGCGGGGTACGTCCGGTTGCCAGCAGCTGCACCACCCGTTCCTGCACGGTGGCGATTTCGTCGAGCACGTCGTTGAGTTCTCGGACGTCGCCGCGCTTGACCCGTAGCACCCGCTCGCCTTCCCGCTCAGGCATAGGCAACGTGAGTCGCGCATCCCGCACAATCTCCAAGCCCTGGTATGCCAGGCGCAGTGCGTGCGAGGCGTACTTGACGTCGTACCCGTACCGGGTCACCAACTCCGGCCGCTGGCCCCTGCCGCACAGGCGTTCGCGCTGCCCGTTCAGGTACCCCAGGAAGCGGTGCACCGCCCGTTGGGACAGCACCGCCGGCGCCAGCGCCCGCAACTCCTCCCCTAGCGGGCTGGTCGCCAGTACCGACTCGGCCGGGGCATACAGCGGCAGCAACGCGGTCGGGTTGCCCTTGGTGGCCAGGCGCAGGTACTTGCGCAAGGAATACATCACCAGGTCCGTGTCGCCCGGCCCTGAGCGGGCACCTTCGGGTTGGGTGCGGTACACGTAATGGTCCGCCGATCCCAGCAAGCCGATCACGTGCTCGGCGGGTTCGATGTAGACACCCATCTCGTCGTGGTCGTCCGTGCCAGGGATGGCGATGCCGTGCACGCCGGAGCCGACCACGGTACGCAGGATCTCGCCGGCCACCGCGACGTCGCGGTTGCCGTGTTCGGTGTGGTGGGTCGCCGCGCTGGTCACGGGGTGATGATCGCATCGTCGATAGCCGATACGGTACCGGTTTTCGGAAGGCGCCTCGCACCTCGACAAGGTGTACCAGCGGGGTTAAATGGGGCTGGGAATGTCGCATCCATGCGGCATACTCGCCAGGGTGGACAGTCAGCCTGGCACCGTCGAAGAGCTGACCCGTCTCGTCGAGAACGGCCACCCCGTGAAGTATCTCTGCTTCTGGGGGCACCGTCCGCAGCGCGACGGGAGCGTCGGCCCTGGCTGTCTCTCCCAGTGGTGGCCCGCACCGTTCGAAGTGGACGGCCTGCGGTTCGCCACGGCTGAGCATTACATGATGTGGCGTAAGGCGACGCTGTTCGGCGACGTAGAAGCTGCGGAGCGTATCCAGGCGGCGGGGCACCCACATCGCGCGAAGGCGCTGGGTCGGCAGGTCCGTGAGTTCGACCAGCCAACCTGGGAACGGCATCGTTTCGACATCGTGGTGGTCGGCAGTGTCGCCAAGTTCGGCCAGCACGACGGTCTGCGCGGGTTCCTGCTCGGCACTGGGGAGCGGGTACTGGTAGAGGCGAGCCCGACCGACCGGATCTGGGGCATCGGCTTAGCCCCCGACGACGAACGCGCCACCGATCCGAAGGCGTGGCGCGGATTGAATCTGCTCGGATTCGCGCTGATGCGGGCGCGAACGATGCTGCGCGAGCAGGCAAACTGAAGGAGATGCCGGTGTCCGTGGACGTATGGCGGAGCATCATCACGGGCGACCGCAAGTCGTGGGTACTGTTCGCCCACGATACCTGCGTCGTTTTGGTGCACCCGGATGAGGATCTGGTCACGCAGGCGGTGGAGATCCTCCGCAAGCACGGGCCGGCACGCGCCGGTGGCCCAGCTGGTGACTTCGGCGTCATCGCGCTGGACGCCGCCCCGGGCTGGGTGGTCACCGGGCACCATCCCGACGTGCTGACTTACGTGGCACCTGACGAAGTAGGCCGGCCCGACGATCTCGCCATCGGGTTGACCGGGCGCGGCAAGCGGAACCTGGACGGACACGAGTTGCAAGTCGTTCACGTAGAGGACCGTCATGCCGGGTGACGCGGGCGCCGCTCTGCTCGCGGCGGCTGACCCGCTGCCGTACCCGCGCCGGATGGCGCTGTTCGCGGCACGTGCGCGGGCGGCGGCTGCCTCTGGCGAGCTACCGCAGTTGTTGGCGCAGCTACTGGGTGGGGATGCGTACAGCCGCGAGGTTGGTCTGTTCATCGCGGTTGTGGCCGGCGACCTGGAACACATCGAGGCGATGACGCAGGCGCCGGAGTGGCGACTGCGGTACCTGGCGCTGGCAGCGTGGTTGCGCTCTCGCCAGGTACCGAGCGATGCCGTGGCGCAGGTGCTGCATGACGCACCGATACAGCTGCGGTGGCAGGTGTATCGGCTGGTCCGCGCCCGGGGCCACAGCACACTGGCGGACGAACTGGTCGATCAGGTTCGGGCGCGGTTCGGGGATCGGGAGGCGGCCCGGCTACTGCCCGGATGCAGCACGGAGACGGTTGCTCGACTACTGCCCGAGTTGGGGCACGCGGTGGGTAACTGGGCGACGCTGGCGCGCCGGCACCCCGAGGCGGCCCTCGACGACGCGGCCCGGCAGTTGGCCGGGCTGACTGCGCCGGCCCGACTGGTGTGGTGGAGCCGCCGCGGACCGGGCACAATCGCGGTCGGCGCGCTGGCGCCGGAGCGCGTGCTGGATCTGGTGGAGCGCTTCGCCCCGCCCACCTTCCTGCCCGGCCGGCTGCGCAGCTACGGGGTACTGGCCGCCGCACAACCGCAACGGGTGCTCGCGCTGCTCGCGGATCCGGCGCGCGCGGCGTGGTTGACGCGCATCAAGCTGCCTCAAGCGCTGCTGGACCGGTTCGGCCGCCTGGCACCCGAGGCACTCGAAGGCTTGGCGCGGCGGCTGCGTGTCCAGGAGGTGCGGTTGGCCGCCCTGTTGGCCGCTGTGCCACCCCGGCACCGCGGGCGGTTGTACGAGGCGGCGATGGTCGACTTCGACCGCAGCCAGGCCCTCCTGACGGGCGTGATGCTGCAGGTGCTGCCTCGCCGGCACCGCGCGGTGGAGGCGGCACGGATACTCCAATTGGGACAGACCCGCGACGACGACAATCTGCGGCTGTGGTACACGTCGTTCCTGCCCTGGGACGAGGCGCGGGCCACGCTGATCATGGCGATGAGGCGGGCGGACGCCGATGACCGCGCGATCGGTTACGAACTGTTGCTGGCGTGTGCCGGCCGCAGCGGCGATCCGGCCGCGGTCAGCGAGGCATTGGGCCTGCTCGGGCGGCTGCGCAACGAACAGGATCCGGTACGCAGCCGGGTGTTGGCTGCGGTAAGCCAAGTGCCGCCCGGCCTGCTCCAACCGGATGTCGCGCCGGTGCTCGCCCAGCTCGTGACCGACGCGGTGCAGGCGCGGGACTCGTCCGGCCAGACGCTCGACGCGTTGTCCGCGTTGGCGGTCACCGTGCTGCGTCATCACATCGACTCCCCGCCACTGCTGCAATGGTCGTTGCGCACCCTGGAACGCTTGTCGGACAACGAACGTATCCCGATGATGGGGCGGCTGGACACGCTGCTACGCCACGGACAGGAACGCGAGGCGTTCGCCGCGGTGCGTCCGTGGATCGAGGCGGGTATCAGGCGCGGCAAGTTCCAGCCGCTGTTCACGATCGCGCACGCCCTACACAAGCGAGCCTGGAACCTGCCCGACCTGCAGGACATGCTGGGACAGGGCATCCGCAAGGGCCGGACGTCTGCTGTGGTCCGCCAAGCCACATATCTGTGGCTCGCCGATCCGGCGACCCGCGGTGCCAGAGTGGAGCAAGTGCTGCTGGAGGACAGCTCCACGGTCACCCTGTCCGAGGTATGGCACGCGATGTGCATCCGTCGTACCGACCTGCTCGACCTGGTACTGACCGGCACGCCACCGGCAGGCCGGTTCCTCACCGCCGGAGTCCGCTGGGTACCCACCTACGCGCCCGGCGTGCGGCGGTGGCTCCCCCGCCAGCAGAAGTCCTATGTGGACCTATTGGCTAGGGTCGTCGCCGATCCCGGCACGGTCACTCACACCCGGGCGGCGGCACTCGCGTCCGGCGCAAAAGTACCCGGCCACGGCTGGGCACTCGTACACCGGTACCTGGATTCGGCCAACGTCAACCTCGCCGAGGCCGCGCTCGGCGCGCTGCCCTGGACCGACCGCCCTGAACAGGCCCTGCCGATCCTGCTCGCGCACGCTGACGACGATCGTGCCCGCGTCGCGACCTACGCCGCCGGCCGCGCCGCCCGGTTCGTCCCACCCGGCCAACTGCTTCCGACGCTAGCCGAATACGCACTGGCCCGCGGCAAAGTGACCAGCCGCAAGGAGGCAATGCGACTGCTCGCCCACCTCGCCGTGCCCGGCGCCGTCACCGTCTTGCAGCAGGCGTGGCGGCAGGAGGGACAACACCGTGATGTGCGCGCGGCCGTCGTTTCGGCCGCTCGGCTGCGACTGGAAGGCGACGACGCGTGGGCGATCCTGCGTGATGCCGCGACCGGCGGACGGGAGGACATACAGGCGGTACTGGCGGCCGACGCGTTCGAGGTTGCCGAGCGGCACCGCCGCGCGTACGCCCAAATGGTCGTCGAAGCTTGCCGCAGTCACGACCCGCAGGTTGCCCGCGAAGCCTGGCAGAAGTTCCCCGGCTGGGCACAATGGCTGCCCGACCCGGCCGCCGGTGTAATCGCCCGCCTGACCGACCTCGACGACCGCATCGTATGGCGCGCCGTCGCGCCCGCGGTCGTCGCGATGGTCGACGCTGGCCTCGGCGACCCGATCCTCGCGGATGCGCTCGTCGAACTGGCCCGACTGGATGCCGCCGACCCCACCAGTGGCGACCAGGAGCGCGACCGGCCCGCCCGCCGCCGCCTTGACGGGCTTGTGCATGAGGTCGTGGCGTGGGCCGCACACACCGCTCCGACACGTGACCGGCAGGCCCTGCGGGCCGCCGGGCGCGGTCTCGCCGGGCACCTGGACTTCACGCCCCAGGCCGCGGTTCTGCTCCTGCACGGCGCCGAGATCGCATACGCCGATCTGACGGAGATCTGCGGCATGCTCGCCGATCGTCCAGCCGCCGCCGCGCAACTGGCCACGCAATTGACCAACCGTCTGCTCGTAGATCAGACGACCCAGGTCACGCACCTGCTGGCAGTGGCGGAACAGTTGCGCGATCGGGGTGACCTGGCCGGCGGACTATTCGCCACCAGCGTCGCCGCGTGTGGCCAGCGGTATGGATGGTCGACCGAGTGGCGTGTTCTCGCGGCGCAGTTGCGCCGCCACCCGGTGGCCGATGTGCGCGACGCCGCACTGAATCTCACGATGGTCGACGAGTAGCGACTACTGGCCGTCCACGTATGCAATCTCGCGGCGTACTCGCTGGAGGTATGAGTAGTCGACGCCTTTCGCGCGCTCATCGGTGCGGACGCGGGCGGTCGCGATGTTGATCGCGAGGCCGCCCAGGACGCCGAGCGGTATCGCGGCTGGGCCAGGCAGATGAAGTATGACGATGAGTTCAGCTCTCGCAGCCGATACCGTCGCCGTCGCTGTCGAGGTTGTAAATGTCGGTGCCGATAACCTTTACGGGTCCTTGTACGTAGGCCGGACCGTTTCCGCCACCGCCCGCACAGTCGACATCGCTGGCGATCGGCACGCACGCCCCGCTGTAGTTGGGGTCGCATTGCTGCGTGGCTTTGGTGCCCACCGCAACGACCTGGGTGACCGGCTGCTTGGTGACCTGTTGGTTCAATAGGGTCTTGCTCGTCTGCACGCCGTTGGTGAGAGTCACGGTGTAGGTCAGAGTCCTGACCCCGTTGACACCGTGCGCCCGGACCTTGGTCGTGCCCTTCGGAAGGGACGAGTCGTTTACGCGCGTAGTCGAGTAGGGAATCGCTTGGGTCTCCGTGACGGTTCGCGTTTCTACCGTCGGCGGCGACGCGGGTCCTGCCGCCGGCGTCGGCGAGAGTTCTGCCGGCACTGTTGGCGCGACAGCGGACGGTACTACCGGCGGGGGCGACGTATCGCTTTCCGTACGGGCCGGGGAGGAGGTCGGGATTCCACTGAGGGCAGCCGGAGGTTTCGGTGTGGAGGGACCGACGATTGCACCGACGACCGTCGTTCCGCCGCAGCACAGTAGCACCACCGCGGCGGCGACGAGGCCGGCCTTGCCCACTCCCGGAACCCCGTGCCACCAACGCTTCGCCGCGCCGAAGAACCGATTGCTCAGTACCGGCGGACGGCCGGCGAACGGCGGCGACCCGTACATTGGTTGATACGGCGACGAGGGCGGCGGAGGTTGCCCGCCATTCCACGGATCTTGGGGGCTCTGATAGGTCACGGGCGCTATTCTGGCCGCATTCGTTGATCACGTAACCCCGTCTATACGGCACGTTGAGAAGCGACTTTACTGATACGCCTGACAGCTACGGGCAGGGCGCACTGGCGCTTCCGGCATTGGACGATGGGTCGAACGTCCACTGTGTTCTTCTGAAAGGAGTAGCCGCCTCCGGCACAACCAATCACCTAACTCGGGGCGCTGTGGGAGCCAGTGCTCGGGTGCAACAGCGGGCGGAAGCCGTGTGCGAGCGCGGCCACGCTCGCGGGTGGGGTCAGCACCTCCACCGTTGTCGCCGGCGGCACCGGGACCGCCGCACCGTAGCCGGTAATCGACCACGGCTGGAACGCGCCAGCGAGCAGCAGGCCCACCGTGTCGGCGTAGCGGACCATGGCGCGGTCCGGCAGCTCCTGTACCCGCGCCGACCACGTGCGCTGGCGGCGAGGCCGCAGCGCGATCCGTTCGGTATGCAAACGAGCGTCCATCTCGACCGCGCGTGGCCGCTCGGGCAACCGGTACGCGTCCTGCCAGGCTCGGGCGTAGGACACGTAGTCGGCCCTTCGGCAGTACGCGCATGGCCGGTGCCCGGCGGCCAGCGCGGTCGCCTCGTCCAGGAAGAACAGAGCGGTCCACCGACCCGGCGGCATCGGGTCGCGTCGCACGTCGCGCCAGGTGAGTGTGCAGCAGATCCACAGCTTCGAACGCCAACGCGCGTTGCCCAGCCGCCGGTCCGGCCCATGCAGGCAGCCACGATTGCCCATGAGCAGCCCGCGAGCGGGGTCGGCGACGATCTCACCGGTCGGCAAAACCCGATTCTGCAGGGGGCGAGCCACGGGCGGCGCGGTTGAGTCCATCATTGGACAGTAGCCGGCACTGCTTTCGGTAGGCTCCGGTCTCGTGACGATTCAGGTATGCGTGCTCCTGTGGGCGCGACCGGGCGCTGCCCAGGCGCTGATCGAGTACGAGGACGCCGTCCTGGCGCTACTGCCCGAGCACGGCGCCCGGCTGATACAGCGGGCCCGTACCAACGGCGAGAACGGAGCACCGACCGAAATACAGCTCATCGAAAACGCTTCGCAAGCCGGATATGACTCGTACCTGAAGGACGAGCGACGTACCGCGCTGGCGGCGAAGCGGGATGCGGCGATCGCCCCGCACCGAGGTCTACCGAGTCCAACTGGTCCAATCCGGTTGATCCGTCGGCGGACTGGTCCGCACACTGGTTCACATGGGTATCCGGACCGGCCCGGTACAACGCGGCGATGGCACAACGCCCGCCGTGTTGCTCGTCGACCCCAAGTATCCACACAACGTCGGCGCGGCCGTACGCGCCGCGTCCTGCTACGGCATACCGCAGGTGTGGTTCACCGGCAACCGGGTCCAGCTTATCGGCGAACGCCGGCAGCGGCTGCCTCGCGAGGAACGTATGCGCGGCTACCAGGACGTACAGCTACGCCACGCGGACCAACCCTTCGACGCATACGACACCACCGCCGTACCGGTCGCGGTCGAACTGCGCCGCAACGCCGA
>JBPYFB010000002.1:0-10270 GCA_051986465.1 Rugosimonospora sp.
CGTGACCCCGCTGCTGTACCCGCCGGCGCAGGTGTTCCAGGAATCCGTCCGGGCCGTCGAGGACCACGGGTACCTCTGGGATCAGGACGTAGTCGGCATCGTTGTTGGCCAGGGCGGCATAGCAGGCAATGAACCCGGAGTGGCGCCCCATCAACTGGACCAGACCGATGCCACCCGGGAACGCGGTCGCCTCCACGTGCGCCGCCCGGATCGCCTCGGTCGCCTTCGCGAACGCGGTCTGGAAGCCGAAGCTGTGCTCGATGTACGGCACGTCGTTGTCGATCGTCTTGGGTACGCACACCACCGCCATGCGCCGCCCGCGCTCGCCGACAACATCGGCCACCCGCTGCGCGCCGCGCATCGACCCGTCCCCGCCGATGACGAACAGCACGTTGATGCCCAACTGCTCCAGGCAGTCCACGATCTCCTCGGGATCCTGGTTGCCTCGTGAGGTGCCCAGGACCGTGCCGCCGTACTCGTTGATGCCGCTGACGCCCTCCGCGGTCAGTTCGACGGTCGGATGGCGGTACCGGGCGATCAGCCCCTGGTACCCGTTGCGGAACCCCACCACCTGGCGCACCCCGTAGTGCGCCGTCAGCTCCAGAACCAGGGCGCGGATGACGTCGTTGAGCCCGGGGCACAGGCCGCCACAGGTAACGATGCCGACCCGGGTCTTGGACGGGTCGAAGAAGATCTTCCGGCGCGGGCCGCCCGGCTCGAACCCGGGTAGCGACTCCAGCGGTACCCCGCGGGTCCGAACCATCGCGACGGTATCGTCGAGCAGCACCCGGTCGCTCTCGTCCACGTAATGCTGTGTGGTGCCCTGGTTGCGCAGCAGCGCGGTCAGTGGTGAGTCGATCCGGCAGGGCCCGAGCGTCCTGACCTCCAGCCGGGCGCGATCGTCGGCCATGCCCCCATGGTCCGGGCCGAAGTTTTCGCCCGTATTACCGCGACAGGACAACGGAGACCTGATCGAGCCGGACCGGACGCTCGACGTGACGATCCGGCCGGGAGCGCTGCTGCTGTGCGTACCGGAGTCGACCCCGTCGCAATCGACTTGACCGATCGCGATTGATCCGTGACCCTCGATCAAGTGCGCTTGACGGGGAGGTGGCGTGGCGGATCGGCTGCAGTTGCTTCGCACACTGCGGGCGGCCGGGCGGGTACCGGTCGCCGCACTGGTGGCGCTGACCGTCGCACGGGCCCTGCTGCCCGCGGCCTCGGCGGTGGCGATGGGTTTGTTGGTGGCTCGGGTCGCCGCCGGCCATCCGGTGTGGCTGGCGCTGTTGACGTTCGTGGTGTTGATGCTGGTGGGGCATCTGGTGGATGCGTTCTCCAGGCCGGTACGGGTGCTGGTGAAGGCGCGTATCGACGGGGTACACCGGGCGGAGGTGGCCCGGTGGTGCGCGGGCGTCCCGACCATCGCCGAGTTGGAGGACCCCGAGGTCCAGGACCTGATCCGTCTGGTGCGCGCGGAACCGGTCATCTGGACCGAGCGGACGCCCGGTGATGGCGCGACCGCGCAGGTCGCCACGCTGGCGCAGTGGGTGGGTGGGTTGGGTGCCGCGGGTGTGGTGGCCGCGTTCCGGTGGTGGCTGCTGCCGGTCCTGCTGGTGCCGGCCTTCGCCGGCCGTGCGGTCAACCACCGCACTCAGGTGACATACATGCGGGTGTGGGCCAGTGGCCTGCGCGCGGCACGGCGGCTCGACGGATGGCGCGACACCCTCGGCTCGCCCGCGGAGGCGAAGGAGCAGCGGGTCTACGGGTTCGGGGAGTGGGCGGTGCGGCGGCAGGTGGAAGCCGTGCACATGATGTACGACGCGGTGTGGCGCGGTCGCCTGTGGCTGCAGCAGGGGCTGGTCCTGGCGACGATGGCAGTGCCGTTGAGCGTGGCCTACACGGTGGTGGCCGTGGCGGTGGTGCACGGCCGGGCGACGGTGGCGGTGGAGACGGCAGTGCTGGCGGCCGGCCTGGCGGTGTACCTCGCCGCCGCCGGCATCGGCTACGCGGTGGACATCGAGGGCGCGACCCAGGTGCTGACCGCGCTGCGCCGGCTGCGCGAACGGTTGCCCGCCCCGGCGGATCCGGCCGCCCGCGCGACCCCCGCGGCGGTCCCGGCCGCGGGGCGGATCGAGCTGCGTGGCATCACGTTCCACTACCCCGGTACCGAGCGGCCGGTGCTGGACGGGCTGGACCTGACGATCGAGCCGGGCGAACTGCTGGCGATCGTGGGGCTCAACGGCGCCGGCAAGTCCACGCTCATCAAGTTGCTGGCCGGCTTGTACGAGCCGGACGCCGGTACGATCACGGCCGGCGGGGTGGACCTGCGCGAGATTGGCCCGGCCGCCTGGCGCGAGTGCATCTCCGTGGTGTTCCAGGACTTCGTCCGGTATGGACTGTCCCTTTCGGACAATGTCGCGCTCGGGCACGCCACCGTGCCGCCGGACCGGGCGGCGATGGAGGCGGCGGCCGACGAGGCGGGGCTTCGACCGGTACTGGAGCGGCTGCCGGACGGCTGGGACACCCCGCTGGCCCGGCACCGTACCGGCGGCGTCGACCTGTCCGGCGGGCAGTGGCAGCAGGTGGTGCTGGCCCGCGCGCTGTACGCGGTGCGTACCGGCGCGACCCTGCTGGTGCTCGACGAGCCGACCGCGCACCTGGACGTGCGCAGCGAGTTCGAGCTGTTCGGACGGCTGGCCGAGCGGTCCGGGGTCGGCCGGTCCGGCGGCACGAGTGTCGTGCTGATCTCACACCGGCTGTCCACGGTGCGCCACGCCGATCGCATCGTGCTGCTCGACGGTGGCCGCATCACCGAAGCCGGTACGCACGCCGAGCTGATGGCGCTGGCCGGCGGGTACGCGCGGATGTTCACCATCCAGGCCGACCGGTTCCGCCGCGGCTTCGACGACCGGATCGACGACGATCGCATCGACGAGGACGGCATCGGCGCGGAGGTGGCGTCGTGAGGTGGACCCGGTACCCCCGCTTGTGGTTGCGGTTGCTGCGGATGAGCTACCGGCACACGCCCGGGGGCACCATCACCGCCATGATGCTGTGGCTGCTCGGGTTGGTCACGCTGCCGGCGACCGCGCTGGCGCTGCGCGCCGCGGTGGACGCGGCGGCCAAGGGTGCGGGCGGCCACGGCCGTGCCGGCGCTGCGGTGCTCGCCGTGATTGGCGTGGCGCTGGCATACGCGGCGAACGCCGTGGTGGAGTGGGTGTCCTTCGGCTACGCCGTCATCGTGACCGACAAGGTCGGGCTGCTGGAGCTGGAACCGGAGATCCTGCGCGATGTCTGCGGCGTCGAGACGGTCGACCATCTGGAACGCAGCGACTTCCTGGACCGGGTCACGGTGCTGCGCGGCTACGGGGTGTGGCAGGTGATGTTCTCGCTGTGGGGGGCGGTCTCCGGGCTGTGCAACCTGGCGAAGCTCGCGATCGTGCTGGCCCTGCTCGGCACGGTCAGCCCGTACCTGTTGCTGCTGCTCATCTTTGCCGCGGTGCCGCTGTGGTTCGACGCGCGCGGCCGGCGGGCGGTGATCCGCGCCGAGACCGACACGGCCGAGGACATCCGGATCGAGCGGGAGCTGTTCGGGCTCGCGACAAAGGCCGCCCCGGGCAAGGAGATCCGGGTCACCGGCGCCGGGCCCGAGCTGGTGCGGCGGCAGCAGCGGGCCTGGCGGGACGCGCACGACCGCCGGTACCGGGCGGAGCTGGCCGGTGCGCTGTGGCGCGCCGGCGGCTGGGCGGTCTTCACGCTCGGCTTTGCCGGTGCGCTCGCGCTCGTGCTGTCCCAGGCGGCCCACGGGCACAGCAGCGCCGGCGATGTCGTGCTGTCCATCGTGGTGGCCACGAACCTGCGCAACGCGGTGCAGGAGGCGGTGTTCAGCTCCACCCAGGCCGCTGAGACCGGCCGGATCTCCGCGCATTATCTGTGGCTCCTGTCGTATGTGGCCGAGGAACGTGCGCATACCCGCGGGGTGCTACCGGCGCCCGCCCGTCTGGACCACGGCATCGACCTGCGGCACCTGCGATACCGCTACCCGGATACCGACCGTGACGCGGTGGACGACGTGACCGTGCACCTGCCGGCAGGCAGCGTGGTCGCGGTCGTGGGCGAGTACGGCTCGGGCAAGACCACCCTGGTCAAACTGCTGTGCAAGTTCCACCGGCCCAGCGCCGGGCAGATCCTCGTCGACGGAACCGACCTGGCCGACATCGACGCCGCCGCCTGGTGGTCCGGCATGGCCGTGGTGTTCCAGGACTTCGGCCGTTACCGGGCCACGTTCGGCGAGGCCGTCGGGCTCGGCGACGTGCCACACATCGACGACGAGGCCCATGTCACCGAGGCACTGGCCGAGGCGGACGCCACCGGGCTGCTCGACCGCCTCCCGCAGGGCCTGTCCACCTGGCTGGGCCGTGACCTCGGCGGCGCGGAACTGTCTGAGGGGCAGTGGCAGAAGACCGCGCTGGCCCGGGCCTGCATGCGCCGCGAACCGTTGCTGTTCGTACTCGACGAGCCGACCGCATCACTGGACGCACCCAGCGAGCAGGCGATCTTCGAGCGGTACATGGCCCGCGCCCGGCGCCTGGCCGCCCAGACGGGCGCGATCACCGTCATCATCTCGCACCGCTTCTCCACCGTGGCCGGCGCCGACCTGATCCTCGTCATGGACAAAGGCCGCCTCGTGCAACAAGGTACCCACAACGAACTCATCACCGCCGGGGGGATTTACGCCGAGCTGCACGGCCTGACCAGCCGCGCCTACGCCGCGTCGCAGCCCGGTTGACCCGTCGACGGGTAGGGCCCTCAGTCCTCCGGGCAGCCTCGCGGCGTCGAGTGGTGGCCAGAACCCATCCAGTGCCGGTGTGGCCACCACGCCGCGACCTCCGGGTCGGTGATGTCGTCGACGCCTCCCCTGACAAGTGGTGCCCGTCGACGTGGCCCTCGGCCCGTCCGCCACCCTGTTCAAGGCCGGGGAGACCCTGCGGCTGGTCATCGCCGGACGCTGGCTGTGGCCACACAACCTGCTCACCAGGCAATATCCCGCCGCTACCAGCCAAGCCCGCAGAGCCGATGCACCGTCCACTGGGGACTCGAACGCCGAGCCCACCTCCTCATCCCCACCATCTCTTGAACTTGATCTTCACCTGAAGCCGTAACCGAACGGTTCACCCGCGACGGTCTGCCGGCGGCTTCATTCGGCTTGCGACTTCAGGCCGCCGGGGCGGGATGACGCCATCTACTACCATGAGTACAACGTCCCGGTCGCCTGCCGGAACGCGATGATCCGACTCTCCACGATCACCGGAGGGTTCAGCCGGTGACTCCGCGTTTAGCGTCGTGAGGCGTGATGGGCCGACACGGTTTGTCATGGAGGTATTGGCGGATGCTGGGGCGTGCGCTTGCCGCGGGTGGGTCCGTTCTGGTTGCCGCGGCGGTCAATGTCACGACCGGGATGCTGACCCAGCATTGGGCTGCGGCATGGTGGGCGGCCACCGCGGTGCTGGTCGTGCTCGGCTGCGGGCTGCAGATCTGGCTGACGTTCGCGGGGAGTTCGGTTCCGGTGCGAGCGTCGGGAGACGGCTCTATCGCCTCGGCGGGCTCGGTGGCCCGCGTTTCCACGACGGTGACCCGGGCCCGGCGTTCCGCTGACGCTCCGGCGGCCGACGGGATGACCGCCTCCGGGGCGGGGGCGATTGCCGCGGGAGGCGATGTCACCGACGCGCAGATCACCGTGTCCGATGATCGGTAGGGACCGCGCCGGCCGTGTCGAAGCGCAGGGAGACGGCGCGATCGCGGCCGGGGGAAACATCGAGAATGTGCGCGTGCATGTCGGTGACGTGTACGCGACGGACGCGCTGCCGTTGAAGGCTGCCGTACTTGATCATTCGTCGGCGCTGGCCGACGCGGACCTGGATCACTTCGTCGGCCGGGAATGGCTGATCGACCAGATTGACCAGTTGGTGTCGGTGGCCGGAGATCAGCAGTCTTCGGGCCGCTACGTCCTGATCCGGGCGCGGGCGGGAATGGGAAAGACGGCGTTGGCGGGGTGGCTGTCCCGGTACTGGGACTGCGCGTGTCACTTCACCAGAACGGTGGGCGGGCGGGATACCCGTACCGCGCTGCAGAGCCTGGCCGCCCAGCTCATCGTCCGCTACGGGATGCATGAAGAGTTCGCGCCCGGCGGGATGCTGGCGAGTTGGGTGGGTGACCCGGCCCGGTTCCCGGCAGTGCTCGCTGCGGCAGCGCAGCGGGCGGCGGTACATGGCGACCAGGTCCGTATCGTCGTGGACGGTTTGGACGAGGCCGACGGTGACGGGCCGGCACTCGGCCTGCCCCCATCGCTGCCCGCGGGTACGGTGATTCTGGCCACCTACCGGGAAGGCGTTCCGCAGCGGCGGATTCCGCGGGGAGACGCGGTGAACACCGTGTCGATTGACGCGCACAGTGCGCAGAACCGCGCCGATATTCGCCGTTTCCTGTCTGCCGAAGTTCAGGACGACACGATTGCCGCGCGCCTGGCGTCCGCCGGTCTCTCTCAGCAGGACGCCATCGCCGTACTGGAAAAGCGCTGCGACGGAGTGTGGATCTATCTGCGTTACGTGCTGTCCAGGCTGCGGATCGACCCGCACGCGCCGGTTGACCTCGACGCGCTGCCGACGGGCCTGGCCGCGTACTACCGCCAGGAAGTCACCGGGCACCGGGACAGCCCTCGGTTCTTCACCTGCGATCTGCCCGTGCTGAGCACACTGGCCGTCGCCGGACAACCGATGAGCCGCGACCAGATCAGCCGGCTCAGCGAGGTTCCGACCGATCAGGTCCGCTGGCTCTGTGACGTACGCTATCGGCCGTTTCTCGCTCTTGACACGGCGTCCTCGCCGCCCCGCTATTCGATCTACCATGCCAGCCTGCGGGAATTCCTCCACGGCAACCTGGATCCGGACGACCCCGGGCAGGACCCGATCGACGCGCATGACCTGTCCGAGGCCGTCGGCATCGCCCATCGCCGCATCTGCGACCACTATCTGACGCGCTTCGGCGGCCTGTACGGCGGGCTCGACCGTTGCCTGCCCGCCCTGCGTTCTGATCCGACCCAGGTCGACATCGACCAGCGCTACCCGCTGCGGCACCTGCCCACCCACCTGCACCGCGCCGGACTGCAACGCGAGCTGGACATGTTGTTGGCCTGCCGGCAGAGACCGCGTGCGCAACTGGGAAGCCTCTGGCTCGACGCGCACGACAGAGCCGGCACCCTGGACGACTACCTTGCCGCGCTCACGCTGGCCCGGGACATCGCCGAACATGAGACCGATCGCCTGATCGCGGCCGGCAGACCGGCGGTCACCATCGCCGCCGAGACCCGCTGCGCGGTGCTGGCCGCGAACCTCATCCGCTCCGACGCCATCCCGGCCACCCTGCTCGACGCGCTGGCGCGAACCGGCGTCTGGAATGTCGCCCGCGCGTTGTGGCACGCCCACCGGAAGCACGATCCGCGGGAGCGCGCGGAAGCCCTCACCGCGCTCGTATGCCAGGTCGGCGACGATCATGACGTCGAGGAGCGATCCGGCTGGACCCGCGCCGAAATTCTCGATCACGCGCTCGACGCGGCCCGTACGATCCGGATCGATTGGGATCGACCCGCGGCCCTGGCCGAGGTCGCGGTGCAGTTGGCGGAGCCGGCTCGTTCCAATGTCCTCGGCGACGCTCTCGCCACCGCGGTCGCAATCGAGGATCCGGCCTACCGGCAGCGGGCATTCGCCGCGGTCGCCGACCGGCTCGTCGACAGCGGGCAACTCGGCAGGGCCGTGCACGCCGCGCTGGCCGTCAGCGACCCCTCCCATCGAGCGGAACTGCTGGCCGCGATCGCTCCCCGGTTGCCGGAACCGGACCGAAGTCGGCTGCTCGACCGTGCCCTTGACCTCGCGCTGGGCATCACAAGCCCGGTCCCCGCAGCGCGCGTGCTCGCGAAACTCGCCGCCGCTCTGCCCGATCCGACCCGGCATCGAGTACTCCAGGCGGCGCTCGACGCGGCGCTGGCTGCCCCGACCTGGTGCCAGGCGACACCAATTATTCAGGTGGTCGAGTCCATGGACGACCCGGCTCAGCTCAGCCGCGCGCTCGCCGTTGCCTTGGCGGTCGCCAATCACCACGAGCGAGCCGCCGCCCTTACTGCTGTGGCGGCCCGGTTGACCGAACCGGAGCGAGTCCGCATTCTCCAGCAAGCCCTCGACGCCGCGCTCGCTCCCAGGGAAGAGGGCGAGGACGAGGGTAAGCGGACGCGGGCAATGCTGACGGTCGCCGCCCAGCTGCCGAACCCAGCTCGGAGTGAGATGCTTGGCCAAGTCCTGGACACGATCTCCGCCATCAGGAGCATCGCGCACCGGGGCTGGGCGCTGTCCCGCATCGCAACACACCTCACGAACCCGGCTCAGGTCAGCCAGGCCCTGGACATCGCGCTCCGCGGCGAGTACCACGGCCACCGAACCACCGCGATTACCAATGTAGGGGCGCAGCTGACCGAACCAGTGGCTCTCGGGCGGGTTCTCGACGCTGCGTGCGCCATCGAGCCCGAATCGGATCGGGCCGACGCGGTGACCACGATCGCGGTCGGCCTTACCGACCCGATCCACCTCGACCGTGCCGCGGACATCGCCCGCACCATCACCGACACCGGGCCCCGCTCCCGCGCGCTGGCAGCCGTCGCTATCCGGATGGCGGAACCGGGTCGGACCAACGTGCTCGACGAAGCGTTCGACGCGATCGGCGCTTCCACAAGACAACCGTGGAACCAGATGCGCGCCCTGCGGGCCATGGCGGCCGACGCGGCCGGACCGGCCCATCAGGACCGAATGATCAACGCCGCCTTGGGTATCACCGATGCAGAGTACCGATCCGAGGCCCTGGTAGCGGTGGCGGATCAGTTGGCCGAGCCGACCCGAACGGCGGCTTTGGAGCAGGCCGCGACCGCTGCACGCGCCGTCACCAACGTGAACCGGCTGCAGCGCATGGTCGCGGTGGCGACCAGCCTGACGGGGCCGAACCGTGCCCGCCTGCTGGACGAGCTCCTCGACCAAGCGGCCACCACAACCTCCGATCTGGAGCGAGCGCGTACCGTGGCGGCAGTGGCGGAGCTCATCGTACCTGCTCAGCTCGCCCGGGCCCGCACCGCGGCGTTGGCCTGCGTGCAACGGCGGTCTTGGGCTCAGGCGTCGGCCGCGGTCGCCGCACGGTTGGCCGAGCCGACCAGGTCCGAGTCGCTGGCCGAGGCACTGGACACCGCCATTGCCGTGTTCGAGCAGCGGGATCGGGCATGGGCGTTGGCTGCTGTCGCGAAGCACCTCACGGCTTCCGACCAGCTCGACCGGGCCGTCGCGGCTGCCATCGCCACCGCCGACGCCGACTGGGTTTACGCCCTCGTGTCGGCGACGCCCAACTTGCCCGCACCGCAACGAAACCAGGCGCTGGCCCGGGCGCTGGACCGGGCAACCTCCGACATCATGCACCCAGGACCGGCGGGTCGGCAGGTGAGCGTGATCTCGAACGAACTGACCGACCCGGATCAGCTCGGCCGGGCTCTCGACCTCGCGCTACTCGTCGAGCCTGACCCGGAGTACGGTCCGGGGCCTTGGATCATGGTATTCCGCCGAGTCGCCAGACTGGCCACAGACATCTCGCCGACGGACACCGTCCGGCTGCTCAGGCGGGCGTTTCATACCCTCCCCCGTAGCAGCGTCGTGTTGGACATCATCGGCGCGATAGCCCCCGCGACCGCGCGGATCGGCGGCCAGGAGGCGCTCATCGGCCAACTCGACCTCATCCTCTGACAACCTTGGGCACCGCGCAGCGCGCCTACAGCGCCCTGTAGCTCGGGACGGAACAGCTAGACAGGCAACGCACGGACGAAGTCCTACTCGACGTCCATGACGTCGGCCTCGGCTACGAGACCCGGATGCGCTGGAACCACCCGGATACCTGGGTCTGGTCCGACACGGTGGTACACGAGCCGCTGGTCAGCGTCGAAGACTTCGAAGCCGCACAAGGCGTCGCCGCCCAGCACGGCCGAAGCCGCAAAACCCGGGAACGCCAACGCGTCCAACGCACCTACGTGCTGCGCGGCACGCTCCTGTGTGGACTCTGCGACCGACGCATGCAAGGCCAGTACAGACACGACGCCGCCTACTACCGCTGCCGCTACCCCAACGAGTACGCCCCGGTCACCCACACCGAGCACCCCCGCCGCCGTCCACGGCGTCCCCTACTGCGAGGG
>JBPYFB010000003.1:0-5838 GCA_051986465.1 Rugosimonospora sp.
TCACGGGTGCTGTCGTTATGGGTCCAGCTGATGGTGTCCGATGATGCCACGGTGGTCCAGTTGGTCGAGCCGTCGGCCGAGGTCTGGATGTCCCAGTCGGTCAGGCCCTGACTTTGGCAGTGGTCGCAGACGTAGGTGACCGCGCTGACCTGCTGTGGTGAGGTCCAGTTGAGTGTCAGGTACTGCGGGAACGTGGGGTGCATCGCGCTCTTGAAGGACGTGGCGGCGTCACCGTCGTTGGCCGTTGCCGCCGAGTCGTTCGGTCGAATGCTTGTGGTGCTCGCCGTTGCCGTCAACGCGAGGTTCAGGCTTGCTTGATATTGGGCCTGGGACACGCCGTCGATGGTGAGGTCGGCGGCGTACTGGTTGGTCCGCAACTGCAGCGTTCCCCAGTTCGCCTTCGCGCCGTCCACGACGACGTTGGCGAGGTGGACATGGTTGAACGTCCGGTCCGTCCCACCGTTGACGTAGTTGTCTTGCGTGCCTTTCATGGTGATGTTGCTGATGGTCAGGTTCGAGATCGCGACGGGGACATCGTTTCCGCTGATATCGAAGTGCACGAGTGGCTCGTTCTCTTCGATGTCCCAGTTGTTGAGCGTGATCCCTCCCCAGCCGACTCGGTAGGTGTAGTCCGATCCCGACGGGGTGATCAGGAATGTCTCCCCACGGCCGCGGCCGATGTCGTAGATGTTCGAGACGTTGACGCCGGTGACCGTGTTGCCGTAGTCGGTGAAGGCGAACCTGATGTCGGCGGATGCGGTACCGGAGCCGTCGACCACCACGTTGGACACGTTCACGTTGTTGGTCGACTTGATTGCCTCGGTGGCCCCACAGCAGGCGGCGAACGTCATGGTGTCGTCGCGCGCGCTGATCCATCCGCCGTTGAACGTGACGTTCGTCGAGGAGTTGACCTTGAACCCGTCGTCATTGTTGACCGGGCCGCCTTCGGGGTTGTTGAACTTGACGTTCGACAGGCTGACGTTGTTCGACCCCTGGAAGTGGGACTGGTAGAAGAGTGAGTTCGTCAGCATGATGTCGTTGAACGTCAGGTTGTTGGCGCCCTCCGAGGTGTAGAGGATCTCGAGTCGTAGGGCCTGCCGGTGGCTCGTGTACATGTTGTAGCCGCCACCGTTGATCATCCCGCGGCCAAAGATCTTGACGTTGCTCACGCTCCGGACGAGCAGCAGTGCCGAGACGTTGACCTGGTCGGCGTAGTCGGGCGCGATGTGGGGATAGTCGTTGATGTTGGGGTCAGCGAGGATGGTCGCACCGCTGTGGAGGTAGATCTGGACGTTGCTCGGAATGTTGAGCAGCGCCGTGCTGTACACGCCGTCGGGGAAGTAGAGGATGGGCTTGGTGGCGTGGTGCGCGGACACGTAGTCCAGGGCTGCCTGAATCGCGGTCGTGCTGACCGTGCCATCGTTCTTCACACCCGGGAATGTCATCACGTTGGCGACATCCGGGTCATTCGGTTGGGCTGGGTCTGTCTCGAGCGGGTCGGCGAACACCAGCAGCCTGTCGGTCACGCCGTTGATGTCGACGGCAAAGTCACGCGGCTGGTCGAGGGTGAAGGTGATCGTGTTGTCAACGATCGTTGGAGCGAGTCCGAATGCCGCCGGCCGGATGTCGGCGGTTGTGAGGCCGCCGCTGACGGTGATGACCACGGTCTGGGGGCCGGACATCGCGAAGCGGGCCTGGCTGGAGTTCCGATTGTCCTGAATGTTGACTGGGGTTCCGCCGACGGTCATCGACAGCCCGGCTGTGGGGGTCGGCGATGACGTGTAGGTGCTGTACTTGTCGAGGTTGACGAGTGGATACGGGACGACCGTGCCGGATGACACGGGTGCGGCGCTGACGGTGTCGCCAGCGTAGAGGGTACTTGCCAGGGCCAGGACGAGCGCCGCGAGCACGGCGTGTCTTCTTCTCAATGTGCTGTCTCCTGACGGCTTACGAGAGTGGGACGCATCTGCTGTGACGGGGTGGCGCGTGTGTCGATCCAGCGGCGTTGCGGGCCGGCTGGGTGGCGAGCGGCTCGGGTGCGACGCGTACCACGCCTTCGCGCGCACGGCGTTGACATGCACTGTTCGATCCGTTCTAGGAGACGGGTTTCGCGCCGCATGCCGATGCTGGGCACGACGCACCCACCGGTCGGCGCCTCGGCTAACCCCTGACGGCGCCGGCCGTGGTCCCGTTCATGACGGTCTTCTGGAAGCGTAGGAAGAGCAGCAGGAGCGGCAGGGTGACGATCAGGCAGCCGGCGAGCAGGATCTCGTACCGGACGATGAAGCCGGACGCCGAGGTCGACAACGCCGGCAGTGTCACCATGATGGGCTGCCGGTCCTGGCTGTTGACCATGACGGTGGGCCAGAGGTAGTCGCTCCACTTGGTGACGAAGGTGAGCACCGCGATCGCGCCGAGCACGGGTGCCGCCATCGGCATCGCGATACGCCAGAACGTGCGCCAGTGTCCGGCCCCGTCCGTGCGGGCGGCGTCGAGCACCTCGTCGGGAATGTCGCGCATGTACTGGCGGGCCATGAACATACCCAGCACGCTCGCGGTGCCGGGGAAGATCTGCACCTGGTAGGTGTTGAGCCAGCCGATCCTCGTGAACAGCAGGTACAGGGTCGGGATGTTCACCTCGGTGGGTACCAGCATCGAGGCGATCAGCAACCCGAAGATGAGGTTGCGTCCGCGGAAGCGGTACTTGGCGAAGGCGTATCCGGCCATCCCGCACAACAGCACGGTCAGTGCGGTGTAGGGCACGGTGACGATGACGCTGTTGAGCAGCGAGCGCCACATCACCCGGCCGGTGTCCCCCGTGAACAGGTCGGTGAAGTTGCCCAGTGTGGGGTGCGCCGGCGCCCCGGCCGGATTGCTGGTCAGTTCGGCTGAGGATTTGAGACCGCCGAACAGCATGACGAGGTAGGGGTAAACGGCCAGCGCGGCGACACCGACCAACAGAGCGTTCACCGCCCCTTTGGCGCCGATCCACCGGCCGCCGCCGGGCGTTGCGGCCTTGCGCCGGGCGGGTGCGGTCACGAGCGTGCCTCCCGGAAGAGTCTGAACTGGACGATCGAGAAGATGCCGATCGCGAGGAACATCAGCCATCCCGCGGCGGCGGCGAGCCCGAACTGGCCGCCGGTGACGTTGGTGACCACCTGGTTCATCAGCGGCGCGGCGGACGGCGGGGCGCCGGCGGTGGTGCCCGCGCCGCCGACGAGCAGGTTCGGTTCGGTGAACAGTTGCAGGGACGCGATGGTGTCGATGACGAGTGCGAACAGGATCGTCGGGCGCATGAGCGGCAGGATGATGTGGCGCAGCCGGCGGAACGCCGAGGCGCCGTCGACGCTGGCCGCTTCCAGCAGGTCGTCGGGTACCCCGGTCAGCCCGGCCAGGAACACCACGAAGTACCAGCCGAGGCCGCGCCAGACGAGCAGCATCACCACGCCCCACTTGAGCGCGGCTGGCTCGGTGAGCCATCCGACGTGCAACCCGAAGACACTGTTGAGAACTCCGGCGTTGCTCAGGATCACCCGCCACACCAGGGCTGCGGCGACCGGGGCCATCACCTGCGGTACGAAGATCAGTGGCTTGTAGAGTCGGCCGCCGCGCGACAGGCGGGAGCGCACCGCGAGCGCCAGTCCGAACGCGCCGCCCAGTATCGGCAGCAGCGGGACGAGCCAGTAGAACGCGGTGTTGACGGCGGCCTGCCGGAAGTCGGGCGCGTCCAGCAGCGCGCGGTAGTTGGTCAGCCCGACCCAGTGGGCCGCCGTGTACCCGTTGTACCGGAAGAAACTCAGTACCACGGAGTACACGGAGGGCAGCACGAAGAACGCCAGGAACGACAGGAGGAACGGCGCGATGAACAGGTATGGCGCCAGTGCGTCCTGCCAGCGCCGTCGCCGCCTGGCGACCTGCGGGCGCCCCGGCGCGCCGGGCGCCCGCACTGCGGGTCCCCGGCGCGCTTCGGTGCTTGTCGTCGGGTTCATTGCTGGTACGGGTTGCCGATCTGCGAACTCATCTGCTGCTGCGCTGCCTGCAGCGCCGCGGTGGGGTCGTCGCTGGCACCGGACAGGTAGTTGGACAAGGAGGTCTGCAGGATGTTCAGCTCCTTGATGGCGGTCGGGTCGTAGCTGAACAGCTTGTAGCTCTTGTCGGCGGCCTGGAACGCGCTGATGAGGTCGGTGCCGAAGTAGGGGTCGTTGGCCACCGCCGGGTCCGACTGGGCCGCGGTGACATTGGGTACCTCGCTGAACTGTTTGGCGACCGCGGTCGCGCCCTGCTTGGTCATGAAGGTGTCGGCGAGGAACCGGGCGGCGGCGGCCGCGTTCTTCGCGGCGGCCGGGATGACGAAGACGGAGCCGCCAGCCTCGCTACCGCCCACCGCGCCACCGATCTCCGGCCAGGTGGTGACCCCCCACTTGCCGTTCAACTTCGGGGCGTACTGCGGCAGGAAGGTGGAGAACCAGCTCGCGATCGGTACGGACGCGAGGGTGTCGTCGGCGAGGGCCGACTGCCAGTCCGGCGTGAAGTCGTCGAATTTCGTGTTCACCACCCCGGAGTTGCGCAGAGCGCGCAGCGCGGTGAATGCCTGCTTGATGCCGGGATCGCTGTCCACGACGAACTTCCCGGCGCCCTTGTCGTAGACCTTCGCGCCGTTACCGGACAGCAGTTCCCCGAGGACGTAGGCCTGCGGGTTGGGTGCGAGGTTCCACATGAAGCTCTTCGGGTACTTGGCCTGCAGCGCCTTGCCCGCCGCGATGAAGTCGTCCTGGGTCTTCACGGCGCTCGGGTCGATGCCCGCCGCGGCGAACATGTCCTTGCGGTAGTACCACAGCTTCGACTTGACCTCGTACGGGAAGGCGACGTTGACCCCGTTGTACTTCATCAGCGTCTTCGCCGCCTGCGTCATATTCGGCAGGTAGTCCGAGACATAGGCGCTGATGTCGGCGAGCTGGTTCTGGCTGGCGAACTCGGCGACCTCGCTGTAGTTCAGCTCGACGATGTCCGGGATGTTCTGGCGCGAGGACAGCGCCAGCCGGAACTTGCTGACCGCGTCGGAGTCGTTCTGCCCGGCCACGGTGACGGTGAGGGTCTGCTGCTGGGCGTGATCCGGAAAGGTCTGCTTGTAGATCTGGAACTGGCCCTTCATGTACTTGGCGTCGCCCCAGGTCATGCCTGTGAGGGCGGCATTGGGCGCCGCGCTTCCGCCGACCGCGGTCGGCTTGTCGTTCGAGGCGCATGCGGTCAGCGCCGCGGCCGCGGCCGTGGCACCGCCGATCAGGAACGAGCGGCGCCCGACCGGGCGCTGCCACAACGGTTTAGCTGTCATGGTGCCGAACCTCCTGGGGTGTGGAGTCCGTCGGGGACGGGCTGGAAGGCGAACCGGCATTGGGCGTGGCCCACTTGCTCGGTCCGGTTGTCGTGACTGGTATCGGTACCGGCGCGGGGAGCCGAGGCGTTGTACCACAAGCGCCAGAGGTCCCCCTCGACGATGACGAAGGGCTTGTAGACGTTGATGGAGTCGAACTCGCCGGCGTTGCCCCGGACGAGTACCGGGTTGCCGGCGTGGCGCTGCCAGCGGATCCCGTCGGCGGATCGGGCGATGCCGACAGCCGAGTCCTCGAAGCCGTTGGCGAAGCCGATGTAGGCGGCGTACAGCCAGCCGTCGTGGGCGAAGACGTGGGCGCCGGCGACCCGCTCGCGTTCCCAGCCGGACGCGGGATCCGGCCGTAGCACCGGGCCGTCCCCGACCCGCTGCCAGGAGATGCCGTCCTGGCTTGTCGCGTACCCGATGGCGTCCGGCTCGTACCGTTCGCCGCCGCTGTACCACAGGTG
>JBPYFB010000004.1:0-6213 GCA_051986465.1 Rugosimonospora sp.
CGACGTATCCGAGGCCCATCGGGCGCCTCGAATGCTCACCGCTGTACCCGCTCTGTTTGGCCAATCACCGATCCAGCCGTCGCGGGCTGGGGCTGACCAGGATCCCACCGCCGTCGCGCTCGAACTGTCGAGCGGCGGCTTCTGCTGCGGTACCCCAACGTCATCCTGTGGGTCAACGGGCATACCCACCGCAACCAGGTGCTGCCGCACTCCCGCCCGGCCGGCTCCGCCATCGGCGGCGGCTTCTGGGAGGTCAACACCGCGGCGCACCAGGCCGCGGGCCGCTCTCCGCCGCCGGCCAGTTGTCGGATGCCGCGCTCGCCTCGCTGTCCCGGGAATTGTCCGCCAACGACTGGCAGAACCGCACTGATACGCGGCGTGGTGGCATCGAGGACCGCAACGTCGAGCTCCTGCTGCCGTCACCGCTACCCGCCTCGGGCGCCGCCGGTACCGCGGCTGCGGGGGCGCTCGTCGGGGCGTGACCAACTTCCCCACGGCCTCCCCGATCGGCGATCCTGTCCGACCAGGAAGCTCCCCACCGCGACGCTCACGGCGGGAAAGCACCGCATCCGGCCCGCATCCACCAGGTTCGAGGCGCGCAAGATCGGCAGGCCGCTGGTCTACCGTTCTGCTCGGTCGGCTCCTCTCATGGGTCGTCCTTTGTGGACGATGGGTGCCACGTGGGTGCCATGTGGGAGTACCCGGACCGTCTGGGCGACTACTACGGCCGCATGGAAACCAGTTCCCGCGGTCGCGCCGCGCTCCAGCCGAGGGGTCAAGTGTCTGGCGGCCCCTCCCGGTCGGGAGGGACCGCCCTCCGCCGACTTAGCTGGTGTCAGCGGTCGCGATGGTGTCGAGTGAGTCGCGTAACGCGGCGGCGTCGAGATTGGCCAGCCGCCGGAACGCGTCGTCCACCGCGGCCGTCAGTGGCTGCCCGGTCTGCAACGACTGCGCCTCCCCCACGGCGAAGCAGGTGGCGGCGATGCTGGCGGCCAGCGCCGCCGTTTGCGGCGTCGCGCCGTGGCGGGTGAGCACGTCGGCACCGGCCGCCGCGTATCCGCGTCGCTTGATCAGGTCGCGCGCGGCCAACTCGGGATGCGACTGCATGAGCCGCGCCCGTAGCGGTAGCCACCGGGAGGACTCGGCGATCCGCGCGGCCATCGCGATGACCCCGAGGTGGCTGACCGCTAGCGCGTCGGCGAGGGAGGTTCCGATCGGTGCGCGCGACGCGGCGGCCGTCTCCGCTTCGGTGACGAGGATCTGGCGCAACTCCTCGTCGCCGGCGAAGAGTACCTCCTGCTTGTCGGTGAAGTACCGGAAGAAGGTGGTGCGGCCCACCTCAGCGCGCTGCGCGATGTCGGTCACCGTGACGCGGTCGAAGCCGCGCTCGGCGAACAGCGCCATCGCGGCCTCGACGATCGCGTCGCTGGTACGCCGTTGCTTGCGCTCGCGAAGCGAGAGGTCGTCCTTGTCTTCCACCCCCTCAGCATATTATGGTACTGAGTACCGTACGATACTGAGTACCAATGCTGTGGAGGTCGCGTCATGCCCAGCTCCTTCGCGGTCACCGGGGCGTCCACCGGCATAGGGCGAGCCACCGTCGCCGAGCTGGTCCGCGCCGGGCACCACGTCTGGGCGGCCGTGCGGAAGGAAGAGGATGCCGCGTCACTTCAGCGCGAGCACGGCGATGCCGTCAGCGTGCTGCGGCTCGACCTCACCGACGAGAACTCGGTACGGGCGGCCGGCGAGAAGGTCTGTGCCGCCGGCCCGTTGAATGGCCTGGTGAACAACGCCGGCGCGGCGGTACCGGGACCGCTGGAGTACCTGCCGATCGACGTGTTCCGCAGGCAGATCGAGGTCAACCTGACCGGCCAGCTCGTCGTCACCCAGGCGATGCTGCCCGCGCTGCGGCAGGCGCGCGGGCGCGGCGAGCCCGCCCGGATCGTGATGATCGGTTCGATCGGCGGCCGGATCGCGGGATCCATGCTCGGCCCGTACCACGCCTCGAAATTCGGCCTCGTCGGCCTCACCGACAGCCTGCGCGCGGAGTTGGCCCCGTTCGGAATCGCGGTGGTGCTCATCGAGCCGGGCAGCATCGCCACCCCCATCTGGGACCGGGGCGTGGCGGCCGGAACCGAGGTGGCCAACGCGCTGCCACCGGAGGCCGACCGGTACGCCGACCAGATCGCGGCCGCACAAACCAACGCCCGGCGCACGGGCGCCCGGGGCATCCCACCGCAGCGGGCCGCTACCGTCATCGCGCGGGCGCTCACGGCGCCCAAACCCCGCCCGCGCCAGCTCATCGGCCGCGATGCCAAGGCAGCGGCGGCGGTCCTGCGCCTGTTGCCGCACCGGCTCGTGTACCGCGCGACCGCGGCTCGCCCCGGCCGGCCCGGCAACCAGGGCTAGCGCTAGTCACGGGCGCGCAGTGTTGCCGAGACGGGCACGGCTGTTCGGCTTGATGGCTGAGCAAGCTGGGGTGCCGCCCGGGTTGTCCTGGGTGGGCGGGGAGGAACAGGACTGCGAGGACGGCTCCGACGGCCGGGACACCACCGGCGACAAGGGAGCTGACGTTGAGTCCGTGGACGAATGCGTTGGTGGACGGGAGTCTCAACGCTTGCCCGAGCGCCGGGTGGCCGAGCGCGTTGACGCTGTCGGCGGCGGTGTAGGCGGCACCGACCGACTGGTGCGCGGCCACCGCGACCGGGCCGGGCACATCGGCCGGCATGGTGGCATCCAGCCGCGACCCGAAAACGGACGCGTAGACGCTGCCGATCACGGCTACGCCGACGGTTCCGCCGATGAGCCTGGTCGAGTCGTTGACTGCCGAGCCGAGACCTGCCATGCGTTGTGAGACGGCTCCCATGATCGATTCTGTGGCGGGCGCGGAGGTCAGGCCCATCCCCAGCCCGTACAGCACCACCATCTGGACCACGATGATGCGGTAGCTGAGGGTCGCGGTGGTTGTCGCGGCCACCCAGCCGTAGAACAACGCGGTCGCGACGAGCCCGATCGTGACGATGAGTTTGGTTCCTGCCCGCACGGCAAGCTGAGTCCCGACCACCGATCCGACGCCGACGGACAGCGCCACTGGGAGCAGACGCACGCCGGTGGAGAGTGGGCCGTAGCCGCGGACGAACTGAAAGTACTGGCTGATCAGGAAGATGAAACCGAACAGGGTGAAGAAGGACACCGCGACGGCGCCGCTGGCGGCGCTGACACGCAGGTTGCGGAAGATCCGCACATCGAGCATGGGGTACGTGGCGAACCGCTCCCGCACGATGAATGCCGCGAGCAGGACGGCCGAACCGGCGAAGCCGGTCAGGCTGCGGGCGGCGGTCCACCCGTAGGTCGGCGCCTCGATGATGGTGAAGACCAGCAGGCCCATCGTCGCGGCCGACAGCACCAGGCCGACGATGTCCGGCCGGTCCAGGCCGAGGTGGTCGACGCGGCATCATCGGCCATACCCGGCGACGCCTCGAAGCGGAGCAGGCGCTGCGGGTCGGAACTGGCAATGCTGGACGCTACGCCCCGGCTCCACCTCCAATGCAGTGAATATCTGATTTGGAACAGCATCCGGATCTGCCGCCGAGAGCGCGGGTAAGGGCTGGCCAGGTCGCCAACATCGCCATACCCGGGGGGTCGCAGCGTCGCGTGATGCGGCTGCGGCCACGGCCAGCGGTCAACCGTTAGCAGCCGTCCTGCTGGGACGGCTCCGAGGTTCTGTCCGCTTTCGCTGACGCGCCTGGAGCAGGGCACCCGTCTTCAGAATCAGCCTCCGACCGCTGGGGCACCGGGGTAAGGCATTCCGGCCATTTACCGTTGCTTGCCGTCGAGGAACAGGGCGACGGCTTTCTGGATACGTCGCTGACGCGTCGCGGCGGTCTTGGCCGCGTTGACGTTGTCGATGTGGTACCGCTGCATGCTGTTCGAAAGGTTCTCGAAGAAGGCTCCCGCTCGCTCATCGGTGGCCAGGGCGGTGGCGAAGTCGGCTGGGACGTTGACCTCACGTGGCGTGTCCGCGACGGTCAGGGTCACGCGGATCGGGTCCCCACCCTTCAGGCCGGTGGCGTTACGGACGGCGGCACTGATGCCGACCATGTGCCTGCCGCCCATCACGGCTACGGTGTTGCGGTATTCGTGGCCGTTCACATTGACGAACACAGGTGGCCGCCGGCCGGCCGCCAACTGATCGATGACCTCGTCTGGGACGACGATCCCGGTGTTGTTGCCGCTCGCGGCCACTGTTGTCTCGAAGGTCACGCGCTTCCGCTCATGCGCCGTCATCTGTTCTCTCCTCCTCGTCAGCTGATCTCAGACCGCAGAGGGCGGCAGTGTTCCACACCTGACCCCGACTCGGCGGCCACCGTCCGGCCCCAATTCGCCAAGGTTGTCCCGGGCGAACCTGCCCTTCCGTCGCCCCCGATGCTCGGTAGACCGGCCGAAAGCGCCGAACTCATCGGTACGCTGCAGCGGCCATCCGAACGCGAGCGCCAGGCCGATGGCCGTCGCCGCCCGGACCGCCTGCCGCTCTCAGCAGCGTGTCCGCGTCTGCGGGTGGCATCGTCGCAAGCAGTTCACATCCGCACATGCCGCGAGTCGCGCACTGGGGCCAAGGCCGCCGGCTTGGTCGGTAGGGGCACCTTGAATCCAGGGGCGACGACCCTTTTGCTGTTCCGCCGCTCCCGGTCGCACGGTCATCAGGACGAACTCAGCCATCGCCAGCGTAGATCAGGTGGCCGGGCGGAGATCCTCATTTGCCTCTGGTCGCACCTTGCCCGGCCATCCTCGATGAGGATGGTTTATTGACGGGGGTGACGCCATCGGCCCAGGAGGCGTCGGCGCAGCGTGTTCTGCTGTCTGATCCGCCAAGCGATCTCGGCGTTGACGTCCTCGACCGGCCGCCCGGAGATGCGGTAGGCCGAGGCTGAGTTCCACCTCTCGGGGTTGCCCGCGCCACCGGGTGATCTCACTACGCTCACCGACATACTCAAAGGATCGGACCAGCTCGCCACCGACGGCCCGTTCCCACCGGTGCAGCTCCACCACGCGATGCGTGACGAACAGTTGGACCTGCCCGCCGAGTTCGGCCGAGAGGGCGGCGATGTCCAGACCATCGGCGTGCTCGGCGATCCACCGCCCGGCGACCAGGATCCAGCCCGGATCGCCGGCGCGGGGCACTGTCGGAGTGATCAGCGCGGCGTCGGGTTCGCCGTAGGCTCGATCCACGCCAGCTGTCCAGCCGCGCGGTCCCAGGATTCTGCCGCCGAGAGCGGCGACGATCTGACCCGGGCCCGCGCCCGCGAAGGCGAGCCACCCAGTCTTGTACCCGAATCCGACCATCCGCTCGCCATCCACAGCGATCACCGTACCCATCCCGGACCTTCCTCGACGGGCCGCCCAGAGACCGTCAACCAGCGCACCGGACGCAGTGCCGGTTGTTCGGCCTGTGCCCGTAGGTTGCGGGAGGGTTGTGCGTTTACTCTCGGCCGGCGTCGTCGGTGGTAGGGGGTCGAAGGGATTGTGAGGGTTAGGCGATTGTCCGCGGGCTCGCCACCACGACCACACGCCGGCAAGAACCAACACCAGTGCACCGATCAGCGCCAGGAATCCCGCGTCCCGCAGCTGACGCTTCATGATGGAAGCATATCGATGCGGCCCTCGACGGCGCTGCCGTGCGAACCTGACGGTTCGCACGGCAGCAGCGTCGCCTGGTCCGTCACTCGTACACGGGGCTCGCCGGGTTGGGGAAGGTGTAGTCGGCCGTACACGTGGCCACCCCTCCGCCGAGGGTGACGCCGTTGCCCCCGAGGTCGGCCTCCCAGAGGGCGCTGCCGGAGAAGGTCAGCTTCCGGCCGTTGTCGGAGATGGTGATGTCGGCCGGATCGGTCCGCTCCAGGGATCCCATCTGCAGGCCGGTGGTGTAGGCATCACCGAGCGCGGCGGCCGATGCCGCCGTACCGTCCGGGTTCAACTGGACCAGGACATCCCAGTTGATGAACCCGGCGCCGTTGAAGCGGGAACATGTGAGCTTGACCTCGTTGCCGGCCAGGCCGCTGTCGTCGGATACATTCCGGGTCGCCACGACGTGACCGGCGCCGGACCGGAGATGGTCGGCGATGCCGGCACCCCCGGCCACGATGCCGGCCGCCGCGACCACAGCGATGATGAGGCGGCGGTTGATTCTGGTCGTCTGGACGTTCACGGTCTTCT
>JBPYFB010000005.1:0-11899 GCA_051986465.1 Rugosimonospora sp.
CCTCCAGGCAGCCGCGCCCGCCGCAGCCGCACGGCGGCCCGCCGGGGCGAACGACGATGTGGCCGATTTCGCCGGCGGCACCGTGCGCGCCGGAGAAGGTGCGGCCACCGACCACGTGCGCCGAGGCGATGCCGGTGCCGATGGGTACCACGAGCACCTGGTCGTATCCGCGCCCGGCGCCCAGCCGCGCCTCCGCCAGGCCGCCCGCGCGCACGTCGTGGCCGAGCACGGTGGGCAGGCCCAGCCGCGCGGCGACCAGGTCGCGCAGCGGTACCTCGCGGAAGCCGATATTCGCCGCGTACACCGCGATGCCGTTCGCCTCGTCGACGACGCCGGGCACCACGACGCCGGCACCCACCGGGGTCAGCCCGTCCGCCTGTGCCTTGCCCGCGAGCCCTTCGGCGACGGACAGGATGGTCTCGACGACCGCCGCGCCGCCGCGTTCGGCGCCGGTCGGGTGGCGCTCGGTGTGCCGGAACTGGCCCGCGGAGTCGACCACCGCGCACTTCATTCCGGTGCCGCCCACGTCTATGGCGATGGCGCAGCGCCCGGCGGCGGCCACGGACCGCTCGGGGAGGATCGGATCAGCCATCGGATCAGACGGTACCTGGTCGACGTGCGGCAACGAGCCTCCCCATCCGCGTGGGCGGGTACGCCGTCGCCGCGCGCTCGTCCACTCATCGCTGCGCAGATCGGCGCAGTGTGGCCTAGTTTCGCGCATCAGCGTGCAGGGGCGCCACGACTTGGGCGCCAGATCACTCAACAAGCAATTCCGCGCAGATGTCTCGACGTTCTGGTCAAGTTTCGCGCATTATTGTGCACACATCCCGCAGCGCTGCGGGCAGAGGAGGCTCGAATGGACAGGTACGCGCGCTGGAATGCGCTGCTCGAACTCCTCACGAACAACGGTCGTGTCAGCGTGGAGGAGGCGGCCGAGAAGCTGGACGTGTCGCAGGCCACCATCCGGCGCGACTTCGACCAGCTGGCGCAGCAGCAGATGATTACCCGTACCCGGGGCGGCGCGGTCGCCAGCGGCGTCTCGTACGACCTGCCCCTGCGGTACAAGACGGCGAAGCACTCGGCCGAGAAGCAGCGCATCGGCGCCGCGGCCGCCGCCCTCGTCTCGCCGGGCATGGTCGTCGCGATCAACGGGGGTACCACAACCACCGAGGTCGCCCGTGCCCTCGCGGTACGCCCGGAGCTCGCCAGCACCCCCGATGACGCGCAGCTGACGGTCGTCACCAACGCGCTCAACATCGCGAACGAGCTGCTCGTCCGGTCCCGCATGAAGATCGTGGTGACCGGTGGCGTGGTACGGCCGCAATCCTTCGAGCTGGTCGGCCCGCTCGCCGGCGGCATCCTGCGCGAGGTGACCCTCGACATCGCGCTGCTCGGTGTGGACGCGATCGACGTGCATCTCGGCGCCGCGGCCCATCACGAGGGCGAGGCGGCCATGAACAATCTGATGGTGGCGCGTGCCCGGAAGGTCGTGATTATCGCGGACAGTTCGAAGCTGGGCGGGCACGCATTCGCCCGCATCTGTCCCATCGAACGGGTGAACACGCTGGTCACTGATGCGGGCGCGAGCGACGAGACGATCGCGGCGTACGAGGCGGCTGGCATCACGGTGGTACGCGTGTGAGAAACGCGTGTGAGCGGCGCGTCGCGAGTATTCAATGTGTCACAGGGGGCAGTTAGGCTCTCAAGTTATGGACACCGTGGACGTTGACGAACGTGAACTAGTCATCGACCCGACGGGTCCGGTGAGTGCCCCGCACATTCCTCAGCAGCGCACCGGTGAGGAAGCGGCCGTCGACGACGGGTTGACCGACCGGGAGCGGCAGGTACTCGCCTTCGAACGGCAGTGGTGGAAACACGCGGGCGCCAAGGAGCAGGCGATCCGGGACCTCTTCGAGCTCTCGGCGACTCGCTATTACCAACTGCTCAACGCGCTGCTGGACAACCCGGCGGCGCTCGCCTACGACCCGGTGCTCGTGCAGCGGCTGCGCCGGTTGCGCGCCACCCGCGGTCGCGCCCGCACGGGCGGCAGGCGCCGCTGACGCTCCGCCTCTTCCGCACCACGTAGGGTCGCGGGGTGGGCTCTGCGGTATCCGTGATCATCTTGGTCGCGGTGCTGCTTTTCGCGGTTGTCCGGCCCAGGGGCCTGCCGGAGGCGGTGGCCGCGGTACCGGCCGCGGGGCTCGTGGTCGCGCTCGGGCTCGTACCGGCCCGGGCCGCCGTACGCGAACTCGGCGCGCTCGGCCCGACCGTCGGCTTCCTCGCCGCCGTACTTGTCCTCGCACACCTCGCCGATGAGGCGGGTGTCTTCCGGTACGCGGGTGCGATCGCACGCCGGTACAGCCGCGGCTCGCCACGCCGGCTGCTCGGCGGCGTGTTCGTGATCGCCGCCGCGGTCACCGCGGTGCTCAGCCTCGACGCGACCGTGGTGCTGCTGACCCCCGTCGTACTGATGACCGCCGGCGCGATGGGCGTGCGCGCCAAGCCCCACGTGTACGCGTGCGGCCACCTCGCGAACACCGCCTCCCTGCTGCTGCCGGTCTCCAACCTCACGAACCTGCTGGCGTTCGCCGCCAGCGGGCTGTCCTTCGCGCGATTCGCCGGGCTGATGGCGCCGGCCTGGCTCGCGGTCGTCGGGGTCGAGTACGCGATCTTCCGGTGGTTCTTCGCGGACGACCTCGCCGCGCCGCCGCGCCCGGTACCCGACCCGGTACCGGGACCGGCGCCGCGCGGCACGCTCGCCGTACTGGCGGCCACCCTGGTCGGCTTCGGGTTGGCGGAACCGGCCGGGGTGCACCCCGCCTGGGTGGCCGCGGCCGGTGCCCTGGTGCTTTCCGTACCCCGCCTCGCGCGGCAGCCCGGCGAGGCGGTACGGCTGCTGCGCGCCGCGAACGTGCCGTTCTGCGCGTTCGTGTTCGCGCTGGGCACCGTCGTACTCGCGGTGCGCTCGGGCGGGCTGGGCACGCTCGTGGACCGGCTGGTACCGCAGCACGCCGGACTGCTCGGCCTGCTCGGTACCGCCGCCCTCGCCGCGCTGCTGGCCAACCTGCTCAACAACCTGCCCGCCACGCTGATGCTGGTACCTCTGGCCCGCTCGCCGGCGCTGGTGCTGGCCGTACTGCTGGGCGTGAACATCGGCCCCAACCTCACCTACGTCGGGTCCCTCGCGACCCTGCTGTGGCGGCAGATCCTGCATGCACGCGATCACCGGCCGAGCACGTGGGAGTTTCTCCGGCTGGGCGCGGCGACCGTACCGGCGTGTCTGCTGGCTGGGGTGGCGCTGCTCTGGCTCGGCCTGCGACTGTTTGGAGTGTCATGAAGGTCGTCGCCTGGTTGACCGAGGGCACCTGGCAGGCGTGCGTGGACGCCGCCGGTGCGGTACCCGCTGCCGAGCTCACCCTCGTGCACGTCATCGAGCAGGAGAACATCGAGGCGGTACGCGGCCCGCGCGCCGGGCTGCTCGGACGGGCCGGCCCGCCCGGCGGTACCTCGGTGGAGGAGCTACTGGTGCGGGCGGAGGAGGCCCTGCTCCACGCGGCGCGGGGACGGCTGGACCGGCACGCGGACGCGCCGGGACCGCGAGCGTATCGGTCAGTGCGCGAGCTGCGCCTGCGCGGCCGGGCGGAGCGGGAGGTGGTGGCCGCGTGCGCCGACGCCGATCTGCTGGTACTCGCCCGCGACGGGGACCACACCCGGCTCGGGCCGCGCAGCATCGGCCACGCGACCCGGTTCGTGCTCGACCACGCGCCCTGCCGGGTGTTGCTCGTGTGGCCCGACGAGGGCGCCCTTCCGCCTCGATCGTGAAGGTCAGCGCACGGCGTGCTGTTCGGCGTAGGTGGACAGCCACAGCACCTGGCCCGGGTCCAGCGACGGGCGTACCCGGCCGCGCGCCGTCTCGACGTGTGCCGCGCTGACCGTCGCCGCGTCCAGCGACTCCCGCATCGCGGCCAGCGCCGCCTCGCGAATCAGTGCCGCGCAGTCTGCGGCCGAGAAATCGTCCAATGTGGACGCAAGTGCCGCGAGGTCGATGTCCGGCGCGAGCGGGACGGTACGCGCGGCGGCGCGCAGGATCTCGGCCCGCGCCTGCGCGTCCGGCGGCGGCACGTACACCAGGCGCTCCAGCCGGCCCGGGCGCAGCAGCGCGGGATCCACCAGGTCGGGCCGGTTCGTCGCACCCACCACGACCACGTTGCGCAGGGCCTCGACGCCGTCCAGCTCGGTGAGCAGCGAGGCGACCACCCGATCGGTGGTACCGCCGTCGGTGGCCTGCCCGCGGATCGGCGCCAGCGCGTCCACCTCGTCCAGGAAGACCAGTGTCGGCGCCGCCTCCCGGGCCCGGCGGAACAGTTCCCGGACCGCCCGCTCGCTCTCGCCCACCCACTTGGACAGCAACTCGGCACCCTTGACGGAGAGCACGTTCGCCTTGCCCGTACCGGCGATCGCCTTCACCAGATAGGTCTTGCCGCAGCCGGGCGGCCCGTACAGCAGGACACCGCGCGGCGGCTGCACGCCGAGCCGGGCGAAGGTGTCCGGGTAGGTCAGCGGCCAGAGTACGGACTCGGTCAGCACCTCCTTCACGGAAGCCATGTCGCCGACGTCGTCCAGTGTCACCTTGGCAAGCTCCAATGTGGACTCTGCCATGCTGGTGGGGCGCACCACTTCCAGGGCCGCCTCGAAGTCGGCGGCGGACACCACGGGCGAGGCGGCCGACTTCTGGCGCAGCGCGGCGCGTACCCCCGCCTCGCGTACCAGAGCCGACAGGTCGGCCGCGACGAACCCGGGGATACGGGCGGCCACGGCGTCGAGGTGTACGTCGTCGGCGAGCGGCATCCGCCGGGTCAGTACGGCAAGCTGCTCGCGGCGCATGGCGACGTCGGGCAGCGCTACCGCCAGCTCGTGGTCGAGCAGGCCGGGGGAGCGCAGCGTCGGGTCGACCGACTCGGGCCGGCTCGTGGTGCACACGACGGCGGTACCGGCGACCAGCGCCTCCACGGCAAGCTGGCGGAAGACGGTCGATACCGGGGTCGGGCCGGCCTCGCGCGGGGCGAGCGCCTCGACATCGGCGACGATCAGCACGCCGGGCGTGCTCGCACGGGCTTTGCCGAACGCCTCCCGCAGCCGGGCGGCCGCGTCATTCGCGGCGAGTGCCGTGATCTCCGGCGCCCAGAGCGTGACGACGGACGCGGAGACGGTGGCGGCCACCGTCCGCACCAGCGCCGACTTGCCGGAGCCGGCCGGGCCGGTGATCAGTACCCCGAGCGTGACGGTGGTACCCAGCCGGCCGAGCACCTCGCGGTGGTGGAAGCCGAGGTCGAGCAGTTCGGTCAGCTCCTGCGCCTGGGCGCGCAGGCCGGGCAGGTCCTCGATGCTCGGTGCCGGCGGCTCGGGTGTGGCGGCCGGGGCGGCCGGCTCCGGCGCCGAACTGGAGTGCGTGGCCTGCCCGTTCTGCCAGCCGACGACGGTGTCCATGGTGACCATGCCGGACCGGTCGGGGTCGGTGCCGGTGACGGTCAACAGCGCGCTGGTCCACCCGTACCCGATGGTGTTGGCAAGGCTGCGCCGCGCGGCCTCCATGAGTGGGCGGGCATCGGGTCCGGGCAGCACGTCCTGGGGCAGCAGCGAGACGTTGTCCCGTTCCGTGACGATCTTGCCGAGCAGCGCCAGGCGCAGCATCTCCGGGCTGACCAGCGCGACGATCGTGACCGGGCCGTCGAGCGTCACCCGGTGCAGCGCGCGGATCGGGGCCGGCGCGACGGTGACCTCGCCGCCGTCGCGGATGCCGAGGTTGCCGAGGGCGAGGTCGTCGGCGTAGAGCCGCGCGCGGCTGGCGCCCGCCTCGGCCAGCGCCGCGATGCCCGCGGTCTGCCGCCGGCCGGATAGCGCGATCGGATCGCCGGGGCGCAGCCCGAGCGCGGTGAGCACCTCCGGGTGAACCCGCACGATGCCACGGCGGGCGTCGAGCGCGGCCGGGCGCAGACTCGCGGTCAGGGTGAGGGAGCCGTCGGTCACCACACGAGCGTATGCGCCGCCGTCACCGTGATCACCCCGCCCTTGCCGCAACTTCATTGAAGTTGCGGGGTTGGGTGGCCCCGGATGCCGCAATTTCAATGAAGTTGCGGCGATCTTGTGGCGGCCTGGGCGGCGATCTTGCGGCGGCCCGGCGGCGATCTTGGCAGCGGGCCGGGCGGGCTCGGCGGCTGAGGATCGGCTGAGCCCGGGGGCGGCGGCGCTTGCGGCCGACGTACCGTGACGGCATGCGCTCGCCTTTCCGCCGCGCCCTGCCCCGCCGGCCACGCCTGACGAAGCGCCGGCTGATCGGCGGATGCGTCGCGCTCGCCGTGCTGCTCGGCCTGATCGGCTGGGGTGCCTGGCCGTCGACCCCGGGCTACACCACGAGCAGCCGGATGCTCACCGTCATGACCGGTCCCGACGGCACGACGGCGGTCACCCTCGACACCACTTATTACCAACCGCGGACGGCGTCCGCGGCACACCCAGCCTCCGCGGTGCTGCTGGCCCACGGATTCGGCGGTACGAAAGACAGCGTGCGTACCGACGCCCAGGACCTCGCGAACCTCGGGTACGCGGTACTGACCTGGACGGCGCAGGGCTTCGGGCGCAGCGGTGGCCAGATCCACCTCGACAGCCCCGACTGGGAGGTCAGGGACGCGTCCCGGTTGCTCGACTGGCTGGCGGCCCGGCCGGAGGTGCGCAAGGACGGCAACGGCGACCCGCGCGTCGGGGTGGTCGGCGGCTCGTACGGCGGCGCGCTGGCCCTGCTGCTCGCCGGGTACGACCACCGGGTCGACGCGATCGTCCCGGAGATCACCTGGAACAACCTGGCCAGCGCCTTCCTGCCCGAGTCGACCGGAAAGGCGCCCACCGACGGGGTGTTCAAGAAGGCGTGGGCCGGCCTGTTCTTCGGGTCGAGCGAGGCCTCGGATGGCGCCGACCCGACGTGCGGCCGGTTCGCGGCGGACGTGTGCCACGCCTACCTGGACATCGCCACGCAGGGCAGCGCGACGCCGGCCGCGGTGAACCTGCTCGGCGCCTCCAGCCCGATGCGCGTGCTGGACCGGATCAGCGCGCCGGCCCTGCTCATCCAGGGCGAGGCGGACACCCTGTTCCCGCTCTCCGAGGCGGAGGCGAACGCGCGCGGGATCGCGGCGCACGGTACGCCGGTGCGGGTGGCCTGGTTCACCGGCGGGCATGACGGCGGTAGCGGGCCCAAGTCCGACCAGGACCGGCTGCGGTACCTGACCGCGCAGTGGCTCGACCACTATCTGCGGGGCAAGGGTTCGGCGCCGGCGACCAGCTTCACGTACTCGCGCATCGCCGGGCTGGACGCCAACACCAACGGGTACGTGGCGCTCGGGTACTCGGTGACCGACTACCCGGGGCTGTCCGGCAACGGGGCGGCGACCGTACCGCTGTTCGGTCGCGCACAGCCGATCGCCAACCCGCCCAACGGTACGCCGGCCGCCCTGTCCAGCCTGCCGGGTTCGCCCTTGGCGAGCCTGTCGAGAGCGGGGCTCGGCGACGGTATCGGGAGCGACGTACCCGGGCAGCACGCCGACTTCTACTCCGCGCCGTTGACGTCCACAGTGGACGTTGTGGGCGCGCCGCGGATACAGGTCCGGGCGGCGTCGCCCACCGGCGAGGCGGTGCTGTTCGTGAAGCTGTACGACGTGGACCCGAAGAGCGGCGTGACGCTGCCCAACGGTCTGGTCGCGCCGGTACGCCTGACCGGCCTGCCGAAGACCATCGACGACGCGCGACCCGTGACGGTGACCCTGCCCGCGATCGTGCACCGGTTCCAGCCGGGTCACCTGCTGCGGGTCACCGTGGCCACCTCGGATCAGGCGTACGCGTCGCCGGCCGCGCCCGCGGTGTACGACGTCGCGCTCGGCGACTCGCCGCTGCTGCTCCCGTACGTCCACAGTGCACCGATCGTCACCCCGAACGTGATCTGGCGCTGGGTGCTTCTCGGCCTGGTCGTCCTGGTGGTGCTCGGTGTGCTCGCCGCGATCCTCATCGGCCGGCGCCGGTACCGCCGGGCACACCGCGCGGTACGCCCGGAGTACGCGGACATCCCGCTCGTCGTCAGCGGCCTGCGCAAGGAGTACGCGGACGGTTTCGTCGCAGTATCCACAGTGGATTTCACCGTCCAAGGTGGACAGGTGGTCGGCCTGCTCGGCCCCAACGGTGCCGGGAAGACCACCTCCCTGCGGGTACTGATGGGGCTGACCCACGCGACCGCGGGTGACATCTACGTCTTCGGGCACCGGCTGTCGCCGGGCGCGCCCGTCCTGTCCCGCCTCGGCGCGCTCGTCGAGGGGCCCGGCTTCCTGCCGCACGTCTCCGGGTTGGCGAACCTGCGACTGTACTGGCGCTCCACGGGACGGCCCGAGGCGGACGCGCACTTCGAGGAGGCGCTGGCGATCGCGGGGCTGGGCGACGCGATCCACCGGAAGGTACGCAAGTACAGCCACGGTATGAAGCAGCGGCTCGCGATCGCCCAGGCGATGCTCGGCCTGCCGGAGTTGCTCGTACTCGACGAGCCCACCGACGGCCTGGATCCGCCACAGATTGCGGAGATGCGCAGAATCCTGCAGCGATACGCGGACCCGGCATCGGGGCGGGCCGTTCTGCTTTCATCCCACCTGCTGGCCGAGGTGGAGCAGACCTGTACCCACGTCGTGGTTGTACACAAGGGCCTGGTCGTCGCCGCCGGGCAGGTGGACGACATCGTCGGCGACTCGCCCACGGTGCAGTTCGACGTCTCGGACGTCGGGGCGGCCACGAGCGCGCTCGGCGAGGTGGCCGGCATCATCTCGGTGCGGCCCGACGGGAACGGCGCGCTCGTGGTGGACCTCAACGGGACGCCGCGCTCCGCCGTGGTGGCGGCGCTGGTCAACGCGGGCGTGGGCGTGGACCGGGTGGTACCCAGGCGACGGCTGGAGGATGCGTTCCTGTCTCTCGTGGGCGGGGATACGGCGGGAAGCGGGGAGCGGTAATGGCGACAATGCTCGATCAGCCTCTGCCGGACGGCGGGCAGCCGTTGTCCGACGGCGGGCAGCCGTTGGCGGACGGGTCGGCCGCGCGCGGGTACCGGCCGCACGCCACGCTCACCTTCCTGACCGAGGCGCGGCGCCAACTGACCCGGCGCCGTACTCAAGTGGCGCTGGGCTTCATGGTGCTGCTGCCGCTGATCATCCTGGCCGCCTTCGAATTCGGCGGTACTCCCGGCGACAACCGCGACCAGCGACAGTTCGACACGATCGCGCGGGTGGGTACCTCCGGCGGGCTGAACTTCGCGCTGTTCACGCTGCTCGTCTCATCGTCATTTCTGCTGATCGTGATCGTCGCGCTGTTCTGCGGCGACACCGTGTCCAGCGACGCCACCTGGGGCTCCCTGCGGTACCTGCTCGCCGCCCCGGTACCGAGGGCCCGGCTGCTCGGCAGCAAGCTGCTCGTCGCGCTCGCCACCAGCGGTACCGCGCTTCTGCTGCTGACCGGTACGGCCCTCGCCGCCGGTACCCTCCGGTACGGCTGGCACCCGTTGCGCTCGACGATCGCCGGTGACCTGCCCACCGGTACCGGCCTGGTGCGGCTGCTCGCGATCCTCGGGTACATCGCGGTGAGCCTGGTGGTGGTCGCCGGGCTGGCGTTCCTGCTGTCGGTATGGATCGACCCGCCGCTGGGCGCGGTCGGCGGGGCGGTACTGCTCCAGATCCTCTCCAGCATCCTCGACCAGATCACCGCGCTCGGCTCGCTGCGCAACCTGCTGCCCACGCACTACTCCCAGGCGTGGCTCGGGCTGCTGTCCAACCCGGCGCAGACCGACGATCTCGTCAAGGGCGGCATCTCCGCTGTGATCTACGGCACGCTCTTCTTCGGCCTGGCCTGGTGGCGCTTCCTCCGTAAGGACGTCGTCAGCTGACTGCTACTCTTAGCGGGAACAACAACTGAATACCTCATCCAGAGGGGCAGAGGGACCGGCCCGATGAAGCCCCGGCAACCACCGCGCGAGACTCGATGTTGAGGCCGAGCACGGCAGGTGCCAACTCCGTCCGGGAGATCCGACCCGGGAAGATGAGAGGAAGGCCTCGCATGACGTCGACGATCGACGCTTCCCCCAGCACCGTCGCCCCTTCAGCCGCTACCCATCTTGTCTGTCGTGGCTGTGGCGCCCAGTTCCCCCTCGCCGCCCAGCACGCGTGTTTCCAGTGCTTCGGGCCGCTTGAGGTCGGCTACGATTTCGACCTGCTCAAGCAGGTCACCCGCGAGCAGATCGAGGCCGGCCCGGTGAACATCTGGCGGTACGCGCCGCTGCTGCCGGTCGGGCAGGACCCGGCGACCCGGGTCACCCTCAACCCGGGCATGACCCCGCTGGTACGGGCCGACGCGCTCGCCGCCGAGCTCGGCATCACCGGCGGCCTGTGGATCAAGGACGACTCGGCGAACCCCACCCACTCGTTCAAGGATCGGGTGGTATCGATAGCGCTCACCGCCGCCAAGGGGCTCGGCTTCACCCGGTTCGCCTGCGCCTCCACCGGCAACCTGGCCAACTCGGTCGCCGCGCACAGCGCCCGGGCGGGCATGCCGTCAATGGTCTTCATCCCGTACGACCTGGAGACCGGCAAGGTCGTGCCGACGGCGGTGTACGGCGGCGACGTGGTGGCGATCCAGGGCTCCTACGACGACGTCAACCGGCTGTGCTCCGAGCTCACCGAGACCGACGAGTTCGAGGACACCGCGTTCGCCAACGTCAACGTCCGGCCCTACTACGCCGAGGGCTCCAAGACTCTCGGGTACGAGGTGGCCGAGCAGCTCGGCTGGCGGCTGCCGGCGCAGATCGTCATCCCGATGGCGAGCGGGGAGCTGCTGACGAAGGTGGACAAGGCCTTCACCGAGCTGGTCGAGATCGGGCTGGTACCGGATACGCCGTGGCGGGTCTTCGGCGCCCAGTCGGCCGGCTGCAACCCGATCGCCCGCGCGCTGCACGACGGTACCGACACGATCGTCCCGGTGCGCCCCACCGGCATCGCGAAGTCGCTGAACATCGGCGACCCGTCCGCGGGTCCGTACGCCCTGGACGCCGTGCGCCGCACCGGCGGCTGGATGGACTACGCCGACGACGACGAGATCCGCGCCGCCATCCGCCAGCTCGCCCGCACCACGGCGATCTTCGCGGAGACGGCGGGCGGAGTCACCGCGGCGGTCCTCGGCAAGCTGGTCGCCGCCGGGAAGCTCGACCCGACGGCGGAGACGGTCGTCTTCAACACCGGCGAGGGATTGAAGACTCTCGATGCCGTCTCATCGCTCGTAGGTCCGACCCACGAAGTCAAGCCGTCGCTGCGCGCGGCGCGCGAGGCGGGGCTGCTGGAGCGCTGACGCGCCGGGACGATCAACCCGTTGGATGATTTTTCCGCGGTGACGGTGACGGTCGGTGACGATTTTCGACGCCGGGTAAGCGTGGGATCTGCGCTGATCACGGAGCGATATTGACTCGCTGTAGCGATCCGTAGTCGCCGATGCGCGGTGCGTCGAAGAACGGGGGTCGAGACCCTTGACGGCGCGTCGCAAGGCGCGCAGGATGCTCCGTGCGGGAGGACGCATCGCCGTGAGGTCCCGATTATTCGGGCGACCCACGACCCAGTGCCGGAGGCGCTGTGCGAGCGTCCTCTCGACCATTTCTTTGGCACTCGCTCCGCTCGCGCGGGCCTGGGGCCTCAGCCCGCTCTCTTCCCTCGTCGCCGCCCATCGCTTCGCTCGGGACGCTCCTCAGTCCAGAGAGCGGCGGCCCCAGGCCGTCGGTGGCTGGGGGCGGCGGCCCCGGGCCGGTGTGGCCGGTGGGGCCTGAACGATTAGTCAGGGA
>JBPYFB010000006.1:0-5811 GCA_051986465.1 Rugosimonospora sp.
GTACTCCACCGACGACAACTTCCCGTCCGCGAAGGACCTGCGCGATGTCGCCGCCGCCCTGCGCGCGGCCCCGCCGGCCGCCGCGAAGCTGCCGTTCACGATGACCTACGTACCGCCCGGATTCCGGCCGATCTCCGTCGGCTCGCACGTGATGGCCGGATTGGACGGGATCGCCGCTGACGGCGAGGGCGACTTCGGCGGCGCGCTGTTCGCCAAGCCGGCCCCTGCCCCGACCGGCCTGACGCAGGTGTGGAACGAGGTCGGCGGCGACGGCGTCCCGGGCAGCTTCGAGATCTTCATCGTCCCGAACAGCAACTCCAACCAGGCGCTCAAGCCCGGCGAGCAGCCACCGACCCAACCCCGGTGCGGGCACGGGATCTGCAACGGATGGAGCGCCGACGGCAAGGTCAACATCCAGGTCGCGCGCGAAGGCAACTCCATCTCTGACGCCGAGATGGCGAAGGTGGTCAGCGGCATCAGGCTCGCCGCCTCGCTGGACGACGACGCCGGCTGGCCGGACGCGCCGGCCGCCATCCCGGTCACGCCGTGACCTCCCGCCGGTACGCCGTGACCCCCCGTCACGGCGTACCGGCGGGAGAGCCTCCCGGCGGGCCAGCCTCCCGGCGGGCCAGCCTCCCGGCGGGCTAGCCGATGAGCCTGTCGACCAGTTCGAACGTGTCGTAATTCTGGCCGGGGCCGCCGAAGTGCCCGTCGTCCCGGACGATCTGCGTGCCACCCACGTGCTCGAAGATCGCGCGCCCCTGCCGGTCGTCGCAGCCGTACGGGTCGTCCCGAGAGTTGATGAAGTACGCGTCGCGCACGTGGTCGCGGATCGCCGCCCAGTCGTAGCTGTCCTGCAGTACCGGTTCTTCCTTGGTGTTCGGGCGGGTGCTGTAGCCGGCGACGAGTATCGCCTGGGCTACCGGCACGTCGATGTGCTGGAGGATCGCGAGCATCAGCGCCGCGCCTCCGGAGTGTCCAACCAGGACGGTCTGCTCGTCAAAGGTGTGGTTCGCCAGTACCTTCGGCAGGAACGTGTCGATGGGTTCCACGTTGACATCGGGGTAGTACGGAACCTCGACGGCGTACCCGCGACTGGCCAGCCGCTCGCGCAGCCACGGATACCAGGCCACGTCGGGGTTGCCGCCGGTACCGTGAAAGATGATTGCCGACCGTCCCATGCCTCTCACTCCTTTGTGGACACTTCCGCCAGCCGGCGGTTCAGGTAACGCCGCTCCGCGTCGGTGGCGGCCAGGTCGAGCGCTTCCCGGTAGGCCGTTGCCGCCTCGCCGCGCCGCTCCAGCCGGCGCAACAGGTCTGCCCGCGCCGCCGGCAGCAGATGGTACCCGGACAGCGCGCCGGTCGCGGCCAGCCGGTCGACCAGTACGAGGCCGGCGGCCGGCCCGTCCGCCATGGCCACCGCGATCGCCCGGTTGAGCTCCACCACCGGGCTGTCCGTCAGCTCGGCGTACCGGCCGTACAGCGCGGCGACCTGCGGCCAGTCGGTGCCGGCCACGTCCGGCGCCTGCGCGTGGCAGGCCGCGATCGCCGCGTGGATCTGGTACGGGCCGGCCTGCCGCCGCAGCAGTGCCGTGTCCAGCACCGCCAGCCCTTCGGCGATCAGCGCCCGATCCCAGCGGGTGCGGTCCTGTTCCTCCAGCGGAATCAGGTCACCGGCGGCGTCCGTGCGCGCCGGCCGCCGGGCCTCGTTCAACAGCATCAGCGCCAGCAGGCCCAGCGCCTCCGGCTCGTCGGGCATCAGGCGGACCAGTACCCGGGTCAGCCGGACCGCCTCCGCGCACAGCGCCTGGCGGATCAGGTCCGCGCCGGAGCTGGCCGAGTATCCCTCGTTGAACAGCAGGTACAGCACGGCGAGGACATCGGCCGTCCGCTCGGGCAGCAGGTGATCCGGGGGTACCCGGAACGGGATGCCGGCGTTGCGGATCTTCGACTTCGCCCGGAACAGCCGCTGCGTCATCGTCTTCTCCGGCACCAGGAACGCCCGCGCGATCTCCGCGGTGCTCAGGCCGGCGAGGCTGCGCAGCGTCAACGCCACCCGAGCCTCCATGGACAGGGCTGGGTGGCAGCAGGTGAACATCAGCTCAAGCCGGTCGTCGGGCACGCCCGAGCTGCTCTCGTACGGCACCGGTTCCTCGGTGGGCGCCATCCGCGCCACCTCCCGCAGCTTGGCCGCCTCCACCTGGCGGCGGCGCAACTGGTCCAGCGCCCGGTTCCGGGCAGTCGTGGTGAGCCAGGCCCCGGGATTTCGCGGTATGCCGTCCCGGGGCCACGCCTCGATCGCTTTGGCGAACGCGTCCTGCGCGCACTCCTCCGCGAGCGTCCAGTCGCCGGTGAGCCGGATCAGGCTCGCGACGATCCGGCCCCACTCGTCGGCGTAAACGGAGGCGATGGCCTCGTTCACTCGGTCCAGAACGGCCTCACCTCGATCGCCCCGTAGGTGGCGACCGGATGCTTCGCCGCCACCTCGATCGCCTCGTCCAGATCGGCGCACTCGATGATGTCGAAGCCGCCGATGAGGTCCTTCGTCTCCAGGTGCGGCCCATCCGTCACCAGCACACCGCGCTCGCGCACCCGTACCGTCGTCGCCTCGGCCTCGGGGCACAACCTGTTGCCCACCAGCCGGATCCCGCGCGAGTCCATCTCGTCGACCCACGGCTGCGGGTCCACGACCGGGGGCGGGCTGGTCACGTCGTCGGCGCCGCACACCAGCAGCAGGTACTTCATGTCTTTCCTCCTTGCGGACGGGCGCCACGGTCGGGGCACCTCGACAGCACGACGAACCACCCGCCGCGATTTCTACCCTGCACCACCGACAAATTTAGAAGGGTGTGCGGGCGAACCGTTCCCAGGCCCCGATCGCGGTGCGGTTGGCGATCAGCGGCTGCGCGCCGGCGCCCTCCGCGGTGACGAACCGGCTGTTCACCGCGGCGAGCAGGCTCAGCGTGGTGTCGGCGTTGACGATCAGCCGGAACCGTTCCCAGGCCCCGACCGCCGTACGGTTGGCGACCAGCGCACCAGCTCCGGCGTTCTCCGCCGTCACGTACCGGCCGTTGGCACCGGCCCGCAGCGCGACGTACCCGCCGCCCAGGTCGACCGTGGTGAACAGCTCCCAGCCGCCGAGCGTGCCCCGGTTGGCGATCAGCGGCTGGGCGCCCGCGCTCTCCGCGGTCACGTAGCGCAAGTTCGCCATCGCCCACAGTGCCACCGTGCCCGGCGCCAATACATGGTCGAACCGCTCCCACGCCCCGATCGCGGTACGGTTGGCGATCAGCGGCTGGGCACCGGCGCCCTCCGCGGTCACGTACCGGCCGTTGATCGCCGCCCGCAGGCTCACGCTGCCGTCGGCGTTGACGATGAGCCGGAACCGTTCCCACGCCCCGATCGCCGTACGGTTGGCGTCCAGCGCACCGGCTCCGGCGTTCTCCGCGGTCACCACCCGCCCGGTCGCCCGCGAGCGCAGCGCCACGTACCCGCCGCCCAGGTCGATCTGGTCGAAGAGTTGCGCGTCGCCGGCCGTACCGGCCGAGGCGACCAGCGGCGTGGCGCCGGCCGTCACGTACCCGCCGTTCGCGTGCGCGCGCAACGCCAGCGGCTGCCCCGTCACCAGCCGGCGCAGCCCGGCCGCGTCGCCGTTGAACACGTCCTGGTCGCCGGGGAGCGCGCCGGAATCGGCGTACTGCCACAGGCTCCAGGTGCGCCACCCGGCCGGCAACGGCGGTGGCGTCGCGGTGTAGCTCGCGATGAACAGCGGATTGCCGCCGAACGAGGCGTCGTTGTTGGTACACGGCCGCCACCAGTTCGTGTTCGTGTAGATCATCGCCAGCCGGCCGGTGCGCGCGGCGACCTCGTTGACGAAGTCCCGGATCCACGCGCTGAGCTGGCTCGGCGTCATGTTGTAGCAGGCGTCCAGGCCGGCCCAGTCCGACCGGGGCCACTCGATGTCGAGCATCGGCGGCAGGGTGCGCCCGTCGTCGAGGTACCCCGCGGCGTCCACCAGCACGTCGGCCTGCGCCCGGCCACTGCTCAACCCTGGGCGGGCGCGGTGGTACGCCCCGGCCAGCAGCCCGTTCTCCTTGGCACCCGCGTAGTTGGCCGGGAAGTACGCGTCCGGGATCCCGTCCTGCTCGCTGGCGCGCAGGTACGCGAAGCGCGCGCCGCCGGCCGCGACCGCCGCCCAGTCGACCTGTCCCTGAAAGGCGGAGACGTCGATTCCGGTGACCGGGTACCCGCTCGGCGCGGCGTGCGCGGGTACCGGCCCGGAGAACATGCCCAGCGCGGCGGTCGCGCCGAGTACTACGGTCCACAGTAGACGCTGGTGTTGGCTTTGACGTACCATCCGCCAACGCTAGGCGCGTACCGGGCGCGGGTGTGAGGGCCGAAGGTCCCGTCACCCGCGCCGGTCAGGCGAGCCCGGCGGCGGGCTGCCGGGTCCGCTTCTCCAGCGCCGTGAGGTAGGCGAGGTTGTCCCTCGTCCGCTGCGCCAGCGGTACCGCCGTGGAGAAGTCCTCGCAGGTGACCCAGGCGTCGTACCCGGCGGCGTGCAGCGCGCGGAAGTACGCCGCCATGTCGGCCTGCCCGTCCGGCAACGGTGCCCACTCCTCCGCCCACGCGGTACTACCGTCCACTGAGGAGGGTCCGACCGGGCGCCACGCCGCGTTCTTCACGTGTACGTGCGCCAGGTACGGGCCCAGCATGTCGAAGGCGGCGGCGTAGTCCTCGTACCCTTCGAACACGAGGTTGCCCACGTCGTGGATGACACCGACCCGGCGCGGGTCGAGCCCGTCGACCAGGCGGAGTGCCGCCGACGCCGAGGCCGCGATGGTCCGGTGGTGCAACTCGACCAGTACCCGGACGTCGTGGCGCTCGGCCCGGTCCACCGCCCACTCCAGGTCGCGCCGGGTCGCGGCGAACAGGTCGCGGTACCGGCCGTCCTGCGTGGTGGGCATGGTGACCCGGACCCGGCCGGCTCCGAGCGCGGCGGTCGCGGCGAGCATCCGCTCCACGTTCGGCCGGTCGTAACAGCGCACGTACCCGCCCAGCGCGGAGAACTCCAGCCCGGCGTCACGGGTCACCGACGCGATCGCGGGCAGGCTGTCCTCCAGCCCGGTCAGCGGCCAGGTGGCCCGGTTTCCGGCCCAGAAGCCGGGCTCGGCCGATTCCTCCTGATCGGTGATCCGCCACTCCACGCCGTGCCACCCCTGGGCGGCCAGGCGTTCGGCAGCCTCGGCCGGCGCCCACTCCGGAGTCGACGCGGTGAAGACCGAGAACTTCACGACACCTCCACGGGTTTGTGCGCCGCCGCGGACTCGTAGACGGCGTGGACCACAGCCATTGCGGTCAGACCCTCGGCCAGGGTCACCGCGGGCGGCCGGCGGTCCTCGATCGCCGACACGACATCCTGGTACTGGCGCAGGTGCCCGAGGACAAACGTGTCGGCGGGCTTCGCGCTACCGCGCAACTCCTGCGCCGGTACCACCGCGGCGGCCTGGTTGTCCGGCTCGGCCCCGCCCAGCGGTCCCCCCGCGACGGCTCTGGGTCGCAGCGCGGCGCCAGACGTCGCCGAGCCAGAGTCGTCGTTATCCCCGCTGCCGGTCGCGGCGGCGTGGAAGTACTCCAGTTGGTCGTCGTGCAGGACCGCGGAGCCGGCGTCGCCGTGCACCTGCAGCCGCACCGCCAGGCCCGGGTACGCGGCCGTGGTGGCGTGCAGGGCGGCCAGCGCACCGGACTCGAAGCGTACGGTCGCCACGGCAACGTCCTCGACCTCGATACCCTCGTGCGTCAGCCGGGCGG
>JBPYFB010000007.1:0-10129 GCA_051986465.1 Rugosimonospora sp.
CCGGCTGGCCGAGGCGGCCGGCGAGCACATCCGTGACCGGGACCTGTTCACCGAGGAGTACCTGCTGTCCCGGCCGTTGCTCACCGCCCTGCTGCATCCCGGGCCGCGCCCGGCCGTGCTGCTCATCGACGAGGTGGACCGCGCCGACGACGAGTTCGAGGCGTTCCTGCTGGAGCTGCTCGCCGAGGCGGCGGTGACGATACCGGAGCTGGGTACCCGGCGGGCCGTTGCCGCACCGGTCGCGGTGCTCACCTCCAACCGCACCCGGGACCTGCACGACGCGCTGCGCCGGCGCTGCCTGTACCACTGGATCGACTATCCCCGACCCGAGCGGGTGGCGCAGATCGTCCGGCGGCGGGTACCCGAGGCGGGCGAGTACCTGGCCGGGCAGGTCTCCCAGGCGGTGGCGCGGCTGCGCGGGTTCGACCTGACCAAGCCGCCAGGAGTCGCCGAGGCGATCAGCTGGGCGGCGGCGCTGCGGGTACTCGGTGCCGGCGAGCTGTCCGAGGAGACCGCCCGGCGCACCCTCGGCGCGGTGCTCAAGTACCCGGAGGACGAGGAGGCGGTACGCGCGGCGGGCGTACTCGGATGAGGGACCTCGCTACGCTCGCGGCCCGCTTCGGCGCGCTGCTGCGCGCGGCCGGCCTGCCGGTCGGCCCCGATCGCGTCGAGCGCTTCGCCCGCGCGGTCACCCTGGCCCGCCCCGCCACCACCGCGCAGCTGCGCTGGTGCGCGCGGGCCACCCTGGCCGGCGACCCCGACCAGGTGGCGCTGCTCGACCGGGTCTTCGCCGCGGTGTTCGGCGGGCTGACCGACGTGGCGGACGAGCGGGGCGACCCGAACGCGGCGCCGGATCCGTCCACACGCGACACTCCACCGGCGGCGCGTACCGCGGCCGGCGGCGCCAGTCAACGCAGCGCGAGCCAACTGGGCGCGACCCGGCCCGGGGCGGGCGGCCCGAGCCGGACGGTCGAGGTGGCCGCCGCGGCGAGCGACGCGCACCGCCTGGCCGGGCGGGACTTCGCCGAGTGCAGCCCCGCGGAGCTGCTGGAGCTGGCGTGGGCGATGAGCCGGCTGCGGGTGGCGACGCCACCGCGGCGGTCCCGGCGCACCCGGCCCGTCGGGTACGGGCACCGCGTGGACCTGCGCGCCACACTGCGCCTCGCGCACCGTACCGGGGGCGATCCGCTGCGCCTGGCCAGGCGCGTGGCGCGCGAGAAGCCACGCCGGCTCGTGGTGCTGTGCGACATCTCCGGTTCGATGGAGCCGTACGCGCGCGCCATGCTCCAGTTGCTGTACTGCGCCGCCGGTACCCGGGCCGAGGTGTTCACGTTCGCGACCCGGTTGACCCGGCTGACCCGGGTACTGCGCCACGCCCGGCCGGATGCCGCACTCGCCGCGGCGGGGCGGGCCGCACCGGACTGGGCCGGCGGTACCCGCATCGGCGCCGCGCTGCGCGAGTTCACCGACGGGTACGGGCGGCGGGGCATGGCGCGCGGCGCGGTCGTACTGATCATCTCGGACGGCTGGGAGACCGGGGACCCGGCCGGGCTGGGGCGCGAGATGGCGCGCCTGTCCCGCCTCGCGTACGGCATCGTGTGGGCCAACCCGCGCACCGCGAGCCCCCGGTACCGGCCGCTCGTCGGTGGCATGGCCGCGGCGTGGCCGCACTGCGACGCGGTGGTCAGCGCGCACCGCCTCGCCGCCGTCCCGGCGCTGGTCGCCGCGCTCGCCGACCCGGTACGCACCCGCGGCCGCCGGGCTGGCGTCCCACCCTCGCCCTGACCCTCAACGCGCTTTGCCGGGGATCGTGAGCCGCGGCACGCCGAATTACGATGTCCGGATGAAGAAGATCGTCATTATCGGCAGCGCCATGGCCTTGCTCCTGGCCGGCGTCGCCTCCAGTGCGCACGCCTCGCCCGCCGCGCCCGCGCACGGTGCACCGGCGATCGCGTGGGGAACCTGCGCCGACGAGGGCCTGCAGCAGGCCGGCGGGGTGTGCGGGTTCCTCTCGGTGCCGCTGGATTACGACCACCCCCAGGGCGCGAAGATCCAGCTCGCGGTATCGATGATCCGGCACACCGTGCCCGACGCGCAGTACCAGGGCATCATGGTCACCAACCCCGGTGGCCCGGGCGGCTCCGGCCTGACCCTGTCCACGCTGGGCCAGTACGTGCCCAACGGCGCGGGCGACGCGTACGACTGGATCGGCTTCGACCCGCGCGGCGTCGGCTCCTCGATCCCGGCGCTGTCCTGCCTGCCCGACTACTTCAGCCCGAACCGGCCCGACTACATCCCGACCACCGCCGATCTGGAGCGGACCTGGCTCGCGCGCTCGCAGTCGTACGCGACCGCCTGCGCCAAGAACGGTCCGCTGCTGCGCCACATGACCACCATCGAGGTGGCCAAGGACGTGGACCAGATCCGGATCGCGCTGGGCCAGCAGAAGATCAATTACTACGGCTTCTCGTACGGCACGTACCTCGGCCAGGTCTACTCCACGCTCTTCCCGCAGCGGGTACGGCGCCTCGTGCTCGACTCCAATGTGGACCCGCGCAACGTCTGGTACCAGGCCAACCTCAACCAGGACGTCGCGTTCCAGCGCAACGTCGAGATCTGGTTCGGCTGGCTGGCCAGGTACGACAGCGTGTACCACCTGGGCAAGACCGCCGGCGCCGTGCAGAAGCTGTGGTATGCGACGCAGGCCAAGCTGCGCGCGCACCCGGCCGGCGGGGTCGTCGGGCCGGACGAGTGGACCGACGTCTTCCTCTACTCCGGCTACTACCAGTCGACGTGGCTCAGCCTCGCCGACGCCTTCGCGGGCTGGGTCAACAAGGGCGACCCGAGCGGCGTCGTGGACTGGTACCAGAGCGGCGACGCGCCCGGCGACGACAACGGCTTCGCGGTCTACAACGCGGTGCAGTGCACCGACGTGCAGTGGCCGCCGAGCTGGGCCCAGTGGCGGCGGGACAACTGGCGCACGTACCGGACCGCGCCGTTCGAGACGTGGGGCAACGCCTGGTACAACGCGCCGTGCCTGTACTGGCCGGCACCGGCGAGGCAGCCGCTGCACGTCGACGGCGGCAAGGTGGCCAGCGCGCTGCTGATCGACGAGACGCTGGACGCCGCCACCCCGTACGAGGGCAGCCTGGAGGTGCGCAAGCTCTTCCCGAACTCCAGCCTCATCGCCGAGCCGGGTGGCACCACGCACGCCGGCACCCTGTACGGCAACGCGTGCGTCGACGACCAGATCGCCGACTACCTGGCGACCGGGAAGCTGCCGGCGCGCCAGCCGGGCAACAACCGTGCGGATACGTTGTGCGACCCGCTGCCGCAGCCGGTACCCGACGCGGCCGCGGCGGCCGCCTCGGCCAGCCCGCTCGCCGCGCCGCAGACCGCGCCGGTACCGGCGCACCGGCCGCTGCCGCTGCTGCACGGATAGTCCACCGTAGACAGTCCACTGTAGACAGTCTGATTGGGACGGACCGGCCGCCCCGGGTGGGGCGGCCGGTCCATTGCATCAGGCCACCGTGACCAGCCGAGCCCGCCTGTCGGACATGATCGCGGCGCGAACCTGACGCAGCTCCGGCCCGGGCTCGACGGCGAGCTCACGGGCCAACACTTCGCGGGCGCGCGCGTACACCTGCAACGCGTCGGCGCGCCGCCCGCTCGCCGACAGCGCGGCCATCAGCTGCGCGTAGAACGGTTCGTGCAGCGGGTGTACGCGAACCAGCCGGGCCAGCTCCGGTACCAGCTCAAGCTGGTTGCCCAGCGCGAGTTCGGCCTCGGTGTGCAGCAGGATGGCGGCCAGCCGCAGCTCTTCCAGCCGGGCCACCTCCGCCTGCGCCGCGCCCACCGACGCCGCCTCCGCGAGCGGCTCGCCGCGCCACAACTCCAACGCCTCGCCCAGCAGCTTGCTCGCCTCGCCGGCGCGCCCGTTGCGCAGGGCCTCCCGCCCGCGCCCGACGAGCTCCTCGAAGTTCAGGACGTCCAGCTGCTCGGCATTGACCTGGATCAGGTACCCGCCGGCGTGCGTCAGCAACAGGCTGGAGCGCCCCCACCGGGGCAGCCGCGGTTCGAGCAGGTGGCGCAGGGCCGAGACGTGCGCCTGGATGGTACCGGCGGCCGAGCGCGGCGGATGCCCGGGCCACAGCCAGTCGATGACGGTGTCCAGCGCGACGGGGCGGTTGGCGTTCGCGAGAAGAACCGTCAGCAGAACGCGCCGCTTCGTACCGGTCACCGTGATGGGGCCGTCAGGCCCTTGGATCCGCAGTGCTCCGAGAATCCCGAAGCGCATCGGTCGCCGCCAGGTGGGAGGAGAGAGTTGGGGAGGAGAATCAAGACATTTCTATATTTAGATAGAGGCTAATTCATCTGCCGACCAGAACGCAGACGCAAATACCCCCCAAGGGCGGGAAGAATCGGTCCACATCCATCCCTACTCTGCCCGATCGCGGTCGATTTTTCTCGCTTTTGGCCTCGCGATCTGGAATAGACGGAGAAAAGTTACCGAGATTATCGCCCGCCCGGCATCGGTGACCTGCGGCGCAAGTCAAACGCAAGTTGGATGGGAGCGCTTCCACCAGCCTGCTCCCCCATGCTGGCCTTTCCCTGCCCCCTGGCGGCACGGCCCTGGCATGCCGGTCGCCCCGACAGAGTGGAGTGCCAGGTGGTTTTCAGGATCTCGTTGCCCGCAACCAGCGCGGCCACGGTCTTCGGCGAAAGCGACCGGGCGCCCGCGCCGGCCGCCCCGCTCAGCCCTCGCAGTGTGTGGCGGCTGCTGCGTGAGTACTACCGGGACCCGCTGGCGTGGGTGGCACTGGTGGTCTTCGCGGTGCTGCTCGCGTACGGCGGCGGCGCGGTGATGTTCTGGTTCCACGCCATCTACCTCGGCGAGGGCGGCCCGGCGATCAGCCCGTGGCTGCACTGGTTGCTCGACTCGACCGCCGGGTTCATCGGGCTGACGCCGGCACTCGCGATCATCATGCCGCTCGCCGCCGCGGTGTCGCCCGGCGGCTCGGCGCGGTACGCGCTGACCATCGGTACCGTCTTCGCCTTCGTCACCGCGCCCGGCCCGCTGCTGCACAACGCGCTGGTCGGCCGCGGCACCTGGGTCGCCAACCACGTCACCGCGCTGCTCGGCAACGGGCACCCGGCAGCCGGCGCGCCGCACCACATCCCGCCGATCGTGGACATGAGCGGTCAGGTGGCGGTCGGGCTGCCGACCTACATCGCGATCGCCGGCCTCGCATTGATCGCCATGCGGGCACTGCACGAGGCGCGGGCGGTCAACCCGGCGACGAGCTAGCGATCGCGAGCACCGTTCCCCGGTGATCCTCCAGCCAGGCGACGGGCGATCCGGCGGGTAGCCGGGCGAGCTCGCCGCGTACCACGCGCCGGCGCCCGGATACGTCGGTCAGCAGGCTACCGTCGGCCCCCACCGCGGCGAGCTCGCCCTCGACGGGCAGCAGCAGCGGTCCGGCGGGCGCCTGCGAGACGGCGACCGGCCCGGCGCGCAGCGCGTCGAGCACGGTCGCCGGGGAGGCCTCGCGCGGGTCGTCGACCGCGCAGAGCACCCAGGTGGTCGGGGTACCCGGCGGCGGCCCATCGGCGGGATCGTGGAAGTCCGAGCCGCCGACCGCGAACGGGCAGCCGGCGGCGAGCTGCCACGCCAGCGGTGCCGTCCAGGTGCGGTCCCACCAGCCGGAATGCCAGATCTCGGCGAGATGCGGCGGCGTGTCCAGCGGGTGCAGCCAGGCGAAGTCGGCGGCGAGCGGATGGTTGACCGAGAACAGGCCGCCCCGTTCCTCCACTGTGGACGCCCAGGCCGCGGCGGGCGCGCGGAAGTCGACCCAGCCGATGTCACCGAAGGCGTTCGCGTGCCCGCGTGCCGCGGTCAGCTCCTGGCCGGGCAGCAGCAGGATGCCCCGCTCGGCGGCGAGCAGCGGGTGGTGGCTGACCGTGTTGTGGTCGGTGACGGCGAGGAAGTCCAGCCCCTGCGCGGCGGCGAGCCGGGCCAGCGCCGGTACGGGCAGGGTGCCGTCGGAGTGTTCGCTGTGCGCGTGCAGGTCGCCGGCGAGCCACCGGTACCCGGCCGGCGCGGGTGGCGCGGGACGGGGCGGCCGTTCGGGGTACGGGGGCGGCGGCGTCGGGGGCCGCGGCGAGGACGCGGACGAGGACCACGTCAGCGCGTACGGCAACCCGTCCGGCGGTACCCGGTGCAGGCCGAGCGCCACCCGCCACTCCCCCGGCGGCAGCGGCCCGGGCAGGTACCCCGGCGTCGCCCAGCGGGAGGCGACGGTGAACTCCGTACGCGCCCCGCCCGACCAACCCCGGAACGCGCCGTACGGGTCGAAGCAACCGAGGTCGAGCACGCCCGCCGCACGGTCGTACGCCAGCTCCACGCGCAGCGCATCCTGCGCCGGCGCCACCTCCACGGGCACGTACTGGTAGACGGAGGCGGCCCGGTCCGCCAGCCGCCACACCCCGTCGACCCGCGTCACAGCCAGCCTTTGCGCCGGAATATGAGGTACAGCAGGCCGGAGAGGCAGAGCGTGATGAGCGTGGAGGCCCAGAAACCGGAGGCGTGGCCGAAGCCGGGGTAGGGCACGTTCTGGCCGTAGAAGCCGGTGACCGCGGTGGGTACCGCGATGATCGCAGCCCAGCTGGTGACCTGCTTCATCACCAGGTTCAGCCGCATGCCGCGCAGGTTGACCTGCGTCTCCAGGACGTTGGTGACCAGGTCGCGCAGCGAGTCGGTCCACTCGGCGGCGCGCAGCACGTGGTCGTACACGTCCTGGAAGTACGGGGTGATCTCCTCGTCGATGACGTGCAGGTCGCGGCGCAGCAGCGAGTTGACCACCTCGCGCATCGGCAGCACCACGCGCCGGAAGGTCACCAGCGACTTGCGCAGCTCGAAGGTGCGCCGCTGCACCTCGCGGTCGCGCGGATGGTCCTCGAACAGCGCGTCCTGCAGCGCCTCGATCTGGGTGTCCAGCGCCTGTACCGCGTCGAAGTGGGTGTCCACCACGTAGTCGACGAGGCCGTGCAGCAGGAACCCCACGCCGTACTTGGCCAGGTCGGGTGACTGGTCCCAGCGGGACATCAGCCCGTCGATGCCGAAGCCCTCGCTCTTGCGCACGGTGACCAGTGCGTTGGACGTGACGAACGCGGCCACCTCGTGCGTGGCGAGCTGGCCGGAGGCGGCGTCCAGGTCGACGGTGTAGGCGGTCAGGAACAGGTGCGTGGCGTACCGGTCGAGCTTGGGCCGCTCGTGCTTGTGTGCCGCGTCCTCGACGGCGAGCGGGTGCAGGCCGAACTCCTCGCTGATCGCGTGCAGGTCCGCCTCGGTCGGCTCGCACATGTCGAGCCAGACCACCGCGGACGGGTCGGCGAGGTGGTCGGAGATCTCGGCGACCGGGAAGTTCTCGGACTCCAGCACGCCGTTGCGGTACAGCCGGGTGCGATGCATGTACCTACTCCACCCAGCCGTTGCGCCGGCCGAACTGGAGCAGGTGCTTGCGCAGCTCCAGGATCTGGCTGCCGGTCAGCTGCGGTACGGCGGTCAGCAGCAGGTCGGTCACCTTCGCGCTGAACGCGCTCTCGGAGAAGACCTCGCAGCCCTCCTCCGCGGCCTCGTCGGCGACCGGCTCGGGCACACCGTCGCCGAGCACGCGCACATCGTACGCCTTGAGCCCGCGCCCGCCGTCGACGATGTTGAACTGGACCCGGGTGCCGCAGGCGACCGCGACGCCCCGGTCGGTCAACTCGGAAGCGTGCACGAAGACGTCCTCGCCCCCGTTGTCGGGCGCGATGAAACCGTATCCACGCCCCTCGTCGAAGCGCACGACCTTCCCGGTGATCATCGATCTCCCGTCCCCAACTCCTACGGGTAAGGTACCGCCCCCTCGGCGCCCTCGGCGTCCCTGAGCACCGTGTGCGTGCCGTAGCCCCGGCGGTGGTAGGTCAGCGGAGCCAGCGAGGTGTGCTCCGCCTGCGTCACCCGCCCCATCGCGATGCGGTGGTCGCCGCCGGCCGCGATCCCGTCCAGCTCGCAGGCGAGCCAGGCGGCGGCGCCGGGCAGGCGCGGCAGGCCGGCGCAGAGCGACCAGGGTACGTCGTCGAAGCGGCCGTCGCCGCGGCGGGCGAACGTGAGCGCGAGGCCGGCCTGGCCACTGCTCAGTACGTTCACCGCGAACCGGCCGGTGCGGCGCAGCCCGTGCAGTACGCGGGAATCCCGGTCGAGCGCGACGAGCACCATCGGCGGGTCCAGCGAGAGCGAGGCGAACGAGCTGACGGTCGAGCCGTGCGGCCGCCCGTCGGCGAGCGTGGTGACCACGGTGACGGGCGCGGGTACAGACGCCATGACCTCGCGAAAGACGTCCGGATCCACCCCCATGCAGCTAACATAACCGGCGATTCTCAGCCCGTCGCGGCCAGCACCTCGGACCACAGCGCCCGGTATCCGCGCGCCACCGGGCTGCGCGCGGCGAAGACCGGTACCGGCGCCCGGTGTACCGCCATCTGCTCCACAGTGGACACTGCCGGGATGCTGACCGGGCAGATCCCCTCCCGCTGGGCGGGCAACTGCTCGACCAGTTCGCGGTGCAGCCGCTTGCGCCGGTCCACCATCGAGAAGAAGGCGCGCACCGCGGGGCGCCGCCCGCGCAGGCCGGCCACGAACTCGGTCAGCTGGTCGAAGGTGCGCAGCGACAGGGTCGTCGGGATCAGCGGCACGACGAGCAGGTCGGCGGCGTGCAGCACGTTCTCGGAGACCAGCGAGATGCTCGGCGGGCAGTCCAGCACCACGGTGTCGTACTCGCCGGACAAGCCGGCGAGCAGCCCGGCGATGCGCCGCACCGGCTGCTTGGTGCCGTCGAGCATGAGGTCCATGTTCCGGTAGGTGAAGTCGGCCGGGAGCAGGTCGAGGTTCTCGAAGTCGGTACCCTTGATCGCCTCCTGGGCCGGGCGCCGGCCGCGGATCAGCGCGCCGCCGCCGCCCTTGACCCGCGGGCGCACCCGGAACAGGTACGTCGCCGCCGCCTGCGGGTCCAGGTCCCACAGCAGCGTGCGCTCCCCGGCCTGGCTCGCGAGGTATGCGAGGTTCACGGCGGTCGAGGTCTTTCCGACCCCACCCTTGATGTTGTACGTCGCCAGAATCCTCATGCCAGAACCCTCATGCCCTTACCAGCTCCCGCACCCGGCGGCGGTTCTGGTCGGTGAGGAAGCGGCCGACCCGGGCCACCGACTCGGCCGCGGCGCGGCGCTGCCGGCCGCCCAGCCCGGCGACCAGCTCGCCCATCGCGAGCAGCGCGGGCGCGTCGGCGCGGCCGGCGGCGAGCAGCTCCGCGGCGTACCCGCGCACCTTGTCCCGGTGCACCTCGGCGTCCTGGAACTCGCCGAGGCAGTCCTGCAGCACCTTCAGCTCCTTGAGCAGTTCGCGGTAGGCTGCCGGCTCCCAGGCGCCCGCGAACAGCTCCAGCACGTACCGCAGCTCCTTGCCGCGCTTGCGCAGGTCGTGCAGGGTCGCAGGCGGCGAGGCCGGGCCGGTGGCGGCACCCCGGCGGGCCAGCCGGCGCCAGGCCCGGCCGGCGCGGTCGGCCGCCAGCTCATCCACCGCGGGCCTTCGCTTGGCCAACGGCGGTGCGAGCGCCGCGCGCCACGCCGTGGTCAGCTCGCGCATCCGCGCGGAACGCAGCCCGCGCACCAGCCGCCGCCGCGCCGCCGCCCGCTGCTCGCGCAGGTACTCGCGCAGCGGCGCCAGGTCGGCCGGGTCAGCCTCGGTCAGCTCCCCGGCGAGTGCGTCGAACTCCAGGAGGAACACGTCGAGGTCGCGGGCTGGCGTCGTCAGGTCGCCCAGCCACTTGAACTCGGCCGCGAAGTGCTCGGCGAGCCCGCCGGGAAGGGCGTCACCGGCGAGCTTGAGCGCCGAGCGGGTACGCCGCACCGCCACCCGCAGATCGTGCAGGAACTCGGTGTCGATGTCGTCGATCGTCCCGGGGACGTTCAGCTCGATCTCGTCGAGCTGGGCGAGCAGCAGCCCGGCCAGCGCGCCGGCCGCGGGCTGGTCGCGGCGGGCCGTGGTCGCGACCGGGTGCTTCGGGCGGGGTGGCGCGGCGAGGTCGGCCTC
>JBPYFB010000008.1:0-3623 GCA_051986465.1 Rugosimonospora sp.
CCGCGACATCCACCGTGACCGCGGTCGCCTCGGCATGCTTGACGACGTTGTGCAGCGCCTCCTGGACGATGCGGTATACGTCGTCCTCCATCCCGGAGGGAAGGGCCACGAACTCCAGCCCACTGTGGAATGTCGTGGCGATTCCGGCGCGGGCACCCACCGACTCGACCCAGGCCGCCACCGACGCGATGAGTCCCCTCTCGGCCAGGCTGCCCGGGCGCAGCTCGAAGATGAGCGCCCGCAGGTCGTCGAGGGCGAGCCGGGCGGAGGTCGCCAGTACCTCGGCATAGTCGCGCAGGGTCTCGGGCGGTACCTCGCCGTCCCGCTCGACGCCGAGCCGCAGCGCCTCGGCCCGCATCTTGATGGAGAACACCTGCTGTACGACGGAGTCGTGCAGCTCCGCCGCGACCCGGTGGCGTTCCTCGCGCCGCGCCTGCATCTCGGCCGCGCTGACGAGTTCGGCGCGGTCCACGGCGAGGGCGACCTGTTCTGCCATTGCCACGAGAAAGGCGATGTCCTCGGCGGTCGGCGGCTGCTCCTGCGGTGTGCAGAAGGCGTTGAGCACGCCCACCGTGCGGCCGTCGACGATCAGCGGAACGCCGACGTAGCTGTCCCAGTCGGGCTGGCCCATGATCTCGTGCAGCGGCGCCCATCGCGGGTCGGCCAGTACCTGGGGCTTGCGGTGCGCGACCGCGACGATCTTTCCGGTCGCCGCCGCTACCAGCATCTGCATCTCGGCGCCGAGCTCCTGGCAGCGGTGCAGCCGGGGGATGAAGTCGGTGGTATCGCCGAAGCCGGCGGTGCCCAGCAGGCGGACCCGGGTGCCGGTGTCGTCCAGCGTGATGACCTGTACCGCCGCGATCTGGTCGGCCCGCACCACCTCCGCGGCGACCGCGTCCACGGTCGCCGCGAGGTTGCCGACCGCCGCGACGCTGGACGAAGCCTGCGCGATGGCGGCCAGGCGGCGCGCCACCACGCGTGCCCGGGTGACGTCGGTCAGCCACGCGGCCCGCAACGGTGCCAGTGACGGCGCGGATACGAGCCGGCACTCCACCTCCAGCCGGCGCAGACCGCGCTCCAGCACAACCAGTTGGCTGGCGGCGCCGCCCGATTCGAAGGCCGCCAACAGCACATCGGGAAGGCGTTCCGCGTCACCGAGGATCCGTGCCGCCTCATCGTTGTGCAGCCGCAGCCGCCCGTCCGGGTCGACCACGACCAGACCCGCCGGGGCGCCGACCGCCAGCAGGTGGAAGAGTTCGTCCTCCCACCGGGACGATTCCGGGTCCGCACGCGGCGGCGCCTCGGGGATCGGCTGGCGTGACACGGCGGCCTTCTCCTCTCATCCACGACGGGAGACAGAGGTTTGCCAACAAGATTGTCGCACACCCGCCGCCCCGGACCGCCGGGCTAGAAGACGACCGTGGTGTTGCCATCCCGGATCACGCGGTCGTCGCAGTGCCAGGCCACCGCGCGGGAGAGCACCAGCCGCTCCACGTCCGCTCCCTTGCGTTGCAGCTCCCGTACGGACTCGTGGTGCGACACGCGGATCACGTCCTGCTCGATGATCGGACCCTCGTCCAGCTCCTCGGTCACGTAGTGCGCCGTCGCGCCGATCAGCTTCACCCCACGCTCCTTGGCCCGCTGGTACGGACTCGGCCCCATGAACGCGGGGAGGAACGAGTGATGGATGTTGATGACCGGTACGGCCAGCCCGGCCAGGAAGTCGCCGGAGAGGATCTGCATGTACCGGGCCAGGACGAGTAGGTCCACATTGCCCGCCAGGAGCTTCAGCTGCTCCGCCTCGGCGCTCGCCTTGTCACCACTCGCCACCGGTACGTGGACGAACGGGATGCCGAACTGCCGCACGTCGTCGTGGAGATCGGGGTGATTGGACACCACCATCGGTACGGTCATGTCGAGGTCGCCGCGGCGCTGGCGCCAGAGCAGGTCGAGCAGGCAATGGTCCGCCCGGGACACGAAGATGGCCACCCGCTTCCTGCGCCGCGCCTCGACGAGCCGGAAGTCGAGCCCCAACTCACCCCGGAGCTTGGTGTCCAGCGCTTCCCGCAGCCCCTCGAACCGGACCGAAAGCTCCGGGAGGTGGAAGACGGTGCGCTGGAAGAAGCGCCCACCGGAGGGATCGCTGGATGACTGGGCGAGCGAGACGATGTTGGCGCCGTGCTCGCTCAGTACCGTCGACACGCTCGCCACGATCCCCGGGCGATCCGCGCCCCGCACGATGAGGCGGCCGAAGTCGTGGCCGTTGTCGCGTTCCGTCATGCCCGGTGGTCCGCCTCGGCGATCGCGGCCAGTAGCCCCCGGCGCCACAGCTCGGTCTTGGCCAACTCGTTGAAGGTGAAGATGTGCAGTCCCCGGATGTTGTTGTCCATCCTCGTCGCCACGGTACCCAGCTGCCTGGCCAGCCTGGTGGGCCGGTAGCCGCCCGGCACGAGCAGCCGCCAGAGCAGGCCGTGCTGCCGCTGCAGGAACCGCGCCGACTGCCCCAGCCCGAGGTTGGCCGAGATCCGCATCAGCTTCTGGCGGTTCACCGGTCCCGGCATGCCGACGTGTACCGGGAGGCCGACACCGAGGGCGGCGATGCGCGCGGCCCACGAGCCCGTCGTCGCGGCATCGAAGCAGATCTGGCTGATGAGGTGCGTCGCCAGCGGCGCCTTCTGCGTCAACGCGAGATCGGCGGCGGCAGCGGAGATGACCGCGTGGCCCTCGGGGTAACCGGCGATACCAACCTCATCGAACGGGTCGCCGACCGCCCGCATCGCCCGCAGCAACGAGTACGCGTCCGGAAACCGCCCGAGCGGAGCGGGCGAGTCACCGCCGATGACGAAGACCGAGCGCACCCGCGCCGCGTGCAGCCGGGCGACCACCTCGGCGACCTGCTTCTCGTCGACGAACTGCCGGGCCGCGAGGTGCGGCGCCACCCGGTACCCGTGCGAGGTCAGGCGTTCGGTCAGGTCCAGGGTCGCCTCCAGACCGCGCGCCGCGGTGACCGTCACGGTCAGCGGTACGGTCACCGGTACGCTGCCGAGTACGGCCAGCTCGGTACCCTTGAACGGGACCACCTCATAGCTGGCGTTGTTCAGCAACTCGGCCAGGTTGCCGCGCCTCTGGTGTGTCCACAGTAGACTATTGCGGACGAGGCTATTGCGCACGGCGACCTCCTATGCCCCTTACACCAGTAGAGCCGAGCGGAGATCGCGTGACGTCCGGCATGGAGAGGGAGTTGTCTGCGACAAATGACCGGCACGCGCCGGCCGATACCGGTCCGATACCGGTCCGCTACGGCAAATGACGTAGTGGCCATGGCCGGGCGCGGCAGGTCGACTCCCGCCTTTCCTCTGTGTCAACGGTCGTACGGCGTGCGTAACTTTAAGCCAACGGGACCGGCCGATACGTCGACGAAACGGGCGGGCAGATGAGCGCGAAGAACCTGCAGGAGTTGCTGGACCAGGCGGGGAACACCGTGGAGCTGCTCCGGAACTCGCAGCTCGGGGCGTACATATACCCGGTCGTACCGGCCGAGTTCACGAACTGGCGCCGCGAGGTCATCTCCTGGCGCGAGGCGGCCGTGCTGTACGACCAGACGCACCACATGGTCAACCTGT
>JBPYFB010000009.1:0-5704 GCA_051986465.1 Rugosimonospora sp.
GCGAGGCATCGAGCCTCGATCGCCGCCGCCGATACGGGGGAGGAAACCAGTGCGCAACTCTCGCATCATCGTGTCCACAGTGGCTGCCCTCGCGCTCGCCGGTACAGCCGTCTCGGGTTGCGGCAGCCACAGTGGCGCAACCGCCAGCACAGCACCTTCACCTTCGCCATCCCCGGTCGCCCCGAAGGACGCCATGCTGGCGTCGTTCCAAGGCATCGAGGAGAACAGCGCCAGCATCACCTTCAAACAGGGGCCGATCAGCGGGACGGCACAGCTCGATCCGCCCAACCACAGCGCTCAGGCCACCGCCGGCGGCAAGGTCGGCGGCGTCACCGTGAAGGTCAGCGTCATATACATCGCACCCGATGCCTGGGTACAGCTCGGGGACTACGGACCGCTGAACGCGCGGTACGGCCTGCGCCCCAACAAATGGATGAAGTTGGATCGGAAGAAGGTTGACCCCAATACCCTGCCGCTCGACTTCCAGCAGGGCGACAATCTCGACCTGCGCACGCTGTTCAGCCAAGTCGGCGACGTGCAGCGGGTGGACGCGACGCACTACTCAGGCACCATCGACCTGAACCAGGCGACCGGGGTCTCGGCGCCCTCCGACGATGACCTGAAGAAGATCGGGGCCAAGGCATCCGCGATACCGTTCACCGCCACCCTCGACGACAAGGGCCGGTTGACCCAGCTCGATATCGACACCGGCGACCCGGACACCTCGTCGCACTTCACTGTCAGCGGATACGGCACACCACAGGCCATCAAGCCACCGGACGCCGCCCAGGTCGTTCCCACGCCCGCGAGCCTGTACGCGTTCCTCAACGGCTGACCCCGATCGCGTACGTTGATGCGATGGAGTTTCAGGATGTGGTCCGACGTCGTCGCATGGTCCGGCACTACGATCCAGACCGAGCCGTGCCACCCGAGATCGTCGACCGGATCGTAAGCAACGGATTGCGGGCGCCGTCCGCCGGTTTCTCCCAGGGCTGGGGCTTTCTCGTCCTCGACACGCCGGCAGACATCGCCCGCTTCCGAGACGCGGTACGGCCAGCGGTAGAGCCGGAGCGATGGTTCGCGGCGAACGTTGCGACGCCGCTGCTGATCGTGCCCCACTCGCACAAGGATGCGTACCTCGATCGTTACGCCCAACCGGACAAGGGCCATGTGGACCGGTCCGACGCGTGGTGGCCCGCCCCGTACTGGGACATCGATACTGGTTTCGCATCTCTGCTGATACTGCTTACCGCCGTCGACGCCGGACTGGGTGCATGCTTCTTCGGTATACCGGTTGGGCGGATCGACGCATTCCGCCAGGCGTTCGAGGTGCCACCACAGTTCACCCCCATCGGAGCAATCTCAATCGGCTACAGCGATGAGCCACCCCGCGACGTACGCCACCTCCGGCGCCCGAAGGACGAGGTCGTATACCGCGGCCGGTGGGGCGAACCCCGCTAGCGCCCCCGTGTGGTACGAGCACGCAGGTGCGCCCGCTCGCCCTGGGGACCGAAGAGCGTGAGCACCTCGACCGGCGTCTTGCCGGCGGCGGTGAAGCAGTGCGGCACCCGGGTGTCGAACTCGGCCGCCTCCCCCGCCTTGAGCACGAGATCCTGCTCGCCGAGGAGCAGCCGCAGCCGCCCGCTCAGTACGTACATCCACTCGTACCCGTCGTGCGTCTTCTGCTGCGGGCACTGCCGGCCGGCCGGGATGATTATCTTGAACGCTTGGAGCCCACCGGCGTAGCGGCTGAGCGGAATGAGCGTCATGTCGCCCTGCTGGACCGGGCGCATGTGTACCCGCGGGTCGCCGGTGGGCGGGGCATCCACGAGCTCGTCGAGCTGCACACGGAAGGCCCGGGCCAGCGGCAGTAGCAGTTCGAGTGTCGGCTTGCGCTGTCCGGACTCGAGCCGGGACAGGGTCGATACCGAAATCCGGGTCTCCGCCGACAGCTGAGCCAAAGTCATCTCACGGTGCTCGCGAAGCGCGCGCAGCCGCGGACCGACCATCGCCAGCACGCCCAAGTCGTTTGCCATACCAGCAACGTTACTTGCCGGAACACGGACCGCCCGCCAATGTGGCACCATGACATACGACGTTGCGGTGATCGGCGGGGGTGCCGCCGGGTTGAGCGCCGCGCTCATGCTCGTCAGGTCGAGGCGTTCGGTGGTGGTGATTGACGGCGGTGCACCACGCAACGCGCCGGCGGCGGGAGTGCACGGGTTCCTGACGCGCGACGGCATGCCACCAATGGATCTCGTCGCGGCCGGCCGGGCCGAGGTGGCGGGCTACGGCGGGCAGTTCATCGAGGGTACGGTCACCGCCGTGCGCCCCGGGTTCGAGGTGGACGTGGACGGGCGCACGGTAACCGCGCGCCGGCTGGTGATCGCGTCCGGCGTCGTCGACGAGCTGCCCGACCTGCCAGGGCTACCCGAACGGTGGGGACGCGACGTGGTGCACTGCCCGTACTGCCACGGTTGGGAGGTGCGTGACCGGGTCATCGGCGTCCTCGGTACCAGCGCGGCAGCCGTGCACCAGGCGTTGCTGTTCCGGCAACTCTCCGATTCTGTTGTCCTGCTGTGGCACACCGCGCCACCGCCGACCTTCGAGCAGAGCCTGCAACTGGCGGCGCGCGGTATCCGCGTCGTACCCGGCACCGTCACCGGTCTGGAGATCGCCGACGACCGGCTGGTAGGCGCCCGTCTCAGCGACGGGACGACCGTGCCGCTGCAAGCGCTCGCCGTCTCGTCACGACTGCGGGTGCCGGACGGCGCGTTCACGTCGCTTGGCCTGTCCGCCGTCGAGCACCCGGCGGGTATCGGCACGTACATTCCGGCCGACCCGACCGGCAAGACCGAGGTACCCGGCGTGTGGGTCGCGGGCAACGTCACCGACCCGATGGCTCAGGTCGTCATGGCCGCCGCCTCGGGCGCCCGGGCCGGCGCCATGGTCAACGCCGATCTGGTCGCCGAGGAGGCGAACGAGGCAGTAGCAGAGCTGGACTTCTTCACCGAGCGGTTCTGGGACGAGCGGTACGGGTCGGCGGACCGGATCTGGAGCGGCAACCCGAACTCGCACCTTGTCACCACGGTCGCGGACCTGCCACCGGGCGACGCGCTGGATGTCGGTGCGGGCGAAGGCGCCGATGCGGTTTGGCTCGCATCGCGGGGCTGGAAGGTAACCGGCGTCGACATCTCAGGCGTCGCCCTGGAAAAGGCTGCCGCCCAGGCCGGCGAGGCCGGTGTCGACGTCGCCTGGGAACGCGCGGATCTCCAACACTGGGACCCGGCACCACGCCAGTACGATCTGGTGTCCGTGCAGTTCATGCAGTTTCCTCAGCCGATACTCGATGCCCTGCACCGGCGCCTGGCCGCGGCCGTCCGGCCGGGCGGGACGCTGCTGATCGTCGGCCACCACCCCGACGACGACGAGCACCATCAGCTGCGCCGGCTGATGTTCACCGCGCAAGAAGCCGCGGCGCCGCTTGACCCAGCCGAATGGGATGTCACCTTGACCTCACCGCCGCGCGCGGCCACGGATCGCGACGGCAACGCCGTGACCTTCCGCGACGCCGTGGTGCGTGCTGTCCGCCGACGGTCTCGGTAAGTCCGTAGTCCACAGTGGATCTCGACCGGTCCACAGTAGACCCCGCTGACGCCGCGCGACCACCTACACTCGTCGGCATGACCGGACAGATCCGTCTCCGCCTGTCGCGGCTGGGCGATCGGCACACCAGGCGGATCGCGATGTGGACCGCCGGGCTCGCCGTCGCCGCGGCCTGGCTGCCGGCGGCGCTACTGGATCCACGACTGCGGCAGTACCTCTACCCTCCTGACACCGCCATCCTCAACGCCCTGCTCGGGGCGATCCTGCTCGGCCTCTTGGCAGCATGCGTGGTCAACCGGGGCGCGGCGGTGGCCGCGTTCGCCGCAGGCAGCCGGTGGCGGGCGATCGTGGTCGGCGGTGTCCTGGCGGCCTACGCGGTCACGATGACCGCCTGCGAACTCGCCGGTGTCGGCGCGGCCGCGGAGACCGCGGTCACCGCCGTCCTGCTGCTGGGATCGGCGGTTCTGCTGGCGCCGCCCCTGATCGGCAAACCAATCATCGAGCTGCGGGAGTCGACCTTGTGGCTGACGCTCGGGGCCGTCTACGGCACGACGATTCTGATCGGCATCATGCCCGCCTTCCGGCGGAGGCATCACGTCCCGACAAGCATCGCGTGGAGCTTCGTCGGCCAGAGCGCGTTCGCGCTCGCGGTCGGTGCGACCGCCGCGTGGCTGGTGGCGCGCTGGATGCGCGGACTGCCTCGGCGGTGGCGGTGGCTGCGCGTACCGGCCGCCGCGGCGATGGCTGCCTATCCACTGTTCCTGTTGCTCGTCGGCGAGTTGCTCGGCGGCGTCGACGAGGTCGCGCTGTTGCCGATCCTGATGACGCTGGCGGTGCTGGGTCGGCGGGCGATGGCGCGCAGCAGCCGGGTGCTGGTGAAGCAGGCCGCGGATCTGTTTGGAGCGCTGGGATTCGGTGTGGTCACGGTACTGACGCTGGTGTGGCTGGCCGATGTGCTGGACCTGCCCGGTACCGAGATCGACGCGCTCAAGTCGACCGCCGCTCACCTGCGCGAGGTCATCGACCTGCCGTGGTGGCTGTGGGTCCTGGTCTACGTGGCCTTGGCGGGCGTACAGCTTGTGCTGGCGTTCGGGCCGGGCTGGGCGGCGCGGGTACGCGCTTGGGCGCGGCGCGGCACCGCCACGGCTCGGCTAGCTGATCGAACGATGTCGACTACCAGCATCGTGCTCCTGTTCATCGCGTTCGTGGCGGCGACCGCCCCGGCCGCGGTCGCCCCGGTGCTCGCGCACCGCATCCGCGCCCACTACACGGTCTCGGTCAGCGCCCAGGTCGAGGCGGAGCAGGAACAGGCCATCGCCCAGGCGGTGATCCGGTCGTTCAACCAGCCGAACCGACCGGACCTGGCCGTGCTGCGCACGATGTTCGCGGACATCCACGCAATCGACCATCCCCACTGGCCCGGCACCGGTCCCACCGGCACCGAAGCGGGGCTGGCCGTGCAGCTCGGCCAATTGCACGGCCAGATCCGCGCGGGCATTGCCAGCAACACCGGCGTATCTGACAACGGCGACGCGCGACAGCCACCCGACGCGACGGCCGCGGGGCTCGCGTCCCGGTTGGTCGACCCGACCGATCTCAGCCACCGGCTGACCACGGTGCGGGCGCAGGACAAGCGTGCCGAGCAGCGGCAGGAAGCGGCCGACGCCGCCATGGATCTGGCCGCCAGCGCCATCAGCGTGGCCCTGACGTCGGTACCCCTGCCGTTCGGGATGGACAGCAGCGAGGTGATCGGCCTGGTCCGCGAGTACCTGCGGGGCCTGGCCGAGTCATCCATTGGCACGATGTTCCGGTCCTGGGCGCAGCGGGCCGCGCGCGACGGGGACGCTGGCGCCGGTCCGGCCCCGGACGCGGCGGCGTTGGTAGAGCCGAACGCGCGGCAGGTCGAGATCGAGGCGCGGCTGCAGTACCTGCGGATCAAACTGGACGCGAAGGCGGGCACAAGCACCGAGGCGGACCAGCGGGTCGACCAGGAGGAGCGGCAGGACCCGATGCTCGCCGCGGTCGACCTGGCAAACCAGATCCGATACCTGCGTACCGGATCCGGCGTATGCGCCGCCTGCGTCCACCCGGGCGGCTT
>JBPYFB010000010.1:0-9585 GCA_051986465.1 Rugosimonospora sp.
CACTCTGAGGCCGAATGGCCCATCGCTGTCCACCGTATTGCCGTAGTTGCAGACATCGACGATGTGCGAGGTGAAGGAGTTCGTGGTGATCAGTGCTCGGCCCATGACGTTGGCGTCGGCGGCCCCACATAAACCAGGCCCACCCTCAAGGAAAATGTAGGTAGTTGGCGGCTTGACGTCCGCGCAGAAATCCCAGGTGTACCCGAGGAATCCCGAATCCTCGCTATACAGATAAATGTCCGCCGCCGCCTGGGCGGGGCCGGCGGGTGCCAGGACGCCGATGGCGGCGACGAGCATCGCGGCGGTCGCTGCGATGACCAACCGTTTCACGTTGCCTCGCCTTCTTAGCACGCTCACAGATGCCTCCTTCCCCCGTAGGCCGTCACCGCGGCCTAAGACGGTCTCTCGTTATCCGTCCTATCAGGACGGTCGTGACCATGACCAAGCATCGCGACCGCACCGCGGCCCAGGAAGCGCCGAAGTCCCCGTGGTGCACGCATGGTGGTTCCCCCGATACTTGAGTATTGCGGCGGCGCGGGACACAACCACGTGCCGCGCGGTGATCCGACTCTAGGCGGCCACACCAGCGTGCCATTGAAACTTTGGAGTCAGGCCGGCGGGCGGCAGTTTGGTCAAGGTCATCGGCCCATCTACCTGCGTATATTGCCGAGGCAGGCCGGGCCGGTACCCCCATGAGTGCGGCAGCATGCGGCAGAATCGGCGGCAGCTTGCGAATGCCTGAGATCCGCCAATCGGCACAAGGAGGCGAGCCGCCATCAGCGATCATTCGGTGGGCGCCGCCCTCCGCACCCGGCGGCTGGCCATCGGACTGACCCAACAGCAACTGGCCACCCGCGCCGCGGTCAGCCTGCGCACCCTCCGCGAGATCGAACACGGCCGGGTACGCCCGCGAGACGGCTCACTGCGCCGACTCGCTGCCGTCCTGGGCATGCCCGACGCGCCGACCGGTGACGACCTGTGGATCGGGGTACTCGGGCCGCTGGTCCTGCGGCGCGGATCCACACCCGTCGCGGTACGCTCCCGCAAAACCGTACGGCTGCTGGCCTTGCTGGCCGTACACGCACCGACCTTTGTGGACGCCGCCGAGCTCGCCGAGGCGCTGTGGGACGGGCAACCGCCCCGCAACGCCCCAGAACTGGTCGCCGCGTACGCATCACGGCTACGCAAGCTCCTCGAACCCGACCGGCCACCCCGCGCACAACACGGACTGCTCATCCACCAGGCCGGCCGGTACGCCCTGCGCTGCACCACAACCCAACTGGACCGGCTGCACTTCGGTGAGCTGGTCCAGCAAGCCACGGCTGCGCAAGCCGCCGCGCAGCACAGCACGGCACTGACCCTGTGGAGCCAAGCGGTCGAATGCTGGCGCAGCAGATCGCTGTGCGACGGCGACCCGGCACTGCACGCCCACCCGACCGTGGTCGCCCTTCAGCAGCAGTACCTCGACGCGGTCCTGCACTGGGCCGACCTCGCCGCCACGACCGGTCAACACGGACAGGCAGTACCGCTGCTCCGCGAACTCGCCCGCGCCGAACCGCTACACGAGGCACTGCACGCCCGACTGATACTCGCGCTCGCCGGCGCCGGCCAGCAGGCAGCCGCGCTACAGGTCTACACCGACATCCGCGAACGGCTACGCACCGATCTGGGCATCGACCCCGGCGCAGCGCTACGCACCGCACAAACCAGAGTTCTGCGGCAGCAGTACGCCATCCCCCAGCCAACCCTCAGCGCGGCACCAACAGAACCGTGGCGGCACATGCCGAGACAGCTGCCCGCGCCGCCACAGGTGTTCACCGGCCGGGCCATGGAGCTAGCCGATCTGGAGAAGATCCATGACGCGTCCACTGTGGTGATCACCGCGATCGACGGGATGGCGGGGGTGGGTAAGACCGCGCTGGCCGTACAGGCGGCGCATCAGATGGTCGATCGGTACCCCGACGGGGAGTTGTTCGTCGATCTGCACGGCTACACGCAGGGTGTGGCGCCGATGGAGCCCGGTGAGGCGCTGGATCGGATGCTGCGCTCGCTCGGGGTTCCCGGGGAGCGGATTCCGGCCAACGTCGATGAACGGGCCGGGTTGTACCGCAGCCGGTTGGCCGACCAGCGCATGGTGATCCTGTTGGATAACGCGGTCACCGAGGCGCAGGTAATGCCGCTGCTGCCCGGGGCGCCCGGCTGCGTGGTACTGGTGACCAGCCGTCGCCGGCTGGTCGGGCTGGACCACACCCACACGCTGTCGCTGGACACTCTGCCGCTTGCCGACGCGGTCGCGTTGTTGCGGCGCAGTGTCAGTGAGAGCTGGCTGGCCGGGCAACCACCAGACCTGGTGGCCGAGTTGGTCGAGTTGTGTGGGCGGCTGCCGTTGGCGATCCGGATCGCCGCCGCCCGGCTGCGCTCTCACCCCACCTGGGACCTGGCGCATCTCGTACAGCGGCTACGCGACCAGCAGCACCGACTGGTCGAGCTGGCGGCCGGGCAGCGCAGCGTCACGGCCGCCCTCGATCTGTCCTATCAGGACCTGAGCACCGACCTGCGGCGCGCGTACCGGCTGCTGGGCCTGCACTTCGGCCCCGACATCGACGTGTACGCGGCGGCCGCGCTGCTCGACGCCACGCTGCCGGATGCGGGCCAGTTGCTCGAGCAACTGTTGGAGGCCCACCTGCTGCAGGAACCCGTCCCCGCCCGGTACCGGTTCCACGACCTGACCCGCGCCCACACCGCCACTCGGGATGAGACCGAGCATGAAAGACGCACGGCGCTGGATCGCCTGCTCGACTACTACCGGCATACCGCTGGGGCTGCGATGGACGCCGCGTACCCGTACGAGCGGGAGCGCCGCCCACAGGTCCCGCCTACCCGCACCCCCAGCCCTGACCTGTCCAAGCCAGCCCCGGCACTGGACTGGTTGGACCGCGAAATGCCCAACCTGCTGGCCGCCGCGAGGTATGCCACCCAGCACGACCGACCGGAGCACATCCTGCATCTGTCAACGATTCTGCACCGACACCTGCGCACTCGTGGCCCCCACCACGTCGCCGCAGCCCTCCACCAGCAGGCGTTGACCACCGCCCGCGCCACCGGCCACCAGCCGGCCGAGATCGAAGCGCTGAGCGGTCTTGGCCATATCCACCGACTGCAGAACCAATACGAGCAAGCCACCGACCACTACCGGCAGACGCTACAGCTCGCCCGCACCAGTGGCGACCACACGATTGAGCAGAACGCGTTGACCGGCCTCGGCCGCATCCACCTCGTACAGGGCCAGTACGAGCAGGCCATCGACGACTTTCAGCAAGCGCTGCGCCTCGCCCGCACCACCGGCAACCGCCCCGACGGGCCGGACGCGCTGGTCGGCCTCGGTCACGTCTACCGGCGGCAGGGTCGGCAGGAGCTGGCCAGTGACCACTATCGGCAGGCGCTGCGGCTCGCCCGCGCCACCGGGCATCGCTCCAGCGAACTGGACGCGCTGACCGGCCTCGGCCACATCCACCGGACGCAGAGCCGGTACGAGCAGGCGACCGACCACTACCGGCAGGCGCTACAGCTCGCCCGTACCACTGGCAACCGCACGATGGAGCAGAACGCCCTGGCCGGCCTCGGCGATATCCACCGGATGCAGCGCCGGTACAAGCAGGCCACCGATGACTACCAACGGCTGCTCGACCTCGCCCAGCAAACCGGCGACCGGAACTGGCAGTTCGAAGCGTGGCAGGGCCTCGGCCGGATACAACACACGACCGGCCACCCGGATGCCGCCCTCACCCACCACCAACACGCCCTCGCGCTCGCCACCAAACTGGGCCAGCTCGACGATCAGGCCCGCGCCCACGACGGACTCGCCCACGCCCACCACGCCCTGCGCCAGTACAAGCAGGCCCGCACACACTGGCAACACGCCCTGGACATCCTCAACCGCCTCGGCGTCAACCACACCGACGACGAGGAAACCACGGTCGCGGCCATCCGCACCCACCTCACCAACGTCGACCACCAAGCGGCCCCGGAGTAACGCGGCCAAAGACGCTAGTTCACTCCTGCTGACACCCACCCCGCCGATGCTGCTTGGCGACATCGGATTCGAGCGCCGCAACGCGCTCGACACGCCGCTGGGGCGGCGGGGCGGTCGTACAGTCCGAGCAGCGGGAGTACACGATTTCGTCGTTCAGGTCTGGATCGCCGACGTAGAAGGCCAGTACCAGAGCCGACCCCCGGCGCTGGGCCTCCAGCTTGTTGATGCTCGCCCGCACCGATCGCCCGGCGATCAGTTCGAAGTTGAGCCGGATGGTGTCGTTGGGACCATTCGGGTTGGCAAGTGAGGTGCCCAGTTGCCACTGTCCCATACCTGCCGCACGGTCCCGTTTCTGGTCGAAGCCGTCGGGCAGGTCGTGCGGGAACGGGGCGAACATGTAGCCGAGGTCGTCGCCCGAGAACCTGCCGGCCGTGAAGACCAGCACTCCGCCGCGCCCGGCGGCCCTCCAGGCCCCGATCACGTCGGCCGGCCTGAGGTCGGGTGGTTCACCCACGCCTGGCGAGTTCAACGGCGCGCAACCGGTCAACGCCAGCATGCACAGGAGTGCGACGGCTACGCGCGCTCGCAATGCGGGCACCCCTATCTTGCGCCGGGCCCGGAGAGTTCGGGACAACCGCCGGGCGCCGTCAGGCGTCGTTTCGTCAGTGGCGTCGACTCGGGAGGTGATGGTGGATACGGGCTGGGAAGCGGTTTATGCGGCATCGTACCGGCGATTGGTGGCCCTGCTGATCGTCGTGTCCGGGTCGCGGGCGGAGGCGGAGGAGGCGGTACAGGAGGCGTTTGCCCGGGCGCTTGGCCTGACCGGCCGGCGAGCGGTGGTCGATGACCCGGAAGGCTGGCTGTACCGGGTCGCGGTCAATGTCGTGCGCTCGCGGTGGCGGCGCCTGCGTACGGCCCGGCGCGCGGCGGCCGACCTGGTGCCGGTACCGCCGGACTTCGACGCTGATGAGGTGGCGGAGCGTATCGCGCTGCTGGCTGCGCTGCGCCGGTTGCCATATCACCAACGCGAAGCACTGGCCCTGTACTACCTGGCCGATCTGCCGGTGCAGGCGGTGGCCGCGCGCCTCGGGATACCCACCGGAACGGTGAAGGCGCGCCTGTCCAAGGGTCGGGACGCGTTGGCCCGGCTGCTGACCGAACGGAATGTGAAGGGGGGAACACGCCATGCTTGACGCGCCGCTCGCGCGCCTTCAGCGGCAGTTGGAGGAGGAGACCCAGACACCACCGTTCACGGCGATCCGGCGGCGGCGCCGCCGACGGCTGGGACGGGTGGCCGTCACCGGCGCCGCCGTGCTTGTCCTGGTGGTACTTGCTGGATCGGTCGCCCTTACGGGCGGCTGGCCGCGGTCCCGGTCGATACCGGTTGGCCCGGCCGCCACCAGTAGTGCCCGCGGCCCCTGGGGCCCGGCCACCCTCGCGCAGCTCGCCGCCAGCCCGTCGGGGCAGCTCTTCGCCCTGGCCACCTCCTGTGGCGACTGCGCGGTCGCGCCGGCCGGGGCGCCGAACATCCTGTATACCAGCCGGGACAACGGTGCCACGTGGACGACTGTTGGCGCGGTTGCGGCCGGCTGGATCTACCCGACTCGCACCGCGCTGTGGGCCGAAGCCAACGACTATGCCAGCGTATCGACCGACGGCGGCCGGACCTGGCGGCGCTGGCCGCTGCCGTACAGCCAGACGACCGGCGTTGTCGCGGTCGGCGGTGACACCGTGTGGATATTGCACAACAACGAATTGTGGACCGCTCACGGGGCGGAGCCACCCCGGTCCAGCGGCAAGCTGCCCGTCGCCATGCAACAGGGCGGGCACGAGATGTTGCCGATGAACGCCACCACTATGATCATGATGCAGACGATGGACGCCGCTGACGGGTACCTGACCACCGACGCGGGCGCGCACTGGACCCCTCTCGCCAACCCGTGCGCCCGGCAGGCGATCCACCGGTGGTCCGCACTGGCGCTGGCCCCGGACGGTAGCCGGTGGGCGATATGTTCCACCCCGCTTCAGGACGGTGCGCACGCGATTGTGCTCGTGTCGACCGACAGCGGCCGCACCTGGCAGGATCGCGGGGCGGCGCCGCCCATCGCCTACGCCTACTGGCTATACCCGTTCTCCGATCGAGTCGCCTGGCTTACCGGCTCCGACTTCAGGCCGCCCGACCTGTACCGGACCGCCGACGGTACGCACTGGCTCGACGTGGCTAAGCCCGGCCCGTTCGTGGTGCAGATGTTCGTCGCGACGGGTCCCGACACCGCCGTAATGGTCCCGTCCCGCAGCGATGTTCTGAAAACCACCACCGACGGTGGCCACACCTGGGTATCGCATCGGCTACCCGGTGACCGCTGAGCCCCCCGCCATCGACCGCGCGACGCTAAGGTATCGGCGGCGTTTGCACCCTCTACGCAAACGCATAGTCACCAGTCGATAGCACAGATGAGGTGATGCAGATGCACGCTTCGATACCTGCCAACCTGGTCGGCGCCGGGTACCTCGTGCCGCCTGTGTGTTCCCGGCACGGCGAGCCGGCCGTGAAGTTCGCCAAGACGCGCATGCAGTCGCGGCCGCCCAGCTGGGCGTACGCCCTGCTCATCTTCGGCGCGCTGCCTTACCTCATCGCCGTGACCGCCAGCCGCAAGACGGTGATCGCGCCGGAATGGCCGTTCTGCGCGCAGTGCAACACTTTGCGGGTCCGTCGGCTCGTCATCGGGTTGGTGGTGGTGGCTGTCGGGGCAGCCCTACCCTTCATCAGCGCGGCCGCGGCCTCCACCGTTGCGGGTCAGCCCAACCGAACCAGCGGTTCGATCATCGCCCTCGGCTCCCTCTTCGGGATATTCGTGCTGATTGGCGGCGCGGCCGTCGCGGTACGTTCGTCACGACCCGCGCTCGCCCGGGCTCAGGTGAGCCGGGACGGCGCGTGGGTCGAGGTGCGGAAGCCGGACGGCAGGTTCACGGCGCAGGTGGCGACGCTGCTCCAGCAAGGCAATGCGCAACAGGGCTACCCGCGACAGGGCTATGTACAGCCCGGCATGTACCAGCAGTTCGGCGGCTACGGCCATCGCTGACGGGTCAAGCTCTGTCCACAATGGAGTTACCTGTTGAGCAGGGACTCGCTCAGGTCCCAGAGCCGCTGCGCCGACACCGGGTCGACGGCGTAGGGTACGACATCGGACGGGAGGTCCTGCTCGGCGCCGAAGTCGATCGGCCGCGGCGTGTCCAGCGGTGAGATGTCGTTGTCCTTCAGGTAGACACCGCCGATCCCGGCCAGCTGCCGGTTGGTCGCGGCGAAGACCATGGTACTGGCGCCCTGCTGCGGCGTCTTCTTCTCGTGTTCCGGGTCGATGATCGGCCGACCGGCTTCATCGATAAGTCCCATGGCTCGGTGTTGCTCGTCGCTGACAAACGACGTCCGCTGCTCACCCTCGGCCGCGTGTGGCCCCAGGTTCGTGCCGAGGACGATGCCTGGGTGCACGGCGTAGCCGTGGATGCCGTACCCGGCCCACCGGCGGTCAAGTTCGACGGCGAACAGGATGTTGGCGGTCTTGGACTGGCCGTACGCGAGCATACCCATGTCGTCGTACCCGGTGGTGAAGTTCGGGTCGTCCCAACGGATGTCGGAGAGGCGGTGACCGCCGGAGCTCATGTTGACGACCCGGGCGCCCTGCGCCGCGCGAAGAGCGGGCAGCAGGCCCACCGTGAGTTGGAAGTGGCCGAGATGGTTGGTCGCGAACTGCGATTCGTAGCCGCGGGCGTCCCGGACCAGTGGGCCGCCCATGATGCCGGCGTTGTTGATGAGAATGTGCAGCGGGCGACCGGACTCCAGGTACCGGGCGACGAAGGCGTCGATCGATGCCGGATCAGTCAGGTCGAGCTGCTCGGCCTCGACCCGCTCGATCCCGGCCAGCGCGGCGGCGGCCCGCTCCGGGTTGCGTACCGCCACCGTGACAGACCCGCCCGCCTTGCTCAGCGCGCGGGTAGCCTCCAGCCCGAGCCCGCGGTGGCCGCCGGTGATGACGACGTTGGTACCGGACAGGTCGATGCCTGCCAGTACGTCGTCGGCTGTCGAGGCCGCGGTGAAGCCGGATCCGATCGGACGTTGCTTCTGCGTGAGGTTCTGCGTCATGCCCACAACTCTGCGCGCACGCGTCCGTACTCTGAATAGTTGTCAGTCCGGATTTCTTGCGCGATAGTACGGGCATGACCAATGACCACCTCTCCGAGGTGTTCGACCTCGTCGAGGTCCGTGGCCTGTTGACCGGTGGGATCGCGGCCCAGGGCCGGTGGGCGTCCCGCACCGCCCTCGACGACCCGCTGAAGTTCTTCGCGATCGTGTCCGGTCGGGTGCGGCTGGCCACCGACGGCATCGACGCGCCGATTGAGCTCGTGGCGGGCGACGTCGCGATCGCGAACAACCAGTCGTGGCTGGACTTGCAGGGCGGCGATGGCGACGGGTCACGGCGCGAGGTGATGCCCTCGACGGTCGAGGCTATCCGCCTCGCCGGCGCCGATCGGGGTACCGGCGACGTTATCCTCGGCGGCCGCATCGACCTCAACCCGGCCGGTCGGGCACTGCTGCTGCAGGCGCTGCCGCCGGTGGCGCACGTACGGGCATCGGCCGCCACGGCGAGCAGCCTGCGCGCCAGTATCGACCGGCTCTTCGACGAGGTGGCCGTCGACCGGATCGGTTCGGCGTTCGCCATCCGGCAGTACGCCCAGCTCCTGCTCCTCGAACTGCTGCGGGCCTACGTCGAGCAGGCCGAGCTGCCGCCCGGGTGGCTGCGGGTACTGACCGACGAACGACTGCGCCCGGCGCTCACGCTCATGCATGCCGAGCCCGGAAAGCCTTGGGGCTTGGCGGAATTGGCGCGAGCCGCGGCCATGTCGCGGACCACGTTCGCCGAGCGCTTCCGGTCGCTGGCGGGCGTGCCGCCGCTGACCTACCTCAACGGCTGGCGAATGCTGCTGGCGCAGCGCGCCCTGCGCGACGGCGACGTGGGCGTCCGGTCACTCGCACTGGAACTCGGGTACTCCTCGGAGAGTGCCTTCAGCACCGCGTTCAAGCGCCAGGTGGGCGAGTCACCGCTGCGTTACCGGTTCCGGATACGCGAGCAACGTGGCGGCGTACCGGTCAGGGCGTGACCGGATACGCCACCGCTGACGCGAACCGCTGGATACGTCACCGCTGAAGCGAACCAGTCGTTGACATCGATCTCTGAACGGTGTTGTATTGATCGCAACACAAGTGTTAGCGCTAACATTCATAGCACCCTCCGCGGCATGCCGTGAGCGTTCGCGTGCAAGAGGGCGGACGGCCCGGCAGGAGCGGCGAGCGGCTACTCGCGCTCACGACGTGTTGGGCGGCGTGGCCGCCACCTGAGGAGAGTGATCCTCCTACGTCAACGCCATTGATCACGATCGGCTGGCTCCCCCGGCCCAGCCAAAGCTCGACTCCGTCAGCAGACGAACGATCGGAGCTGATCGCTCATGTTCAGATCTCCCGTCCGACGCGTACCCGCAAACTCCTTCGCCACCCG
>JBPYFB010000011.1:0-52901 GCA_051986465.1 Rugosimonospora sp.
CGGTATTCGCGGCGCCGATCTGGACCGCGTGCTCGACCTGTACGGGGTGCGCGGGACCGAGCGCTCCCGCCTCGTCGCGCTGGCCGGCCAGTCCCGCCAGCGGGCGTGGTGGGAGGCGTACGGCGACGCGCTTCCCGACGCGTACGAGACCTACATCGGCTTCGAGGCCGAGGCGAGTGCGATCTTTACGTACGAGGCGCAAGTCGTACCCGGCTTGTTGCAGACCGACGAGTACGCCAGCGCCATCATGCGGGCGTTTCTCGCCGACGATCGACCCGACGTGATCGGTCAGCGGGTCGCGGTACGGATGGCCCGGCAGGCGGTGCTCACCCGCGAACCGCCGCCGCAACTGTGGGCGATCCTCGACGAGGCGGTACTGCGCCGCGAGATCGGCGGCGCGGACGTGATGCGCAGGCAATTGCTGCGCCTCGTCGAGATGAGCGAGCGTCAGATTGTGACGCTCCAGGTGCTCCCCTTCACGGCCGGCGCGCATCGGGCGCTGGACGGGTCGTTCATCATTGTCGAATTCAGGGAAGGTGACGACCACTCGCTTGTGTATAGCGAGGGCATGACAGGTGGGGTGTTTCGGAGTAAACCGCAAGATCTCCGAACATACTGGATGAGCTTTGAGGCGCTGCGCGGAGTCTCGTTGAGCGCCGAGAAATCTGTGGAATTCATCGAGGCCATTGCTCGCGCCAAGTGAGCCTGGCATCACAGCTTTATCAAGAGAGGAAGTGGCGGCGTGTCCGCATCCGATGGTGTCCGCAACGAGGCGGCACGGTGGTTCAAGAGCAGCCGCAGCGCGGCAAATGGCGCCTGCGTCGAGGTTGCGTTCCTCCCCGACGCGGTCGGGATCCGGGACTCAAAGGACCTGGATGGGCCGGACCGGCCGATGCTGCGAGTCGATCGCGAGGCCTGGCGCGAGCTGATCGCTGGCATCCGGTCGGGCGCGTACGACCACCCGGAGGCCTGACCGACAACACGATGCGGGTATGGACGGCAAGACCGGTATCGATAGACATCGGTCGAGTTCTTGGGCGCTCGGAATGGGGTGACCGCACTCACTCGAGTGGTGCGGACGGGAGTAGCTACTAGCCGGTAACATCGGCGGTGGGCAACCGCACACGCGCGGACGTTGACCGGGCACCTGGCGAAGCGAAAGGCTGCGCCTTAGCGTTCGTTCAGGTCTGAGCGTTCGTTCAAGCCTTACCGTTCGTTCAAGCAGGAGGACGTCGAAGCTCGATGGACATCGTGGTACTCGTCAAGCAGGTGCCGGACTCCGGGTCCGAGCGCGGCCTGCGGGCTGACGACAACACCGTCGACCGCGGGTCGGCGAACAACGTAATCAACGAGATGGACGAGTACGCCATCGAGGAAGCGCTGAAGATCAGGGAAGCGCACGGCGGCGAGGTCACCATCGTCACGGTGGGGCCGGCGTCCGCGAGCGAGTCCATCCGCAAGGCGCTGTCGATGGGGCCGGACAAGGCCGTTCACGTGCTGGACGACGCGGTACACGGCTCCTGCGCGCTGGGTACCTCCAAGGTGCTGGCGGCGGCGATCCAGACGATCAACCCCGACCTCATCCTCGCCGGCGCCGAGTCGACCGACGGCCGGGTCCAGGTCATGCCACACATGCTCGCCGAGCGGCTGGGCGTCGCGGCGCTGACCGGGGCGCGGAAGCTGACGGTGGACGGCTCGACGCTCACCGTCGAGCGGCAGACCGAGGAGGGGTACGAGGTGGTCACCGCCGCCACGCCGGCGATCGTCTCGGTCTGGGACACGATCAACGAGCCCCGGTACCCCTCGTTCAAGGGGATCATGGAGGCCAAGAAGAAGCCGGTGGTCACGCTGTCCCTCGCGGATCTGGGCGTACCCGCCGCCGAGGTCGGCTTCGCGGGTGCCAGCAGCACGGTGCTCTCCGCGAGCAAGCGGCCGCTGCGGCAGGGCGGCACCAAGGTGACCGATGAGGGCGAGGGCGGCGTGCGGCTCGTCGAGTTCCTCGCCACCGAAAAGTTCGTGTGAGGGTGGGGTCCGACATGGCAGAGGTTCTCGTTGTCGTCGAAGAGTCCGGCGGCACGGTCAAGAAGGTCACGCTGGAACTGCTCACCCTCGCCCGTACCCTGGGGGAGCCGGCGGCCGTGGTGCTCGGCGCGCCCGGTACCGCCGCGGCGATCACCGACAAGCTCGGCGAGTACGGCGCGGCGCGGGTGTACGTGGCGGAGTCCGAGGAGCTCGACGGGTACCTCGTCGCGCCCAAGGTGACCGCCCTCGCCTCGCTCGTGCGCGAGAAGTCCCCGGCGGCGGTACTGCTCGCCTCGACGCAGGAGGGCAAGGAGATCGCCGGCCGGCTCGCGGTACGCCTCGACAACGGCCTGCTGACCGACGTGGTGGACCTGGCGGCCGACGGTACCGCCACACAGCCGGTCTTCGCCGGCGCCACGATCGTCACCGCGAAGGTGAGCCGCGGCCTGCCGCTGGTTACGCTGCGCCCCAACTCGCTCACGCCCGCGCCGGCGCCGGTCACCCCCGAGGTGTCCACTGTGGACGTCGCGGTCGCCGAGTCGGACAAGCTCGCGCGCATCGTTGACCGCAAGGCGGAGCAGAAGGGCTCGCGGCCGGAGCTGACCGAGGCGTCGGTCGTCGTCTCGGGCGGCCGGGGCGTGGGCAGCGCGGACAACTTCGCGCTCGTCGAGGAGCTGGCCGACCTGCTCGGTGGCGCGGTGGGTGCGTCCCGGGCCGCTACCGACTCCGGCTTCTACCCGCACCAGTTCCAGGTGGGCCAGACCGGCAAGACCGTCTCCCCGCAGCTGTACATCGCGCTGGGCATCTCCGGCGCCATCCAGCACCGCGCGGGCATGCAGACGAGCAAGACGATCGTGGCGGTCAACAAGGACGCCGAGGCGCCCATCTTCGAGCTGGCCGACTTCGGCGTGGTGGGCGACCTGTTCAAGGTGGTACCGCAGGCCGCCGAGGAGATCCGTAAGCGCCGTTAGCCGGCGGAACGTAAGCGCCCTCAGGGGTACGGCGGCACGGATCGCCGTACTCTTGAGGGCGATGGCCTACCTCGATCATGCCGCGACCACGCCCATGCTGCCCGAGGCGCTGGACACCTACGTCGCCGCCGCGCGTACCGTCGGCAATCCGTCGTCCCTGCACGCCGCGGGCAGGTACGCGCGCCGGCTGGTCGAGGAGGCGCGGGAACGGATCGGTGCCGAGCTGGGCGCCAGGCCGTCCGAGGTGATCTTCACCGGTGGCGGTACGGAGAGCGACAACCTGGCTGTCAAGGGCGTCTTCTGGGCGCGCCGGACGGCCGATCCCCGGCGGGTACGGGTACTCGCCGGCGCCGCCGAGCACCACGCGGTACTCGACGCGGTGCAGTGGCTCGGTACGCACGAGGGCGCGAAGGTCACCTGGCTGCCGGTGGACAGCGAGGGCCGGGTCGACGTGGCCGCGGTACGCGCCGAGCTCGCCGCGCACCCGGACGAGATCGCGCTCATCACCGCGATGTGGGCCAACAACGAGGTCGGCACGGTACAGCCGGTAACCGAGCTGGCCGCGCTCGCCGCCGAGTACGGGGTACCGCTGCACACCGACGCCGTGCAGGCGGTGGGGCAGGTACCGGTCGACTTCGCCGCGGCGGGTGTCGCGGCGCTGACCATCACCGGGCACAAGCTCGGCGGCCCGGTCGGCGTGGGTGCCCTGCTGCTGGGCCGGGATGTGGCCTGCACGCCGCTGCTGCACGGCGGCGGCCAGGAGCGTGACGTGCGCTCCGGCACGCTCGACGTGCCGGGCATCGCGGCGTTCGCGGCCGCGGTACAGACCAGCGTCAAGCAGCAGGCGGAGTACGCGGCCCAGGTCGGCGCCCTCCGTGACGACCTTGTCCGGCGGGTACAGGCGGCGGTCCCGGACGCCATTCTCAACGGCTCGGCCGAGGATCGGCTGCCGGGCAACGCGCACTTCTCGTTCCCGGGCTGCGAGGGCGACGCGCTGCTCCTGCTGCTCGACGCGCAGGACATCGCCTGCTCCACGGGTTCGGCGTGCTCCGCCGGGGTGGCCCAGCCCTCGCACGTGCTGCTCGCCATGGGCGCGGACGACGCCCGGGCGCGCTCCTCGCTGCGGCTCACGCTCGGCCACACCTCGACCGCCGCCGACGTGGACGCGCTCATCGCCGCCCTGCCAGGTGCGGTTGAGCGCGCCCGCCGCGCCGGGGGCCTCAGCAAGTCCAGGTAACCTCATTTCTATGCGTGTGCTAGCTGCGATGTCCGGGGGAGTCGACTCCGCCGTGGCCGCCGCGCGCGCCGTCGATGCCGGGCACGATGTGACCGGGGTACACCTGGCGCTGGCGCGCAACCCGCAGACGTACCGGTCGGGCGCGCGTGGCTGCTGCACGCTGGAGGACTCGCGGGACGCGCGGCGCGCCGCCGATGTCATCGGAATCCCGTTCTACATATGGGATCTGGCCGAGCGGTTCCACGAGGATGTGGTGGACGACTTCGTGGCGGAGTACGCGGCCGGCCGTACCCCCAATCCCTGTGTCCGCTGCAACGAAAAGATCAAGTTCGCCGCGGTGCTGGACCGCGCGCTGGCTCTGGGCTTTGACGCGGTGGTGACCGGGCATCACGCGCGGCTGGACGGTCAGGGGCGGTTGCGCCGCAGCGTCGACCTGGCGAAGGACCAGTCATACGTGCTGGCCGTGCTCACCCCCGCCCAGTTGGCCCATTCGGTGTTCCCGCTGGGGGATTCGAGCAAGGCGCAGGTACGCCGGGAGGCGGCCGAGCGCGGCCTCGCCGTCGCCGATAAGCCCGACTCGCACGACATCTGCTTCATCGCCGACGGCGACACCCGGGGCTGGCTGCGTGAGCGGCTGGGTGACGCACCGGGCGACATCGTGGACGCGGCCACCGGCGAGGTGCTGGGGCGGCACGGTGGCGCCTACGGGTTCACCATCGGGCAGCGCAAGGGCCTGCACATCGAGCAGCCGGCGGCCGACGGCCGCCCGCGCTACGTGCTGTCCATCACCCCGGTCACCAACACCGTCAGCGTCGGTCCGGCCGAGGCTCTGGAAATATCCACAGTGTACGGTGAGCGTCCACTATGGACCGGTCCGAGCCCGGCGCCGGCAGAGGTTCAACTGCGCGCCCACGGCGAAGTGGTACCGGCTCTGGTCACTGTGGACAGTGACCGGCTGGTGGCGGAGCTTTCACGCCCTATTCGGGGTGTCGCGCCGGGGCAGGCGATCGTGGCGTACCAGCCCGATCCGGCCGGCGACATCGTGCTCGGTTCGGCGACGATCGGTTCGGCGACCCAGATGGCGCCGGCCGCATGAACCTTCCCGAGGGCGCCGCGACCGGCATCGGCTCGCTTCCCGGTACGGACATCCGCGAGGCCGTGCGTACCGTCCTCGGCGAGCTGCCCGACCTCCCACACCTGCCGGAGTTGCCCGCCCGCGGCCCCGGCGCCGACATCCTCGGCCGCACCGCCGGGCTGCTCGTCGACCTTCCCATCGACCTGTACGCGGGGCGCTGGCGGCTGGCCGCGCACGCCGGACGCGATCTGCGGCGCACCGCCGACCTGTGGGAGCGCGACCTGGACGCGCTGACCGAGGAGGCGGACGGATACCAGGGGCCGCTGAAGGTCCAGTGCGCCGGCCCGTGGACCCTCGCCGCGGGTATCGACCTGCCCGTCGGTGGCCGGGTGCTGCGCGATCCGGGCGCGGTACGGGAGTTGACCGCCTCGCTCGCCGAAGGGCTGGCCGGTCACGTACGCGAGGTGCGCCGCCGGGTACCCGGTGCCGAGGTGCTGGTCCAGCTCGACGAGCCCGGGCTGCCCGCGGTACTCGCCGGCCAGGTACCGACAGAGAGCGGCTTCAGCGTGCTGCCGACGGTCGAGTCGGACCGTGCGGAGCAGGCCCTGCGTCAGGTGGTCGAGGCGGCCGGCGCGCCGGTCGTCGTGCACTGCTGCGCCGAGGACGCCCCGATCGCCCTGCTGCGCGCCGCCGGGGCCGTGGGCGTCGCGCTCGACCTCGACCTGGTCAAGGAGCTGGATCCGCTGGGCGAGGCGCTCGACGGCGGCACGTACCTGTTCGCCGGCGCGGTACCGACCTCGGGTCCGGCGCAGCCAACCTCGCGTACCGCCGCGGAGCGCGTACTGGACCTGTGGCGCCGGCTCGGCTTTCCCCTCTCAGCGCTGGCGTCGCAGGTCGTCGTCACGCCCGCCTGCGGGCTCGCCGGTGCCTCCCCGGATTACGCGAGAGCGGCACTTTCGGCGTGCCGGGACGCCGGGCGCCGCCTGCTCGACGAGGCGCGCTCCTGACCGAATGTCATACCGAAGGGTTAACCTGCCCACCGAGGAGGTAGCCGTGGACGAGCGGATCCCGACAGGTGTGGTCACCCCGGAACAGCGGGCGCAGGCGGGCGCGGAGCCCACGAGTGAGGCGCGCGAGCGGCACGCCGAGCTCTCCGCTTTGATTGACGAGAACCGGTACCGGTACTTCGTGCTGGATGCTCCCACGATCTCCGACGCTGACTACGACCGGATGATGCGGGAGCTGACCCGGCTGGAGGAGCAGTACCCGGCACTGCGCACCCCGCAGTCGCCCACCCAGACCGTCGGCGGCACCTACTCGACCCTGTTCACGGCCGTCGCACACACCGAGCGGATGCTCAGCCTCGACAACGTCTTCGACTACGACGAGCTGTCCGGCTGGGCCGAGCGGGTGGAGCGCGACGCCGGCGGCCCGGTCAAATACCTCTGCGAGCTCAAGGTCGACGGCCTGGCGATCAGCCTGACCTACGAGAACGGCCGGCTGATCCAGGGGGCGACCCGGGGCGACGGGCGCACCGGCGAGGACGTGACGCTCAACGTACGCACCATCGCCGACGTACCCGACCGGCTGTCTGGGCCGGACGTGCCCGAGTTCGTGGAGATCAGGGGCGAGATCTACTTCCCGGTCGCCGCGTTCGGGGAGCTGAACGCCGCCCTCGTCGAGCAGGGCAAGGCGCCCTTCGCCAACCCGCGCAACGCCGCCGCCGGCAGCCTTCGGCAGAAGGACCCGCGGATCACCGCGTCCCGACCGCTGCACCTCGTCGTACACGGGATGGGTGCCCGGCGCGGCTTCGAGCCGGACAGCCAGTCGCACGCTTACGAGATGATGGCGCGCTGGGGGCTGCCCACGAGCGACCGCTGGCGGGTGGTACCCGCCCTGGACGAGGTACGCGCCTACATCGCCTACTACGCCGAGCACCGGCACGATGTGGCACACGAGATCGACGGCGTCGTGGTGAAGGTCGACGAGGTGTCGATCCAGCGCCGGCTCGGCTCGACCAGCCGGGCGCCGCGCTGGGCGATCGCCTACAAATACCCGCCGGAGGAGGTGAACACCCGGCTCATCGACATCCGCGTCAACGTGGGGCGCACCGGCCGGGTCACCCCCTACGCCGAGGTCGAACCGGTACGCGTGGCCGGCTCCACGGTCACCTTCGCCACCCTGCACAACGCGAGCGAGGTGGATCGCAAGGGCGTGCTCATCGGCGACACCGTGGTGCTGCGCAAGGCCGGCGATGTGATCCCCGAGATCGTCGGGCCGGTCGTCGAGAAGCGCGACGGCACCGAGCGCCCATTCGTGATGCCGACCCACTGCCCGGAGTGCGGCACCCCGCTCGCGCCCGCCCGCGAAGCCGACGTGGACATCCGCTGCCCCAACACCAAGTCCTGCCCGGCCCAGTTGCGCGAGCGGGTCTTCCACCTCGCCGGCCGCGGTGCCCTCGACATCGAGGTGCTGGGCTACAGGGCCGCGATGGCCCTGCTCGACGACGGCATCATCGCCGACGAGGGCGACCTGTTCGGCCTCACCGAGGAGCAGTTGCGGCGTGGCGAGTTCTTCGTCAACAAGGACGGCACGCTCGGCAGCAACGCGGTCAAGCTGCTGGCCAACCTGGCCGAGGCGAAGGACCGTCCACTGTGGCGCATCCTGGTCGCGCTCTCCATCCGGCACGTCGGGCCGACCGCGGCACAGGCGCTCGCCCGGCACTTCCGCTCGCTCGACGCGATGGCGGCCGCCTCGCCGGAGGAACTGTCCGGTGTGGACGGTGTCGGGCCGACGAGCGCGGAGTCCCTGCTCGAATGGTTCACCGTGGACTGGCACCGGGAGTTGGTCGAGAAGTGGCGCCGGGCCGGGGTACGCCTGGCCGAGGAGCACGTCGACGAGGGGCCCCGGCCGCTCGCCGGAGTCACCGTGGTGGTGACGGGCAGCCTGCACGGGTACTCGCGGGACGAGGCGAGCGAGGCGATCACCGCGCGCGGCGGCAAGGTCAGCGGCAGCGTCTCCAAGAAGACCGGTTTCGTCGTGGTCGGCGAATCGCCAGGCTCCAAGTACGACAAGGCGGTCGAGTTGAAGGTGCCGGTCCTCGACGAGGAAGGGTTCGAGGTGCTGCTGCGGGACGGGCCGGAGGCCGCCGCGGCTGTCGCGACAAATCAGCAGTAAAACGGGCATTATACGCCCTACTCGTGGCCCGCGTTACCGGATCATCGTCGGGTCGTTGCACCCGTCAGGCGGCCCCAGGGTTTCGGCTGTCCGCGATCGTCTGCTCACCGTGGGCGTCGAGGGCCATGCTGGGGCCGCGTTTGTCATGGGAACGTGCCCCGATCGCCCGGCGGGTCACGATCAGTGTCGAGGCGGGCGCTTGCTGTTACGTAAACGGGGAACATGCGTCGGCGGTAACTACCTCCGGCCGCGGCCGGAGTCTGAGGGCAGCGGAAGCGAAGGGAGAGCGATGGAGCCGACGGCACGGCGCAACTCGGCACCGCCGGAGCGCGAGGCGATCTTCTTCGGGTACCTCGCGCTGGTGTGCCTGGCGGCTCTGGCGATCGTCGGTACCCGGGTGCCCGACCTGGTCACCGCGGTGCGGCACGCCCCGGTCGGGTACTGGCTGATGGCCGCCCTGGCCATCGTCGGCGACGCCCGGCCGTTCAGCCCCGCCTCCCACCGCCAGATCTCGCCCGTGTACCCGTCGATCTGCTTCACCTTCGCCATCCTGCTCACCTGGGGATTCGGGCCTGCCGTGGCGGTAGCGGTGGTGGCCGTGGCGGTATCCGCGGTACGCGCCCGGCACCGGCCCTGGCGCGCCGCCTTCAACGCCGGCCAGTACGCGCTGGCGTTCGGCGCGGCCTCGGCGGCACTTGGGCTCGCCGGTACCGCACCCGCCTCGTCCGCCACCCGTGCGGCGGTCGTACTCGGTGCCGCGGCCACCTGGTTCACCGTCAACTACCTGCTGGTCAGCGTCGCGGTCTGGCTGCGCTTCGGTGGCGGCTGGTGGCGGCTGGTACGCCGGAGCGTGCCGTACGAGGCGCTGTCCACCGGCGCGTTGCTGCTCCTCGCGCCGGTACTGGCGGCGGCGGCGCGGACCAACATCGCGCTGATCCCGTTCATCGTGGTGCCGCTGTACGCGGTGCGGCGGATGGCCCGGCTCTCCGCCCACCAGCGGCGCGTCGCCCGGCGCGACCCGCTGACCGGCCTCGCCAACCGCAAGGCGCTGATGTCCGAGGTGGCCGACCAGCTCGCCGAGCACGCCGGCCGGGCCGCCGACACCGCGGCCGGGCACGGCGACGGCCGGCCCGCGCACCTCGCCTTGCTGCTCGTCGACCTCGACCGGTTCAAGCACGTCAACGACGCCCTCGGGCACGAGGTCGGTGACCGGCTGCTGGTCGAGGTGAGCCGGCGCATCTCGGCGGCGGTACGCGGCGGCGACCTGGTGGCGCGGCTGGGCGGCGACGAGTTCGCGATCCTGGCGCCCTCGCTCGGCAACCTGGATGCCGCCCGGGCGCTCGCCACCGGCGTCGCGGAGGCCCTGGTCGAGCCGGTGATCCTGGACGGGCTCCCGCTGGACGTGAGCGGCTCGATCGGGGTGGCCGTCTACCCGCAGCACGGCGACGACTTCGCGACCCTGATGCGCCACGCCGACGTCGCCATGTACGACGCGAAGAGCCGGGGCGACATCCTCGCCGTGTACACCCCCGAGTCCGACCACAACTCGCCCGAGCGGTTGAGCCTGCTCGCCGACCTGCGCCACGCGCTGGAGGAACCCGGTTCCGAGGAGATCGCCTTCTACTACCAGCCGCAGGTGGAGCTGCGCACCGGAAACGTGGTCGGGGTGGAGGCGCTGCTGCGCTGGCACCACCCGGTACGCGGGCCGGTGGATCCGGAGGAGCTGATCCGGGTCGCCGAACACAGCGGCGTGATGCGGTTGGTGACCATGCGGGTGGTCGACGACGTGATCGCGCAACTGGCGAAGTGGCACGCCAACGGGGTGCACCTGCGCGCGGCGATCAACGTGAGCGTCCGCGACCTGCACACCGGGGAGATCGTGGATCGGCTCGCCGACCGGCTGGCGCACCACGAGGTGAGCGCCGACCAGATCCAGCTGGAGATCACCGAGGGTGCGCTGATGGCCGACCCCCGGCGGGTACTGGTGACCCTGCGCCGGCTGGACCGGCTGGGCGTGGCGCTGTCCCTCGACGACTTCGGCACCGGGTACTCGTCGATGCAGCACCTGCGCCGGCTCCCGCTGGCCGAGGTCAAGGTGGACCGCTCGTTCGTCCTGGGAATGCGCGACGACCCGGATGACGAGGCGATCGTACGGTCGATCATCGAGCTGGCCAGCGCGCTCGGCCTGCGGGTGGTGGCCGAGGGGGTGGAGGACGAGGCGACCTGGCGGCTGCTGCTGGCGGCCGGCTGCCACGTGGCTCAGGGCTGGTACTACGCCCGGCCGATGCCGCCGGAGCAGCTCGTATCGTGGCTGTCCCGGTACCGTCCGCCGCACCGCATGCTGCCCGGGCCGGCGACGACGACCAGCAAGGACGGCGCCGTACGCCACGGCGGCGAGGCCGCCCGGCAGGGCACGGCCCGGAGCAAATAGACTTTCCGGGTCGGTGCGGGCGTGCCACGCTGCCTGCGAGGGCACGATCCCAGGAATCCACCCGAGGGGGCAGTGATGGCCGCCATCTCCCGAGATGAGGTCGCGCATCTGGCGCTACTTTCGCGCCTGGCAGTCAGCGAACAGGAACTCGACACGTTCGCCGGGCAGCTCGACGTCATTCTCCAGGCGGTCGCCCGGGTCGGTGAGGTCGCGGCCGCGGACATCCCGCCGACATCCCATTCGGTACCGCTGACCAACGTGCTGCGTGACGACGTGGAGGCCCCGTGCCTCAGCCAGGCCGATGCGCTGTCCGGCGCGCCGGATCCGCAGGACAACCGGTTCCGGGTACCGCGAATCCTGGACGAGGAGGCCTGACGTGACTGACCTCATCCGTGCCACGGCCGGTGAGCTCGCGGGCCTGATCGCGGCCGGCGAGGTGTCCGCCGTCGAGGTGACGCGGGCCCACCTGGACCGCATCGCCGCCGTGGACGATCGGGTACACGCGTTCCTGCACGTCGACGCGGAGGGCGCGCTCGCCGCGGCGGCGCGCGTGGATGCGAAGCGGTCGGCCGGCGAGGAGCTCGGGCCGCTGGCCGGGGTGCCCGTCGCCGTCAAGGACGTGCTCACCACGCGCGGCGTACCCACGACCTGCGCCTCCAAGATCCTGGAAGGCTGGCGGCCGCCGTACGACGCCACGGTGGTGTCCCGGCTGCGCGAGGCGGGACTGGTCATCCTCGGCAAGACCAACATGGACGAGTTCGCGATGGGCTCCTCCACCGAATACTCGGCGTACGGGCCGACGTACAACCCGTGGGACCTCACCCGCATCCCCGGTGGGTCGGGTGGCGGGTCATCCGCCTCGCTCGCCGCGTACGAGGCGCCGCTCGCGATCGGAAGCGACACCGGCGGCTCGATCCGGCAGCCGGGCGCGGTCACCGGTACGGTCGGCGCGAAGCCCACCTATGGCGGCACCTCCCGGTACGGGCTGGTCGCCTTCTCGTCCAGCCTGGACACGCCGGGCCCGTGCGCTCGTACCGTCCACGACACGGCGCTCCTGCACGCGGTCATCGGCGGCCACGACCCGGCCGACTCGACCTCGATCCCGGCCCCGGTACCGCCCGTGGTCCAGGCGGCCGAACAGGGTGCCGGCGGCGACCTGTCGGGCGTGCGGATCGGGCTGGTGCGGGAGTTTAGTGGTGAGGGCGCGGAGCCGGGCGTGATGGCGGCGGTACGCGAGGCGGTCGAGACGCTCGTCAAGCTCGGCGCCGAGATCGTCGAGGTGTCCTGCCCGCACTTCCTGTACGCGCTGCCCGCGTACTACCTGATCTCGCCGAGCGAGTGCTCCTCCAACCTGGCCCGCTTCGACGGCGTCCGGTACGGCCTGCGGGTCGGCGACGACGGCAGCCGGGCGCTGGAGGAGGTCATGTCGCTGACCCGGGAGGCCGGCTTCGGTCCGGAGGTCAAGCGCCGCATCATCATCGGCACGTACGCGCTCTCCTCGGGCTACTACGACGCGTACTACGGCCAGGCGCAGAAGGTACGCACCCTCATTACCCGGGACTTCAGCGCCGCCTTCGAGCAGGTCGACGTGCTGGTATCGGCGACGACCCCGTTCGTGGCGTTCCCGTTCGGCTCGCGTACCGGCGACCCGTACCAGATGTACCTGGCCGACCTGTTCACGATCCCCTCGAACCTCTACGGTGGCCCGGCCGTGTCTGTCCCCTGTGGACTGTCCGAGGGCCTGCCGGTCGGCCTCCAGATCATGGCGCCCACCATGGCCGACGACCGCATGTACCGGGTCGCCGCCGCCCTGGAGACCGCGATCCCGCCGCTGACCCCGCCCGCCCTTTCCTGACGGCCCTTTCGTGAAGGCTGGAGAGACCGCATGACGACCGCGACCACGGAGAGCGCGACCACCGGATACGAGCCGGTGATCGGGCTGGAGACGCACGTCGAGCTGGGTACCCGTACCAAGATGTTCTGCGGCTGCCCCACCGTGTTCGGCGCCGAGCCCAACACCCAGGTCTGCCCGGTCTGCCTGGGCCTGCCCGGCAGCCTGCCGGTCGCCAACCGGGCCGCCATCGAGGCGACCATCCGGATCGGGCTCGCGCTGAACTGCTCGATCGCGACCTGGTGCCGGTTCGCCCGCAAGAACTACTTCTACCCCGACATGCCGAAGAACTTCCAGATCAGCCAGTACGACGAGCCGCTGTGCGTGGACGGCTACCTGGACGTGGAGGTCGAGGGGGAGCGGGTACGCGTCGGCATCGAGCGGGTGCACCTGGAAGAGGACACCGGCAAGACCCTCCACATTGGAGGTACGGGCCGCATCCACGGTGCGAGCGAGTCCCTTGTGGACTACAACCGGGCCGGCATCCCGCTGGTCGAGATCGTCACCAAGCCGGTACCCGGTACCGGCGCCGCGGCTCCCGCGGTCGCCCGCGCGTACGTCGGCGAGCTGCGCGACCTCGTCCGCGCGCTCGGCGTCTCCGACGTACGGATGGAGCAGGGCTCGCTGCGCTGCGACGTGAACGTGTCGCTGAACCGTCCCGGCGAGCCATGGGGCACACGTACCGAGACGAAGAACGTCAACTCGCTGCGCAGCGTCGAGCGGGCCGTACGCTCGGAGATGCTGCGGCAGGCCGAGGTGCTGGACGCGGGCGGCCGGATAACCCAGGAGACCCGGCACTTCCACGAGAACACCGGCCGGACCACATCGGGGCGCAGCAAGGAGACGGCGACCGACTACCGGTACTTCCCCGAGCCCGACCTGGTGCCGCTGGCGCCGGATCCGGAGTGGGTGGCGCGGTTGAAGGCGGAGCTACCCGAACTGCCGCGCGCGGCGCGCTCCCGGCTGCAGGCGGCCTGGGGACTCTCCGATGTGGACATGCAGTCGATCGTCAACGCCGGTGCCGTCGAGCTGATCGAGGCGACGGTCGCGGCGGGTGCGAGCCCCGAGGCGGCTCGCAAGTGGTGGCTGGGCGAGCTGGCCCGCCGCGCCAACGAGCAGGGCGCGGAGCTCAGCGCGCTCGGCGTCACCCCGGCACACGTGGCCGAATTGCAGCGGCTGGTCGACGACGGACGCCTCACCGACAAGCTCGCCCGCGACGTGCTCGGGGGCGTGGCCGACGGCGAGGGCACCCCGGCTGCGGTCATGGCGGCGCGCGGCCTGGAGGTGGTCTCGGATACGGGTGCGCTTCAGGCGGCCGTGGACGAGGCGATCGCAGCAAACCCGGACGTGGCGGCGAAGGTACGCGACGGGAGGGTCGCGGCGGCGGGGGTACTCGTCGGTGCCGTCATGAAGGCCACGAAGGGCCAGGCGGACGCGAAGACGGTACGGGAACTGGTGCTGTCGCGGCTGGGCGCCGGTGGCTGAGCCCTACCAGGCGTAAGCGGCTACCAGGCGTAGTTGATGGAGCGGTTGAACTTCGCGGGGTCGAGCCCGGCCGCGACGAGTACTTTTTCGCAGTTGCGCCGGGTCGCGCAGGTGGCGACCGGGATCTGGCAGGCGAGGCAGCCGCCGCGACCGTTGTCGCGGTGGCGGCGGTACAGGTCGATGCAGATCTCCAGCAGCGCGCCCTGGCGCAGCCCGTCTGTCATCGCGCACCTACCAGTCCTTCGTTGAACCAGATGAAGCGGCGGGTGAGCTTCGCCTCGTCCGGGTTGTCCAACCGGCCCCCGCGGCGCTTCGGCAGCAGCCCGTACCGGCTGATCCGCTCCGCCGCGTCGGCCCTGGCCGGGCACGGATCGGGTATCCGGCAGATCGGGCAGACCCCGTTGAGTTTCGACGCGGCGTGCTGGTCGACGATGGCCTGCGCGGCGTCGAGCTGCTCCCAGGCCGCCCGGCTGAGGTAGGTGGTCGGGGTGGTTCGCGCCGGCGAAACTTGCGGTGGCCGCCATGGATGTTGCTGGATGTTCACCGCACCGATGCCCCTCGGTTCAGGCCGACCACGGCCGGCGGCCGGGTCACGCCCTCCTGGCTGCCGCATCCCGAACAGGACAGCGTCCGTCCGCACCCGGTGCACCAGCGCGACGTCCGTTTGAACGTCAACAACCCCGCGCCAAAGCCGAACACGCCTGCGATGGCTGCGGTAATGGCAAACGCCCAAGTCACCCCGTACTCCCCTTCTAGGAGCGGCGTGCGGCGGCCGGACCGGGAGGCACGCTCCGGCCGCTGCACACCCTCGTCCTCCCCTTGGTCACCCGCTTCCGCCGTCGCGGCGACTGCCGGCAGCGGGGACATCGGTGGATGAGGTCAGGTACAGAATGCACCCCCTCAGGTTGCAATGCAATTCCCGAATTCGCTCTGTTGACTTCCGATTACTTGGCGTTCCGGACCGGAAGGTGCAAGACTCGGCAGCCGTGACAAGCTCTCCTACGGTGCGTCGACGGCGGATCGCCCGTGAGTTGCGCCAGCTCCGGGAGCGGGCGAACATGACCCTCGATCAGGCCGCCCGCCAGCTGGACATGTCCAAGAGCAACCTGTCCCGCATCGAGAACGCGCAGATCGGGGTCAAGCCTCGTGACGTACGTGCCGCCCTCGCCCTGTACGAGGTCACCGGTGCCGAGGCGGAGGCGCTCATCGAGATCGCCCGAGGCGCGCAGCAGCGCGGCTGGTGGCAGAACTACGGCGACGTGCTCCCGGAGTGGTTCGAGTTCTACGTGGGCCTGGAGGCCGAGGCCTCGATCGTGCGGACCTACGAGGCCGAGTCGGTACCCGGTCTGCTGCAGACCGAGGAGTACGCCCGGGCGATGTACGTACTGACCGCTGGGGACAGCGACGTCGACCGGAAGGTCGCGGCGCGCATCCAGCGCCAGGCGGTACTGAAGCGGGACTCCCCGGCCGACCTGGAGGTCGTGCTGAACGAGGCGGTCCTGGTGCGCCCGGTAGGCGGCGCCCGGGTGATGGCGCAGCAACTGGAGCACCTCGCCGATATCGCCGAGCTACCCAACGTGACGATCCAGGTGGTGCCGTTCTCGGCCGGCGGGCACCCCGCCATGACAACACCCTACGTAATCCTCAACTTCGCCGACGCGCCCGACGAGTCAATTGTTTATCTCGAAAATCTTACGAACGGGCAGGTGCTGGAGGAGCCGGCGCACGTAAGCTGGTATAACATCGTGCACAAGAGGCTCTCCGAATTGGCGCTCGACGTGCAGGACTCGGTCGCTCAACTGCGGAAGGCCGCCCGCAACATGAAGTAGTTGTGCGACTCCTCAGCAAATCCGACGTGACAAGGGGTGTGGAATGGCCGCCCTGAACCTCGCCGGTGCCGCGTGGCGCAAGAGCACACGCAGCAGCGGCAACGGCAACTGCGTCGAGGTGGCGTTCCTCGACGAGGCGGTCGCGGTGCGCGACAGCAAGGACCGGAGCGGACCCGTCCTGGTCTTCACCACCGCCGAGTGGAGCGCGTTCGTCGCGGCCGCGCGCGGCGGAGAATTCGATCTCCCAAACTGAGTACGGGACGTTCTGTGCCTTACTGGCGGACGTTCGCGCGTTGACGCAGTGCGCCTTAGCCTGCGTTTAGCAAAATGGAAATTGCCAACTACCGCTGGTAATCAGGCGTTGCCAATTAGCAAATAGTATTGCGTCACTTCCGCATCACCAGCCCCACCGGTAGTCACTCAGCGCTGCCTCTCTCAGCGCTGCGATGGTGAGGGCGACGCTGATTCCGGTGCCGAGGCGGTAGCCGACGGGCCCGGAGTACCGGCGGCCCCGATGACATGGCGCTGCAGTGTGACCTCGGTCTGGCCGGTACCGCCCAGCGTGATGTCGTCGTACGCCTGCAGCATGTGCTGCGGATCGAAGTAGAGCACCGACATCTCCAGCGGCGTGGGGCGCTCGCCTTCCAAGCCGCGCAGCCCGGCGCCGCCCGTGGAACCCTCGACCATCACCATGGTCGACTTCGGGGGTACGGGGGTGTGCCCGTCCGGTACCGGCGAGGCGCTCGCGCCCGGCGGCGGCGCCAGCTGGTAGTCCGCGCGGCGGTGCAGGTGCCCGGCGAGCACCAGCGGTACCTTGCCGGCGAGCGGCTGCGCCGACGCGGGGTCGTGTACCAGCGCGATGTCCACCGGGTGGTGGTACTCGTCGATCGTGTTCACCAACTGCCGGCCGGAGCTGGTGAGCATGGACTGCTCCACCACGTCCGGGGTGCGGGTCGACTTGTCCGGCGTGAACCTTGGGTCCCCGATACCGGCGATGGTCAGGCCGTCGACGGTGATCACCTGGTTCTCCAGTACCTTCGCGTTGCCCTGGTGGCCGACCGCGGCGGCGGTGAGCGCGGAGTCGTGGTTGCCGCGGATGAAGACGTACGGCACCTTCAGGGTCCCGATCGAGTCGACGAACGACGACTCCATCGGGGTGCCCCAGTCGTTGATGTCGCCGGTATCGACGACCACGTTGACGTCGAACTGCTGGGCCACCGTCTTGATGACGGACCAGGCGGAGGGGTTCAGATGCAGGTCGGAGACGTGCAGGACGCGGATCGTGTGCGGGTCCGGCTCGTACACGGGCAGGGCCGAGATGGTCGAGTACAGCTTGGTCACGTTGTTGACCAGGCGTTGCAGCTCCGCCCGGTACGCGTCGAACTGGCCGGCGATCCGGCGCGCGTCGCCGACCACCGCCGGGGCGTTGCGTAGCAGCCCCTTGTAGCTGGGCTCTTCGATCGCCGTCGGTTGGAACGTGCCCACCGCGATCACTCCGCTTGTCACGACCGTGACCATGGCCAGCCCGCCACAGATCGCCACCCGGCGCATGTTGCGGAAGATCAGCGCGGACAGCGCGAGCGCACCGAGGATCGCCGCGCCGGCGGCCTGCAGGACCAGCTTGGTGACGCCCCGCTCGACGTCGACGACCGCGTGTTGGCTCAGCTTGGACAGCCCGTTGGGGTCATTGGCCAGCGCGAGCGTGCGCTTCTGGTCCAGGTTCTGCAGCGCCACGGTCAGGTGTGCCGGCCCGTCGTGGCTGCGGATGTGCAGCGAGCCCAGTGGTGGTATCTCCACATCTGTCCCGCCGGTCACCGACGGGGTCACGGAGAAGACGGCCGAGAACGGCCCGACGTCGTTGTGGGTGCGGCCGCCCAGCAACAGGCCGAGGCTGCAGCCGGCGAGCGTGACCACGATCATGGCCAGCCCGACGCCGGTACGGCGCCCCAGGTGGTGGCCCCGAACGGTGTCGAAGGCTCGCGCCACCCAGTGCTCGACCCTGCCCATGAGCTGGGAGAGCCGACCGGGGAGGTTCAGCGTGGCGAGGTGATCGGACACCCCTAATCTGTACCCGATATCGCGCCGGCATGCCCTTTGGCGCTCGAAGTACCAGGTGGGCGGCGCGACCGGGCCGCTAGCTCAACGCTCCCGCGCTGCCGGCCGGTACGATCCGCAGGATCTGGTCGTCGTCGGGCCCGGGCGTGCCCTGGCCGTCCTTGTTGGAGGTCGTCACCCACAGCGACCCGTCCGGCGCGTTCACCACCGTGCGCAGGCGGCCGTACTTGCCTTCGAGGACCGGCTGTGGTGCGCCGAGGACGCCGCCCGCGTTGGTCAACTGCATCGCGTACAGGCGGGTACCGCGCAGGCACGCCGTGACGAGCAGGTGCTGGCTGACCGCGAGGCCTGAGCAGGACGCCTCGGCCGACTGCCACTGCACGACCGGGTCGGTGTACTTCGCGTTGTGTGCGGTCCCGTCCACCGCCGGCCAGCCGTAGTTGCCGCCGGACGTGGCGGTGTCCAGCTCGTTCCAGCCGTCCGCTCCCGAGTCGGTCACGTAGAGCCGCTTCCCGGCGTCCCAGGCGAGCCCCTGTACGTTGCGGTACCCGAGGCTGTAGACGAGCGTGCCGTACGGGTTGCCCGGCGCCGGCTTGCCCGCGGCCGTCATCCGCAGCACCTTCCCGGCGAGGTTGGCCCGGTCCTGCGCGGCCGCCCGGTTGGTGGCGTCGCCGGTGCCGGCGTACAGGTCGCCGTCGGGTCCGAACGCGAGCGCGCCGCCATTGTCGCCGGCACCGTGCGGTATCCCCGTGACGATCGGCGTCGGTGTGCCGCCGACCTTCAGCGACGCGATCCGGTTGTCCTTCGCCGTCGAGTAGTAGATGAAGATCGTCTGATCGGTCTTGTAGTTCGGCGAGACCGCGATGCCCAGCAGCCCGCCCTCACCGCCGGGTACCGCCTGGCTGATGGTTTGCGCGGTGGTGACGGTGAGCCCGTCCGGACCCGGGTCGGGGCCGACCTTGAGGAGCCTGCCGGAGTCACGTTCTGTGACGAGAGCGGCGCGGTCGGGTAGGAAGGCGATGCCCCATGGCACGCTCAGGTGCTTCGCGAGGACGTCCACCGTCGTCTCCACGGCGTCCGGCGCCCCCGCCGACGTGGCCGACGGGCTGGGCAGCCGTGGCGGTGCCCCGGACTGGTCGGGCGGCGGCGGACCGAAGCTGCAGGCGGCGAGCACCGCCGCGGCGGCGGCCAGGCCAGCGCCGAGAACCAAGGGGCGGCAGGGTCGCGCGCGCGAGATCAACGATCGAATCCCGGCAGGGGTCACGCGCCCCAGCCTATCCGGGCCGGGCCCGCCCTCTTGGGGAGCGGCCGCCCTCCCGGCGAGCGGCCCGGACGACCATGGATATCGTCGGTATCCGTGAAGGTATGGATCGCGCACAACGAAGGTGTCCGGCTACTGGGCGACCTGCCCCCGTCCGTCACGGTGGACGTGCTTCGCTCGCCAGAGGACCCGCTGCCCGACGATCCGGCCGAGGTCGAGTTCTGGGTACCGCCCTTCCTGTCCACCGGCCTCGCGGTCGCGCTGGCCGGCAAGTTCACCGCGCTGCGCGTCGTGCAGTTGCTCTCGGCGGGCGCCGACGCGTGGGCCGGTCGGCTGGCGGCCACCGTGACGCTGTGCGACGCACGCGGCGTGCACTCCTCCTCCACCTCGGAGTGGGCGGTCGCGGCGATCCTGGCCCACCTGCGTGCCTTCCCCGCGTTCATCCGGGACCAGGCGGCCCGGCGGTGGTCGCAGGGTGCCTACACGCCGACCGACGAGCTGGCCGGCAAGCGGGTGCTGATCGTCGGCTCCGGTGCGATCGGCGAGGCGCTCGCCGCCAGGCTCGAGCCCTTCGAGGTATCCGTCACCCGCGTCGCGCGTACCGCCCGGCCCGGGGTACAGCCGGTGGGGGACCTGCCCGACCTGCTGCCCGAGGCGGATGTCGTGGTGCTGCTCGTACCGCTGACCACCGAGACCCGCGGCCTGGTGGACGCCGCGTTCCTCGCCCGGATGCGGGACGGTGCGCTGCTGGTGAACGGGGCACGCGGGCCGGTTGTGGATACCGAGGCGCTGACGAACGAGCTGGCGACCGGGCGGCTGTCCGCCGCAGTGGACGTCACCGACCCCGAGCCACTGCCCCAGGATCATCCACTGTGGACGATGCCGAACTTCCTGCTGACGCCGCACGTGGCCGGCTCGGTACGTAACGTGTTCCCGCGCGGGTACCGGCTTGCTGGGGAGCAGATCCGCCGCTACGTACGGGGCGAGCCGCTGATCAACGTGGTGCGCGACGGCTACTGAGGCGCCTCTTGTTGACCGCTCGCCTCTTGTTGACCGCTCGCTTCGAGGAGCCGGTTCAGGTCGTCGGGCGTGACCGCGGGCAGCGGCACCGTCGCGCCGCCCACGAGCGTGGCGCGCACCCGGCGGTTGACGTGGACGAAGCCGGTGATCTGGCGCCAGGGCAGCCGCCGGCTCCCGAACAGCGCCCGGACCGTGACTCCGGACGAGTCCGCGTCGGTACCGGCGCGCCAGCCCCAGAAGCCGATGGCGACGGGTACCAGCAAGATCGGCGCCAGGTACCAGCGGGCGCCGGCCAGGGGCAGTGCCCCGAAGAAGGCGACCAGCGCGGCGATCGAGATGGCGGCGCTATGCCGGAACTTGACCCGTGTCACCGCGCCATCCTCGCATCCGCCGTCCGCGTGGGGCCTGGCGCACCGGAGTGCAGCGGCGCGGACGACGCCGTGGGGGTCCGCCGGAGTGTCGCAGGGAGGGCGCATACTGCCGGGGTGATTCGAGCTGAGGAGCGATAGCGATGGGCACACTTCTCGCCATCGGCACAGGCAAGGGGCTCTTTCTGGCCCGCAGCGACGACGACCGGAAGTCCTGGGACCTGTCCGGTCCGCACTTCGCCATGACCGGCATCTACGCGGTCGCGATCGACAAGCGACGCGGCACACCGCGCCTGCTGGTCGGGACGACCAGCTCCCACTTCGGTCCGAGCGTGAGCATCAGCGACGACCTGGGCACCACCTGGCAGGAGGCCGAGCACGCGCCGGTCGCCTTCCCCGAGCGCACCGGCAAGGCCCTTGAGCGGGTCTGGCAGCTTGCACCCGGTCCCGCGAGCCAGCCCGACCGGGTCTACGCCGGCACCCAACCGGCGGGGCTGTTCATCTCCGACGACGGTGGCCGCAGCTACGAGATGGTCGAGGGACTCTGGGACCATCCGCACCGCGAGCAGTGGGGCGCCGGCTACGGTGGGCAGGCCTTCCACACGGTGCTGCCACACCCGACCGATACCGACTCGATACTCATCGCGCTGTCGTCGGGCGGTGTCTACCGCAGCACGGACGGCGGTGGCTCGTGGACCGCGAGCAACACCGGCATCAAGGCCTACTTCATGCCCGACCCCTGGCCGGAGTACGGGCAGTGCGTACACAAGGTGGCTCGCGACCCGGCCGACCCGGACCGGCTCTACGCGCAGAATCACCACGGCGTCTACCGCTCCGACGACGGCGGGACGACCTGGCAGTCGATCGCCGACGGGCTGCCGAGCGACTTCGGCTTCGCGATGGTCGCGCATCCGCATCGCAGCGGCGTGATCTACAACTTCCCGCTGCAGGCCGACGGTGAGCGGTTCCCGCCCGGCAAGCGCTGCGCCGTCTACCGCTCGGGGGACGCCGGCCAGACCTGGGAGGCGTTGACCGACGGGCTGCCCACCGATCCGTTCTACCCGTCCGTACTGCGCGACGCGATGTGCGCCGACGACGCCGATACCGCTGGCGTCTACTTCGGCAGCCGGTCCGGGGAGGTCTACGCGAGCCGGGACGAGGGCGACTCGTGGTCCCAGGTCGCGGCGCACCTGCCCGACGTGCTGTGCGTACGCGCCGCTCAGGTCTAGCGCGGAGCTGATCATGAGCGCGACGGTCGTACTGCCCGGGGTGCTGCGCGGCGAGGCCGGTGGCGCCGGCAGGCTGGACGTGGCGGGCGGCACCCTCGGCGCGGTACTCGACGAGGTGGCGACCCGGTGGCCGCGGCTGGAGCGGCGCATCCGCGACGAACAGGGCGAGCTGCGCCAGTACGTCAACGTCTACGTCAACGGCGAGGATTGCCGGGTCCTGGCGGGTCAGGACACGGCCATCCCAGCTGATGCGGAGATCCAGATCCTGCCGTCGATCGCCGGCGGGTAAAGCAAACGCAATCTTGGCGGCTGAGGCACCGCATCCGGTGCCTCAACCGCCAAGATTCCCGATATCGGCGCGCGTCAGGCGCTGGCGTAGCCGGGCATGGGGAAGCCGGCGAGCAGGTCGCTCACCTCTCCGGCGATCTTGTCCAGCGCCGCGTCATCGGCGGCGACGGCCGACGCGATCGCCTCGTCCATCCAGTGGGCGACCTGGGGCATGTGCTCCTCGGTCAGCCCGCGGGTGGTGATCGCGGGGGTACCGAGCCGGATGCCCGACGGGCTCCACGGCTTGCGCGGGTCGAACGGCACCGTGTTGAAGTTCAGTTCGATGCCGGCCCGGTCCAGCGCCTTGGCGGCCGGCTTGCCCTCGATGCCCTTGCTGGTGAGGTCGATCAGGATCAGGTGGTTGTCGGTACCGCCGGATACCAGGTCGAAACCGCGGGCCGTGAGCGCCGTCGCGAGCGCCTTCGCGTTCGCCACGATCTGCTGGGCGTAGCTGCGGAAGGCAGGCTGGGCCGCCTCGTGCAGCGCTACCGCGATGCCCGCCGTGGTGTGGTCGTGCGGGCCGCCCTGCAGGCCGGGGAAGACCGCCTTGTCGATGGCGGTGGCGTGCTCGGCCGTAGTCATCAGCATGGCGCCGCGCGGCCCGCGAAGCGTCTTGTGCGTGGTGGTGGAGATGATGTCGGCGTACCCGACGGGTGACGGGTGCGCGCCGCCGGCGATCAGGCCCGCGATGTGCGCGATGTCCGCGACGAGCAGGGCGCCGACCTCGTGGGCGATCTCGGCGAAGGCGGGGAAGTCGATCGTGCGGGGAATGGCGGTACCGCCGCAGAAGATCAACTTTGGCCGCTCCGCGCGCGCCTTGTCGCGTACCTGGTCGAGGTCGATCCGCCCGGTCTCCCGGCCCACGCCGTAGTGGACGGGCCGGAACCACTTGCCGGTGGCGGAGACCGGGGAGCCGTGCGTGAGGTGGCCACCGTGCGCCAGTTCCAGGGAGAGGAACGTGTCGCCCGGGGTCATGAACGCGAGGTAGATCGCGAGGTTGGCGGGCGAGCCGGAGTACGGCTGGACGTTGGCGTGGTCCACCCCGAACAGGGCCTCGGCGCGCCGCGCGGCCAGCGTCTCGATCGGGTCGATGAGCTGCTGGCCCTCGTAGTACCGCTTGCCTGCGTACCCCTCCGAGTACTTGTTGGTCAGCAGCGTGCCGGTGGCCTCGAGGACCGCGGCCGACACGTAGTTCTCCGACGGGATCATCCGCAGCTTGTCGTGCTGCCGCTGCGCCTCCGCCTCGATGAGCTGGGCGAGCTCGGGGTCGGCGGCGGCCAGGTGTGGGATGGGTGGCTCGTGCATGACTGTGCTCCCTCGCGGTTCAGCACGGCACCCAGGCGCACGGCGCCGCTACGTGTCGCTTCCCGGTGGTCGGTTCCACCTCAACGCGCCAGTCGCGGAGGACTCAATCCTAATCAGGTACGCGCCGGTACGCGCCGTCGCTGGCGCTCGTGGCCATGGAGGCGTACGCGCGCAGCGCCGCCGAGACCGGGCGTACCCGGTCGGCCGGCGTGTACGGGTGTTCCCGCTTCTCCTGCGCGACCCGCCGGGCCTCCAGTACGTCATCGGGTACGGCGAGGCGCAGCGACCGCGTCGGGATGTCGATCTCGATCGGGTCGCCCTCCTCGACGAGCGCGATCAGGCCGCCGCTCGCCGCCTCCGGCGAGATGTGCCCGATCGACAGGCCGCTGGTGCCGCCGGAGAAGCGCCCGTCGGTCACCAGGGCGCACGCCTTGCCGAGCCCGCGGCCCTTGAGGAACGAGGTCGGGTACAGCATCTCCTGCATGCCCGGCCCGCCCTTGGGTCCCTCGTACCGGATGACCACGACGTCGCCCGCGCGTACCTCGTTGGCGAGGATCCCGGAGACCGCGGCCTCCTGCGACTCGTACACGCGCGCGGGTCCGGTGAAGTGCCACACCTCCTCCGGTACGCCGGCGGTCTTCACGACCGCGCCCTCGGGAGCGAGGTTGCCGAACAGGATGGCGAGGCCGCCATCGGCGGTGTACGCGTGCTTGGCGTCCCGGATGCACCCGCCCGTCGCATCCGTGTCCAGCCGGTCCCAGCGGTTGGCGGTCGAGAACGGCTCGGTGGTACGCACCCCGCCGGGGGCGGCGTGGAACAGCTCGACCGCCTCGGGCGAGGCGTCGCCCCCTCGTATGTCCCATGTGGACAGCCACTCGTCCACAGTGGAGGAATGTACGGTGACGACGTCGCGGTGCAGCAGTCCGGCGCGGTCCAGCTCGCCGAGGATGGCCGGGATGCCACCGGCGCGGTGTACGTCCTCCATGTGGTACGTCGAGGACGGCGCGACCTTGGACAGGCACGGTACCCGCCGGGACACCGCGTCGATGTCGGCCACCCCGAAGTCGAGGCCGGCCTCGCGCGCCGCGGCGAGCAGGTGCAGCACGGTGTTGGTGGAGCCGCCCATCGCCACGTCGAGCGCCATGGCGTTCTCGAAGGCGTGCCGGTTCGCGATCGACCGGGGCAGCGCCGATTCGTCGTCGCCGTCGTAGTAGCGCTTGGCGAGATCGACGACGACGTGCCCGGCCCGCTCGAACAGCGCCTTGCGGTGCGCGTGGGTGGCGAGCGTGGAGCCGTTGCCCGGCAGGGACAGCCCGATCGCCTCGGTCAGGCAGTTCATCGAGTTGGCCGTGAACATGCCGGAGCAGGAGCCGCAGGTGGGGCACGCGGAGCGCTCGATCTGGCCGAGCTGGTCGTCGGTGACCGAGTCGTTGGAGGAGGCGATCATCGCGTCGATCAGGTCGATGCGGGAGTGCACGACGCCCTCGATCGCCACGGTCTTGCCGGCCTCCATCGGGCCGCCGGAGACGAAGACCGTGGGGATGTTCAGCCGCAGCGCGGCGATCAGCATGCCTGGCGTGATCTTGTCGCAGTTGGAGATGCAGACGAGGGCGTCGGCGCAGTGCGCGTTGACCATGTACTCGACGGCGTCCGCGATCAGCTCCCGGCTCGGCAGCGAGTAGAGCATGCCGCCGTGGCCCATCGCGATGCCGTCGTCGACGGCGATCGTGTTGAACTCGCGGCCGACCCCACCGGCCTCCGCTACCGCCCCGGCGACGAGCTGCCCCAGGTCCTTGAGGTGGACATGGCCGGGTACGAACTGGGTAAAGCTGTTCGCGATGGCGACGATCGGCTTGCCGAAATCGGCGTCCGTCATGCCGGTGGCACGCCACAGAGCGCGCGCGCCGGCCATGGTGCGACCGTGTGTGGAGGTCTTCGACCGCAGCTCAGGCATTTCATCAGGGTACCGCGATGGGCGCCGGTCACCGCGGGGTGGCGGGCCCGCGGCGCCTTACCGAGCGTTCAGAATTTGGGACAAGTTGACTCGGAGCGTGAGATGCGTCAGGCTTAGCCCATGTCCGCGAACCGGTTCGGCCGAGTACTTACCTAGGCGCACTCTCACCCCTGAGAGTGCGCAAGCCCCGTGCGTCTAGCACGCGGGCTTTTTTGTTGCTCTGGCACCGTAACCCGACCGCGAGCCACATCGAGAACTGCGAGGCAGGCCCGACATGACCAGACCGACACCCGAGACCCTCGCCCACCGCGCAAGCGGGTCGGCGACGGCAGTAGCGACAGGCGCCGCACCCGCGCCAGCCGCGCAGGCGCCGTCCGCCGCGCGGGCCAAGATCGTCGCCGAGGAGATGACCGGCGCCAGCGCGCTGGTCCGTTCGCTTGAGGCGCTCGGCGTAGACGTGGTGTTCGGCATTCCGGGCGGGGCGATCCTGCCCGCGTACGACCCGCTGTTCGACTCCGCGGTCCGGCACATCCTGGTGCGCCACGAGCAGGGTGCCGGCCACGCCGCCACCGGGTACGCGCAGGCCACCGGCCGGGTCGGCGTCTGCATGGCGACATCCGGGCCGGGCGCCACCAACCTGGTGACCCCGATCGCGGACGCGTACATGGACTCCGTCGGCATCGTCGCGATCACCGGACAGGTGCCCAGCGGCGCGATCGGCTCAGACGCGTTCCAGGAAGCCGACATCGCCGGTATCACCGTGCCGATCACCAAGCACAACTACCTCGTGCAGCACGGCGAGGAGCTGCCGAGGGTCCTCGCCGAGGCGTTCCACCTCGCCTCGACCGGGCGCCCGGGGCCGGTACTGGTGGATGTGCCGAAGGACGTGCTGCAGGGGCGTACCGCCTTCTCCTGGCCGCCCACCCTCGACCTGCCGGGCTACCGACCCACGCTGCACCCGCACGGCAAGCAGATCCGGGAGGCCGCCAAGCTGATGGTCGGCGCCCGCCGGCCGGTCCTCTACGTGGGCGGCGGCGTGCTGAAGGCCGGGGCCTCGGCGTCGCTGCGACGGCTGGCCGAGCTGACCGGCATCCCGGTGATCACGACGCTGATGGCCCGCGGCGCGTTCCCGGACTCGCACCCGCAGCACGTGGGCATGCCCGGCATGCACGGCTCGGTGACCGCGGTGTACGCGCTGCAGCGGGCCGACCTGATCATCGCGCTGGGCGCGCGCTTCGACGACCGGGTCACCGGCAAGCTGGACAGCTTCGCCCCCAACGCGGCCATCATCCACGCGGACATCGATCCGGCTGAGATCAGCAAGAACCGCACCGCGGACGTGCCGATCGTCGGCGACGCGCGGTTCGTCATCGACGAACTGGTCAACGCGATCGGCGTCGAGCACGGCGCGGGCCACCAGGCCGACCTGGGCGAGTGGTGGCGCACGCTGAACGACATGCGCGAGCGGTACCCGCTGGGCTGGGAGGAGCCGACCGACGGCACGCTGGCGCCGCAGTACGTCATCAAGCGGCTCGGCGAGATCGCCGGCCCGGAGGCGATCTACGTGGCCGGCGTCGGCCAGCACCAGATGTGGGCCTCCCAGTTCATCTCGTACGAGAAGCCGGGCACCTGGCTGAACTCCGGCGGCCTCGGCACCATGGGCTACTCGGTACCGGCCGCGATGGGCGCCAAGGTGGGCCGGCCGGACGCCACGGTCTGGGCGATCGACGGCGACGGCTGCTTCCAGATGACCAACCAGGAGCTCGCCACCTGCGCGCTGGAGGGCATCCCGATCAAGGTGGCCGTCATCAACAACGGCAACCTGGGCATGGTGCGGCAGTGGCAGACGCTCTTCTACGGCGAGCGCTACTCCAACACGGACCTGGGTACCCACAAGCACCGCATCCCCGACTTCGTGAAGCTGGCGGAGGCGCTGGGGTGCGTGGGGATGCGCTGCGAAAGCAAGGACGGCGTCGACAAGGCGATCGAGGCGGCGATGGCCATCGACGACTCGCCGGTCGTGATCGACTTTGTCGTCGGCAAGGACGCCATGGTCTGGCCGATGGTCGCGGCCGGCACGAGCAACGACGAAATCATGTTCGCGCGGGGCGTGCGGCCCAACTTCGAAGAGGACGACCTGTGAGTATCCACACTTTGTCTGTGCTGGTGGAGAACAAGCCGGGGGTACTCGCCCGGGTCGCGCAGCTGTTCTCCCGGCGCAGTTTCAACATCGACTCGCTCGCGGTCGGCGAGACCGAGCACCCCGAGGTCTCCCGGATCACGATCGTCGTCAACGCCGACGAGTCGCCGCTGGAGCAGGTGACCAAGCAGCTCAACAAGCTGGTGAACGTACTGAAGATCGTTGAGCTGGAGGCGAACACGAGCGTCCAGCGCGAACTTCTGCTGGTCAAGGTACGGGCGGACCGGCCGATCCGGTCGCAGGTGCTGGAGACCGTCAACCTGTTCCGGGCGCGCGTCGTGGACGTCGCCCCGGACACGCTCACGATCGAGGCTACGGGTACGGCCGACAAGCTGGATGCCCTGCTCCGCGACCTGGAGCCGTACGGTATCAAGGAAATGGTGCAATCCGGCATGGTCGCCATCGGCCGTGGTTCGCGGTCCATCACCGGCCCAGCGCTTCGGAGCGCCGCGTAGCCTGACGATGCGGCGCACAGCCAGCGTTCGTCCAATTGCCTGAGGGAGTACTGAGAAGTCATGACCGCCGAGGTCTACTACGACGACGACGCGGACCTGTCGCTCGTCGCCGCCAAGAAGGTCGCCGTGATCGGGTACGGCAGCCAGGGCCACGCCCACGCGCTGTCGCTGCGCGACTCGGGCGTGGAGGTCCGCATCGGCCTGCCGGAGGGCTCGAAGAGCCGGGTGAAGGCGCAGGAGCAGGGGCTGGCCGTCGGCACTCCGGCTGAGGTCAGCGCGTGGGCCGACCTGATCATGGTGCTGGCGCCGGACACCGCGCAGCGCAAGATCTACGCGGCCGACATCGAGCCGAACCTGGCGCCTGGCAAGGCGCTGTTCTTCGGGCACGGCCTGAACATCCGGTACGGCCTGATCACCCCGCCGGCCGACATCGACGTGGCCATGGTCGCCCCGAAGGGCCCGGGCCACCTGGTGCGCCGGCAGTTCGTCGACGGCAAGGGCGTACCGGTTCTCGTGGCGGTGGAGCAGGACGCGACCGGCAACGCGTTCGCGCTTGCGCTGGCGTACGCGAAGGGGATCGGCGGCACCCGGGCGGGCGCCATCCGGACCACCTTCAAGGAGGAGACCGAGACCGACCTCTTCGGCGAGCAGTCGGTGCTGTGCGGTGGCGCCTCGGCGCTGGTACAGACCGGGTTCGAGGTGCTCACCGAGGCCGGGTACGCGCCGGAGATCGCGTACTTCGAGTGCCTGCACGAGCTGAAGCTGATCGTCGACCTCATGTACGAGGGCGGCATCGCGCGGATGCGGTACAGCGTCTCGGACACCGCCGAGTACGGCGACTACTCCCGCGGCCCGCGCGTCATCGACGGCCGGGTCAAGGACGAGATGCGCAAGATCCTCTCCGAGATCCAGAATGGCGATTTCGCCCGGGAGTGGATGGCTGAGGACGACGCCGGTCGCCCCAACTTCACCAAGTGGCGCGAGGAGTCGGCGGCGCACCCGATCGAGGATGTCGGCCGGAAGCTGCGCGGAATGATGAGCTGGGTGGATCGGCCGATCACCGAAACGGCGTGACCACTAAGGGTGGCCGTACGTGACAGTGCGGCCACCCAAAGGTTATTTGTGCGTTATCAATGTGTTACGGGTAGCGCGCGACCTGGCAAGGCGGTCAGTTGGCGTGATGAGGTGACGTCGTTCGTCACGCAGTTCTGACCTTTCGCGGGTACCTTCGACGCATGCGTCTGGAGCATGCGCACCTAACTGAGCGTTTTGGTGCGGTCCGTATCCACGAGCTTCAGCGTGTCATTGAGCTCGATTCGGGGGCCGCACACCTGGACGAACTCGTTGATCACGCCTGGACCAGCCAGCTTGTGTCAACGGACGCGATCAGAGCGATCGAACGTGAATTGGTTATCGTAATTCCCTGCATGAACGAGACACGCAGGGTAATTGAGGGCGTGCTCTCTGGAATTCCGCACGATTGCTTGATCGTTCTCGTTTCGAACAGCTCACGGGCGCCGGTGGACCGGTACCAGATCGAGGAGCAGACGGTCGAGCAGTTCTGTCGCCTCGCCGGGCGCCCCGCGCTCACGATCCATCAACGCGATCCTGGGCTCGCCGCGGCGTTGAAGTCCGCCGGCATGCCGGAGGTGATCGACGAGGACGGCCTGGTCCGTACGGGCAAGGGCGAGGCGATGCTGGTGGGCCTCGCGCTCGCCGCGCTCACCGGTCGCAAGTACGCCGGATTCATCGACGCAGATAACTACGTACCGGGTGCGGTGAACGAGTACTGCAAGGCGTTCGCGGCCGGCCTGCACCTCGCCGACAGCCCGTACGCGATGGTCCGGATCTCCTGGCACTCCAAGCCCAAGATGCGCGACGGCCGGCTGTTCTTCAGCCGCAAGGGGCGCGCCTCCGAGGTGACCAACCACTTCCTCAACCGGCTCATCGCCGAGTACTCGGGCTTCGGCACGGAGGTGGTCACCACGGGCAACGCGGGCGAGCACGCGCTCACCCTCGATCTGGGCCTGCGCATGCGGCTCGCGGGCGGCTTCGCGGTGGAGCCGTTCGAGTTCGTCGACCTCTTCGAGCAGTTCGGCGGCGTGGTCGATTCGCCGCACCCCGAGGTGATGGCGAGTTCGGTGTCGGTGCGCCAGATCGAGACCCGCAACCCGCACTTCCACGAGGACAAGGGCGACAGCCACGTGCGCGACATGCGGCTGCAGGCGCTCAACGTGCTCTACCACTCGCCGGTCTGCCTGCCCGCGGTACGGGAGGACATCGGCGAGTTCATGCACACCCAGGGAGCGCTGGAACCCGGGCTGCTACCCCCGCGCGAGCGGGTGTACCCGCCGCTGTCCTCGCTCGCGCTGGAGCGCGTGCTGGACGTACTCATCACCGAGGCGGAGAGCTTCCGCCAGGTCGAGCGGCGCTTCCCGGCGGGCGTACGCCTTGAAACACCGATCAACCGCGCCGCGCCGGTCGTGCCAATTCCGGTGGCCCGCGCGCGCACGCCGCGCCGCAAGCGAGCAGTGAACGGGGTAGCCGAGCCGGGGACGTGAGGGCCGTCACGCTCTGCTGTCGGGGTAGGGGCCCGTACCATCGAGGATGCCCGGCCGCCCCCGGTCGGGGATCGTCCATGATGCATGCCCCGCCCCCCGCATGCCCGCAGACACTGAGGATACGGTGACTCACGTCGTACTGGTCTCCGAAGACCTGGCCCCCGCCGCCATCGATCTGCTCGCAACTGACTTCGAGGTACGCCACGTAGACGGCACCGACCGCCCCGCGTTGCTCGCCGCGCTCGCGGAGGCCCACGCGGTCATTGTGCGTAGCGCTACCCAGATCGACGCCGAGGCGATCGCCGCGGCGCCCAGGCTGAGGGTGATCGCGCGGGCCGGGGTCGGCCTGGACAACGTCGAGGTACCCGCGGCCACCGCGCGGGGCGTCATGGTGGTCAACGCGCCCACCTCCAACATCGTCTCCGCCGCCGAGCAGGCCGTGACGCTGTTGCTGGCCACCGCGCGGCACACGGTACCGGCGGCCGCGTCGCTGAAGCGGGGCGAGTGGAAGCGGTCCCACTTCACCGGCGTGGAGGTCCAGGGCAAGACGGTCGGCGTGGTCGGGCTGGGCCGTATCGGCGTGCTGTTCGCCCAGCGGATGGCGGCCTTCGGCACGCGGCTGATCGCGTACGACCCGTACGTGCAGCCGGCGCGCGCCGCCCAACTCGGGGTACGCCTGGTGGGGCTGGAGGAGCTGCTGCGCGAGTCGGACTTCATCTCGATCCACCTGCCGAAGACCCCGGAGACCGTGGGGCTGATCGGCGCGAAGGAGCTGCGCCTGGTCAAGCCGACGGTACGCATCGTCAACGCGGCGCGCGGCGGGCTCATCGACGAGCAGGCGCTCGCCGAGGCGGTGGCGCAGCGCCGGGTGGCCGCGGTCGGGCTGGACGTGTTCGCGAAGGAGCCGTGTACTACGTCACCGCTGTTCGAGTTCGACAACGTGGTGGCCGTACCGCACCTGGGAGCCTCCACTGTGGAGGCTCAGGACAAGGCGGGGCTCGCCGTCGCGCGCAGCGTGAAGCTCGCCCTGCAGGGGGAGTTCGTACCGGACGCGGCGAACGTACAGGCCGGTGGCGTGGTGGCTGAGGACGTACGGCCGCTGTTGCCGCTCGCGGAGCGGCTGGGTCGGGTATTCACCGCGGTCGCCGGCGGCGTCGCGTCGACGGTCGACGTCGAGGTGCGCGGCTCGGTGGTGGCCAACGACGTCTCGGTACTGCGGCTCGCCGCGACCAAGGGTTTGTTCGCGGATGTCGTTGAGGACCAGGTGACCTACGTGAACGCGCCGCACCTGGCCGCCGACCGCGGCGTGGAGGTGGGGCTGACCGCCGTCTCCGAGTCGATCGAACAGGCCAACCTCGTCCTGCTGAAGGGCGCGCTGCCCGACGGCCGTAGCATCAGCGTCGCCGGTACCCGCAGCGGTGGCACCGTCAAACTGACCGAAGTGGACGGTTTCGAACTGGACCTGGCGGCCGAGGGCGTACTCATGTTCTTCCGGTACACGGACCGGCCGGGCGTCGTCGGTACCGTGGGCACGATCCTCGGTGGCAGCGGCGTCAACATCGCGGCCATGCAGGTCGCCCGGCGGGCCGCCGGCGGCGAGGCGCTGATGACGCTGACCGTCGACTCAGCCGTCCCCGTCGACCTGCTCGCCAAGGTGGCCGAGGCGGTCGGCGCCACCGCATCGTCCACAGTGGACCTGCTGGACGACTAGTCGCGCTAGGCGGACTGCAGCCGGCGTTCGTGCGCCGCCGGCCGGCCGTCCACGAGCACCGCGCGGTAGCCGTCCAGGGTTGGGAACCAGGACAGGCCCGGCTCGCCGATCGCGTTGAGCGCGACCGCGTATGCGTTGGCATTGCTCAGTTCCGGACCGGCCACGCCGGCCGGTCCGCGGGAGTGCGCTGGGCCGCCGGTGTGCGGGTCGACCACCCGCGGCAGGCCGTGGCGCGGGTACGAGGTGCCCGAGAGGGCGAACGCTTCGCTGGTGCGGTCCCGGTACGAGAGCCGGTCCGCGCCCGCCCAGATGGTGAAATCCGCGATGCCGGCGAGGCGCAGCAAGGTACCGGCCCGATCCACGGCCCAGCCCTTCACGAGTCCGCTCGGGTCGAAGCCGCCCGGCGGCGCCCATACGTCGAACCAGCCATCGGTGGCTGCTCTCATCGCGGCGGCACGGGTGAGTACGTCCACGAGCGGCGGCGGGTAGTTGCCCGGTGCCAATTCGCCCCGGCGTACCAAGCTGACGAGAGAACGCTGGCGGTACGGGCTGAAGGCCGCGTCGACGGCGCGCAATTCGGCGACGGCCGCGCCGAGCGCCTCGCCGATGTCGCGCCGATTCAGATCGGCCGGCGCGAAGATGCTGAAGGAGATATTGGTACCCATCACCTGGGTGCGGTGCCTGGCGATGATTCGCTCCGCGTTCATGGTGATGACGCTATGCAGTACAGGTGGGACCGCCCTGACTTGTTCCTGTGAGGTCTCTGTGAAAGTCTCACTCGCCGGTCGCGCCACCCGCCGTCGCCGGTACCGCCATGGCGCAACCCGTCGATTGTGCGTCCCGTAAAGTGGGACCCGCGTATCGTCTTATAGGACGATGACTTAACGTTCCCTAGGTAGATCTCTGGGTGGAGGGGTTTTCGTGGCGCGGATCGCGGTGGTACCCGGCGACGGGATCGGCACCGAAGTTGTCGAACAGGGCCTGAAGGTCCTCGACGCGGTGCTGCCCGATGTCGAGACCGTCACCTTCGACCTGGGCGCGGCGCGCTACAACCGCACCGGCGAGGTGCTGCCCGACTCCGTCCTCGACGAGCTGACCCGCTTCGACGCGATCCTGCTCGGCGCGGTCGGCGACCCGAGCGTGCCGCCGGGGGTGCTGGAGCGCGGCCTGCTGCTGCGCCTGCGGTTCGACTTCGACCAGTACGTCAACCTGCGCCCGTCGCGGCTGTGGCCCGGTACCGCCGGCCCGCTCGGCGCGGTCAAGGCCAACGAGATCGACCTGATCGTGGTGCGCGAAGGCACCGAGGGTCTCTACGCGGGCGCGGGCGGCGTCATGCACAAGGGCACCGCCGCCGAGGTCGCGACCGAGGAGAGCCTCAACACGCGGCACGGGGTGGAGCGGGTGATCCGGGACGCGTTCGCCCGCGCGTCGCGGCGCGAGCGGCGCAAGGTGACCCTCGTCCACAAGACGAACGTGCTGGCCCACGCGGGCGGGCTCTGGGCGCGTACCTTCGCCGAGGTCGCCGCCGAGCACCCGGACATCGCCACGGAGTACCAGCACATCGATGCCGCCGCGATGTTCATGGTGACGCAGCCCCAGCGGTACGACGTGATCGTCACCGACAACCTCTTCGGCGACATCCTCACCGACATCGCGGCCGCCGTCAGCGGCGGCATCGGCCTCGCCGCCAGCGGTTCCATCAACCCGGAGCGGCGCTACCCCTCGATGTTCGAGCCGGTGCACGGCTCCGCGCCGGACATCGCGGGCCAGGGCGTGGCGGACCCCGTCGCCGCGGTGCTGTCCGTCTCGCTGCTGCTCGACCACCTCGGCTACCCCGAGGAGGGTGAGCGAGTATCCCGGGCGGTCGCGGCCGAGCTTGCCGGGCGTACGCCAGGACAGCCGCTGCGGACCGCCGAAGTCGGCGACCGCCTCGCGGAAGCTTCCCACTGACACACAGGTACGGGAGGGCGCGCGGCACGGGTCGCGCGCCCTTTTCATGTACGGGCCGGGGGCATGCGTGGCTTGGATCACCGCTGAACGAGCGTTCGGGGTAAGTTTTTCAAAGGCAGGCCCGTCATCGTGTATGGAGGACACCGCGATGAGTAACACCGGCACCATGCTCGACTTCGAGATCCGTCGCCATCCCGCACCGGTCTCCCCGGTCGAACGCGACGCGCTGCTGGCCAACCCGGGCTTCGGCCGGATCTTCACGGACCACATGGTCACGATCCGGTACTCGGACGGGAAGGGCTGGTACGACGCCCGGGTCGAGCCGCGCGCCCCGCTCTCGATCGACCCGGCGACGGCGGTCCTGCACTACGCACAGGAGATCTTCGAGGGCATGAAGGCGTACCGGGCGGCGGACGGCGGGGTGACGATGTTCCGCCCCGACGCCAACGCGCGGCGCTTCCGTGAGTCGGCACACCGGATGGCGATGGCGCCACTCCCGGACGAGCTGTTCCTCGCCTCGCTGGACCATCTGGTCACCATCGACCGGGACTGGATACCCGCCTCCGACGACGCCAGCCTGTACCTGCGCCCGTTCATGTTCGCGTCCGAGGTGTTCCTCGGCGTGCGGCCCTCGGCGGAGTACCTGTACGCGGTGATCGCCTCACCGGTGGGCTCGTACTTCGCGGGCGGCGTCAAGCCGGTCGCGGTCTGGGTCTCCAGCAACTACACGCGTGCGGCGCCGGGCGGTACCGGCGCGGCGAAGTGCGGTGGCAACTACGCGACCAGCCTGCTGCCCCAGGCCGAGGCGGCCGAGCGCGGCTGCGACCAGGTGGTCTTCCTGGACGCGGTGGAGCGCCGGTACGTCGACGAGCTGGGCGGGATGAACGTCTTCTTCGCGTACGACGACGGCACGCTGGTCACGCCGCCACTGACCGGCACGATCCTGTGCGGCATCACGCGGGACTCGGTGATCGCGCTCGCGAGGGACAGCGGGCTGACCGTGGTGGAGCGCCCGTACTCGTTCGAGGAGTGGCGGGCCGACGCGCAGAGCGGGCGGCTGCGCGAGGCGTTCGCTTGCGGTACCGCCGCCGTGATCACGCCGATCGGCACGGTGAAGTGGTCGGACGGCGAGTTCACCGTCGGCGACGGCGGTACGGGCGAGGTCACCGGGCGGCTGCGTACCCAGCTCGTGGACATCCAGCGGGGCCGGGCCGAGGACCGGTACGGCTGGGTGCACCGGGTCATCTGAGGAGGTGGGCGCGGAGCATCTCAACATCTGATCCTCACGGGAGGAGCGGCTACGCCGCGCTGTCTAGCAGGTGAGCACGTAGCGAAGCTACGTGCTCACCGCCAACTCCGGCCGCGGCGGCGTACGCCGGCACGGAGCCGTAACGTTCACGCAGGCCGGCGAGGAACAGCAGCATCGCCTGCGGCGGGCAGACCACGAAGTGCATCGGTACGTCCATCACGGTGCCCTCGGCTCGCAGCCGCCGCGACAGCTGGCCCTGCATCGCCTCGCTCAGCGAGTACTCGGCGGCGATGTCGGCCTCGGCGACGCCGAGCAGCGACAGCGTGAGCGCGGCCAGTACCCCGGTGCGGTCCTTGCCGGCGAAGCAGTGCATGACCAGCGGGGCCTGTCCCGGGTCGGCGATCAGCCGCAGCGCCGCGCCCATCCCGTCGCGCCCCTCCTCGACCATGTCCAGGTACCGGTCGGCGAGGTACCGGTGCGGGCCGGCCGTCTCGTCGTACAGGCCGGGGTTCCACTCCCGGTGCACCGGATGGATGTTGTGGTACGCGAGGCCGAGTCCGGTGGGTACCCGCCCGTCCCGCGCGATCTCCTTGGGCCGGCGCAGGTCCAGCACCGTACGCACGCCGAGCGCGGCGAGCTGCTGGCCATCCTCGGTGGAGATGCGGTGCAGCGAGTCGGAGCGGTAGAGCCGTCCATACTGGACGGTCCGGCCGTCCACTGTGGCATGCCCGCCCAGGTCACGGAAGTTGAAGACGGTCGAGAAGCTCGGACTGGGTATCACACTTCGACATTAGTTCTTTATGAGGACGACGCGAGGACCGGCTCCCGGCCGGCCCTCGCGCGATCGTACGCTTTACGGGGTTGGTGCGCTTTACGGGGATGGTGCGCTTACGGGTTGGGATCGCGCGGCGTCTCCGGCATCGAGCCGGCCGCGTCGGCGGACAGCGGCGGGACCATGGTGCCCGCGTACCCGGTGGCTCCGGGTACGACTCCGTGCGGACCGCTGTACGTGTCGCCGTAGTACCCGGCTAGCTTTTCGCGGTACTCCGGCGAGTTGTACGAGTCCGGGTCGAACTCGGGCGCGTCCTTGATCTGTTGCTTCGTACGGTCGACATAGACGCGCCGCTCTGTCGCGTCCACGTGGTTGACCGTACCGGCGGGAAGGAGGACCTTCTTCCCGAAGATCCACGGACCGGTGTCGACGACGAGGTAGCTGTCGCCGACGAGCGTGCTCGCCTCGTCGATCTTTCCGATGTGCCCGTCCACCGCCTCGATCCGAAAGCCGACCACCTCCGCGCCGTCACCGAGATCGGTGTCCTCGCGGTAGTTCCACGCATCGAAGCGGGACATTGTGTGTGGCGTGCGCATCGGCGGCACATCGCCCGCCATAGGCGCGTTGTCGCCGGCCGCGGGATCGGGGGCGGAGGCAGGCATCGCCGCGTACCCGCCGGGGGGTTCGGTGCTCTCCGGCTGCCCGGTCGGCACCGTACCCGGGTACATCTCCGGATTCGGCCTGTCCACAGCAGTACCTCCTGTCGGTCTAGTGCTGTGGTTTCCGGGTACCCCATGTAAAGAACAGATAACCGTCCAGGATGTGGGAGGCGGGTTGGCCGCGCGCCAGTGGCGGTGGCATCCTTCGCTTCGTGAGAACACGCCGTTGCGTACTCATTATCAGCTAGCGCGCGCAGACCCCTCCCTGCGCGCGCCGACCTCCCGCACCTCCGCGGGGGGTCTTTTTGTTGCTACCAACTCTTCTGCTGCTACCGAGAGGATCCGGACATGGCCTACCAGGTGTTCGACACGTCGCTTCGCGATGGGGCCCAGCGCGAGGGGATTAGCTACTCCGTCGCCGACAAGCTGGCGGTCGCCCGCCTGCTGGACGAGTTCGGTGTGGGATTCATCGAGGGCGGCTGGCCCGGCGCCATGCCCAAGGACACTGAGTTCTTCGAACGCGCCCGAAAAGAACTCAACCTACGTCATGCGGTCTTTGTCGCGTTCGGCTCGACCCGCAAGGCGGGCGTGGACGTACAGACCGATCCGCAGATCCGGGCGCTGCTGGACGCGGAGACGCCGGCCGTGTGCCTGGTCGCCAAGTCGGACATCCGGCACGTGGAGCGCGCCCTGCGCACCACCCAGGAAGAGAACCTGGCGATGGTACGCGACAGTGTGGCGTACTTCCGCCGCGAGGGCCGGCGCGTCTTCCTCGACTGCGAGCACTTCTTCGACGGGTACCGCTTCAATCCGGACTACACCGCGGCGGTCGCCGCGGCGGCCCTCGAGGCGGGGGCCGAGCGGGTCGTGATGTGCGATACCAACGGCGGCATGCTGCCCTCCCGGATCACCGCGGCCGTCACCGAGCTCATGCAGCGCCTCGGCGTCGACGGCGACAAGCTCGGCATCCACTGCCAGAACGACACCTCGTGCGCCGTGGCCAACACCGTGGCGGCGGTCGAGGCCGGGGTGACCCACTTCCAGTGCACGGCCAACGGGTACGGCGAGCGCCCCGGCAACGCCGACCTGTTCGCCGTCGTCGCCAACCTCCAACTCAAGCTCGGGCTGACCGTCCTACCGGAGGGCTGCCTGGAGAACATGGTGCGCGTCTCGCACGCCATCGCGGAGATCGCCAACATCGCCCCCGACACCCACCAGGCCTACGTCGGGGCCGCCGCCTTCGCCCACAAGGCGGGGCTGCACGCGAGCGCGATCAAGGTGGATCCGGCTCTCTACAACCACGTGGACCCGACCACCGTCGGCAACGACATGAAGATCCTCATCACCGAGATGGCCGGCCGGGCCAGCGTCGAACTCAAGTCCCGGGAGCTCGGCCTGGACCTGGCCGGCGAGCCGCAGGCGCTGTCGCGTGTCACCGACCGCGTCAAGGAGCTGGAGGCGCGCGGCTGGTCGTTCGAGGCGGCCGACGCCTCCTTCGAGCTGCTGGTCCGCGCCGAGCTCGGCGACGTGCCGCGCCCGTTCCAGCTGGAGTCCTACCGCGTCATCGTGGAGCACCGCGAGGACGGCTGGGTGGTCTCCGAGGGGACCGTGAAGATGCGCGTGGGCGACCAGCGGGTGATCGCCACGGCGGAGGGCAACGGCCCGGTCAACGCGCTCGACGAGGCGCTGCGCTCCGCGCTGGTCCAGCACTATCCGGCGCTGACCCGGTTCGAGCTGGCGGATTACAAGGTACGGATCCTGGAGGGCTCGCACGGCACGGGCGCGGTGACCCGGGTACTCGTGGAGACCGCGGAGCCCGGCGGCCGGGACTGGACGACCGTGGGCGTACACGAGAACGTCGTGGAGGCGAGCTGGCACGCGCTCGTGGACGCGCTGAACTACGGCCTGTCCCGCGTCGTCGCCTGACGCTTGTTGGCGGCCCGGCGAGCGATGCGCAGCACCGCCCGCCGGGCCACCGGTCCCAGCTCGTCGATGACCTCGGCCAGGGTGCCGAGGCGGGCGAGCGTGTCGAGCGCCGCCTCGGCGGCCGGGGCGTCCACGCCCTCGTAGAGTTCCAGCCCGATGAACGCGGCGGCGACCGCCGTGGCGAGGCTGGCGGGATCGGCCAGCTCCGCGAGGGGTGAGCCGTCGAGTATCCGTACCAGCACCGCCTCGATCTCCACGGTCCACATCCGCAGGGCGGTGCGTACCGGGCCGGCGAGGCGCTCGTCGGTCTGCGCGCCGGCGAGCATCTGGGCCAGTACGGTCACGTTGCCCGTGCGCCGCTCCTCGGCGTGCAGCTCGCGCCCGAGGTCCAGCAGTTCGAGCAGCGAACCCACGGCAGCCAGCCGGTCGCGGTATTCGGCGACCCTGGCGCGGTTCCCCTCCTCGCAGGCGGTGGTGAGCAACTCGTCGACGCTGCCGAAGTGGTAGAAGACCAGCGCCTGGTTGACGCCGGCCGCCGTGGCAACGGTACGCGCCGAGACACCGGCGATTCCGTGCGTACGGATGGCGGTCAGCGCTCCGGCTATCAGCCGCTCCCGGGTGCTCACATCGCCGGATTCTCCCGCAACGGCTGGACGGCTGCCGGTATCGGGGCCGTCCCCGTGTCCACGTAAGTCACCGTGAACCGGCCCCGATACGCGAACAGCACACCCAGGTACGGGTTGGTGACCCGTACGTCGATGTGGAAACACTGCTCCCGCTCGTCCCACCACTCGTGCAGTCGCGCCGCTCCGGACAGTGCCACCGGGAACCTGCGCCGGCCGTAGCGCTGCGCTCCGGTACGCATCCACAGGCCGCCGTGCCGGTCGGCCCAGGGACGCAGGTCGACCGCGAAATGCTGGTGGGTGCCGAGGAAGTCGACGACTCCACCGCGGGAGGCGCTGTAGACGAGCGTCGCGTCGAACCGGCGGCGCAGGTGCGGTCCCAACTCGAAGGTGCGCACGACGGTGAGCGTCTCCCGGCCGTACCCGTCCCGGTAGGCGTAGTTCTCCACCGTGAACGGCACCTGCTCGCCCTGCTCGGGAAAGAGGATGTGCCGGGTGGCGCCCAGGTGCAGGAACGGAGTCGCGATCGACGAGGTACGCCAGATCCGGGTCATCACGCCAGTGCCGATGCAGCCGACCGCGTCGGCACTGGTGAACCCGAAGCGCTCGCGCAATTCCGGGCGCAATCGCTGGAAGTCCGCGCCCATCGCCCGCGCCAGAACCGAGGTTTGCGCGGGGAGCTTGCGGTTCCGCGACGGCGGTTCCGCGCCGAGCTTGGCGGTCTGGGATGTTGTCATGGCCGCCGCCGGCAGCGTCGCGCCGCGGGTGTGGTCGACAGCGGCGGTACGAGTACCGCGGCGGCGACGATCGCGCCCCGTACCGCGAGCTCGGCGAGTGCCTGCCGGCGCGACTGTTCCGGGGACCGGCCGGTCTCCAGCCAGATGCGGAACCGGTCGAACGACCACGCGGTGGCCCAACCCATCACGGGACGGAACATCCGGTCGGCGAGGTGACCCGCCCTGCCCCAGCCGGGCGTGTAGTCGTATCCGGTGAGGAACCGGACCCCGCGAGGCGTCGGTACGTAGCGCCAGTACCCCCGGCCGGTGCGGACGAGCGACAGCGGGTGGGTACTCCCGAAGCGCAGCGCGGAGGTACCGGCGCCGTCCGCGCGCCGGCGACCGACCGCCGTACCGCGGCCCGAGATCGTCAGACCCGGCAGGACCCGGGTCGCGTAGTGGAAATCTCCCCCGGTCGCGGCGTGGCCGATCCGGGTGAACCTGGCGTCCCACCGCTGGTGCTCGGCCGGGTCCTGGCTGCGCTCCCACACCTTGTCCGGGGCTGCCTTGATCAGGGTCTCGACGTACACGCCTCGCATGCTCATTCCTCCCGTTTGAGCGATCGCTCAAACGGGAGAGTAGCCGAGTTTGAGCGATCGCTCAAGTGAGCGGGGGCGAGTGGGTGGAGGCGACTACTACTTGCCGTCGTGTGGAGAATTGCGGCGTGACCGAACCGGAAGTTCACCCCGCTCACCACGCGGCGCTGAAGGTGAAGCTGGCCCGGCTGGAGCAGCTGTGCGGGCTCGCCCATACCGACGCCGAAGGCAACGTGCACCACCTGCCCGCATGGCTGCGCCCCACCGAGGGTGAGCCGCGCTGGCCCGTCTCCATCGCCGTGCTCGGCCTGATCGTGTTGCAGTTGCTCGTGCCCAAGCATCTCGCCTTCGCGCCTCGGTACCTGCTGCCGAGCCTGGAGGCGCTGCTGCTCATCGTGCTGACCATCGCCAACCCGCAGCGCATCAACAAGGAGAACGCCTGGCTGCGCACCGGCGGGCTGCTGCTCGTCGCCGCGGCCAGCCTGGCGACCGCCTGGTCGGCCGGGCGACTGGTCTACCAGCTCGCCACCGGACACGGCGGCGAGGCGGTACCGCTACTGCTCAACGGCGGTGCGATCTGGCTGACCAACGTCATCGTGTTCGCGCTGTGGTACTGGGAGTTCGACCGGGGCGGGCCGGCCGCGCGGGCCGCCGCCCGCAAGCCGCACCCGGACTTCCTGTTCGCCCAGATGACAACGCCCGAACTGGTACAGCACGACTGGGAGCCCCGCTTCGTGGACTACCTGTACCTGTCGTTCACCAACGCCACCGCGTTCAGCCCCACCGACACGCTGCCGCTGACCGGCTGGGCGAAGCTCACCATGATGTCGCAGTCGCTCATCTCACTCGTCACCGTGGCGCTGGTGGTCGCCCGGGCGGTGAACATCTTCACCTGACCCGTTCACCTGACTGGGCAGGCTGAGCACCGCGAGTACGGCCCGGTGGTCGGTACCGGAGATCTGGTGCGCGGAGAGCGCGTGCACGCCGATCCGCCGGTCCACGAGGACGTGGTCGATGGTGACCTTCGGCAGGCGCTTGCGATGGTACGGCCACGTGCCGGCGAAGCCCTTGCCCACGACCGAGGCGGCGCTGCGATACCCGGAGGCGAGCAGGCGGCGCAGCGGTGCGTGGTCCAGGGTCGCGTTGAAGTCCCCGGCCAGGATCCGTACCGGCCCGTCCGGCGTCGCCCGCGGCTGCTCGGCGAGGCCGGTGCGCCAGTAGCCGAGCCGCCGCGGTGCCGAGGGCGCGCACGGGTGTACCGACTCCACCCGTACCTCGGCCGCGCCCGGTACCCGCAGGGTGGCGAAGGACTGGCCGAAGTGTGGCGGCAGCGCGCGGTACCCGCCGTCCACGAGCGGGAAGCGCGCGTAGAGGCCGGAGCCGCCCGATACGTCCAGCGGGTGCGTCACCCGATAGGGCAGCAGCTCGTCCAGTCCGGCCGCGCACAACGCCTTCCCGGCCTCGGGCGTGAACTCCGCCAAGGCGAGCACGTCGATCGAGTGCGCCCGTACCAACGAAAGAAGTTCTTCCGGGTCCGCGGCGCCGAACAGCATGTTGCTGCTCAGCAACCGGAGCACCGGACCGGCCGCCAGGCGGTCCGGCCGGCCAACCGCGCGCGGCAGCACGAATCCGGCCAGCGCCGCGGTGGTGACCGCCGCCACGGCAGCGACCGGCCAGCGGCCCAGCGCCAGCGCGACGCCGAGGGGTACCACCGACAGCGCGCACGCATAGGGCGTGAAAGCCATCAGCGGTACCAGCGGCCAGCCGCGCTCCAGCCCGAACCCCCGCACCACCGCCCACGCGGCGAACGGCGCGACCAGCACGCTCGCCCCGATAGTGATCACGTTGGCGACGCTAGCCCAGGCCGTCGCGGATCACCCCGATGAGGATGCCGCGCAGTGGCGCGGCACGCATGGCAAACCCCCGCTGTGCCGCGGCATACTGTGCCCGGCCCTCGGGCGTCTCCACCGGGATCGGCTCGTAGCCCAGCGCGGACAGGTCGTACGGGCTGGCCCGCATGTCCAGCACCCGGATGTCGCGCGCCAGCTCGAAGCAGTCGGCGACCAGCTCCGCCGGTACCAGCGGCGCCAGCTTGTACGCCCACTTGTACAGGTCCATGTTCGCGTGCAGGCAGCCCGGCTGTTCGTTGTCGTGCTGGGCTTCCCGGGTGGGTCGCAGCGCGTTCAGGTCGCGCGCCGCCGGCGTGAAGAAGCGGTACGCGTCAAAGTGCGAGCAGCGCACCGGAGTCTGCTCCACCACGGTGGCGGTACCCGCGTCGCCCAGGCGCAGCGGGTACGCCGGGTGCCGCACGCCGTCCTGCGGGAGGCGGTAGACCATCGCCCACTCGTGCATACCGAAACAGGTGAAGGCCGGCGCGCGGCTGGCGGTGCGGGACAGGAGGGTACGGATCCAGGCGATCGAGTCGGCCTTCTTGCGTACCAGTGCGGGCAGGTCGAGGCTCGCCCCGGCCGGCGTGTCGAGGTACTCCGGTCCCAGCTCGGCGGCGGTGGCACCGGCCAGCAGTACGCCCGCGCCCGGGTGCCAGCGGCGCAACTGGGCCGGCCGGTACGAGTAGTACGTGAAGAGGAAGTCCTCCACCGGGTGCTTGGTGCCGGTGCGGCGGCGCGCCAGGTGGCCGGCGAGCAGGGCGTCCACCCGCCGCTCGTGCGCGGCCCGGCGATCCCGCCAGCCCGCCTCGGTACGCACCCGCCCGTCCACGCTCCGATTGTGCCGCCTTCCGGCGCGTCGGAGTCGAGCGGAGCGAGCGACGCCGCGGGTAAATCCGGGGCGGTACATTCACTGCGTGCGTATTGCTCGTTTCGTCCATGCAGGTGGCCTGTCGTTCGGCGCGGTCGAGGGAGAGCCCGACGGCCTGACCGTCGCCGAGATCGAGGGGCATCCCTTCGGAGAACTGCGCTTCACCGGACAGCGCTGGGCCTTACCCGACGTGCGCCTGCTCTCCCCGATCCTGCCCAGCAAGGTGGTCTGCGTCGGGCGGAACTACGTCGAGCACGCCAGCGAACTCGGCAACGAGGTGCCCAAGGAACCGCTGCTGTTCCTCAAGCCCTCCACCTCCGTGATCGGGCACCAGGACGTCATCCGGTTGCCCGCACAGTCCAAGCAGGTTGAGCACGAGGCCGAGCTGGCGGTGATTATCGGCGCGGCGGGCGCCCGCCGGGTTGACCGCGCCGGTGCCGCGGCCGCGATCTTCGGGTACGCGTGCGCGAACGACGTGACAGCGCGGGACCTGCAGCGCAGCGACGGGCAGTGGACGCGGGCCAAGGGCTTCGACTCGTTCTGCCCGCTGGGGCCGTGGATCGTGACGGGCGTGGACGTATCCGACGCCGAGGTGCGGTGCGAGGTGAACGAGGAGGTACGCCAGCTCGGGCGTACGAAGGACATGGTCTTCGACGTACCCACACTGGTGTCGTACGTCTCACACGTCATGACGTTGCTCCCCGGTGACGTACTGCTCACCGGTACCCCTGCCGGCGTGGGACCGCTCCACGAGGGTGACCTGGTCACCGTATCGATCGCGGGGGTCGGTGTGCTCTCGAACCGAGTCGCGAGCCTGGATACCTGAGTTGGACCGGGCGCATCGGGTCGGGTAGAGTTCTCGTTCGGCGCTCTGGTGCCAGTGGGGTATGGGGTAATTGGCAGCCCAACGGATTCTGGCTCCGTTAGTCTAGGTTCGAGTCCTGGTACCCCAGCGCAACACCAGCACCACCTCGCTTTTTCGGCCCCGTCGTCTAGTGGCCTAGGACGCCGCCCTCTCAAGGCGGTAGCGCCGGTTCGAATCCGGTCGGGGCTACCTTCGAACCCGGTCCCTGCATGGGGCCGGGTCTCTTCGTATCCGCGCCGCTCCGGATAGCATTAGGTTCTCGCGGGAGGGTGCGATGACGACGGTAAGTGTGCGGTTGCCGGCTAGGCCGCTGACTCTGGACGATGTCGCACGCCTGGCTGACCAGGACCCTGACCACCGCTACGAGCTGCAGGAAGGGAACCTTCTGGTCATTCCGCCCGCGGACGATGAGCACGCGGAAATGATCATGCGGATCGGTGCCTGGCTCATCGCCCATGGCTATGCCGGCCGCGTCCTTGCCACTCCGGGCGTCCGGGTGGGCACCTCCGGGCGCAGTCCCGACATCGCCGTGCGCCGTTCACCGCGCCAGGGCCGGACGGTCTGGATCGACCCGGCCGACCTGCTGCTCGTCATCGAGATCGTGTCGCCGGGCTCGGTCGAACTCGACCGGTACCTCAAGCCGGTGGAGTACGCCCAGGCGGGTATGCGTCATTTCTGGCGCGTGGAGCGCGACGGGCCGGCCACAGTCCACACGTTCGGCCTCGGCGTGGGCGCCGACGGCGCTCGACTGTATGTGGAGCGCGGCATCCTGCTTCTTGACGACCTTCTCGCCGGCGCGGTTCCGCCGCTCGACGACTGAGTTACCAAGGGCTCATCTGGTCGAGCACCTTGTCGACGGCGGCCACGATCTCGGCAACCTTGGGCAGGTCGCGCTCGACGTCTTCGGCGACAAAGCGCGGCTGGTCCGCGACCGGATACTCGGCCTGGTTGCGGCGGCGGCGAAGGCGGTCGAACGGCCGGAGGATGGTGCCGAGTGGCGGTACGAGCTGAGCCGACACGGCATCGAAGACCGCGATGTGCCCGCCCCGGCTGGTCGCCCGCAGCCCCTGGTTCTCCAGTACGGCATTGAGCGCCTTGCGCGCCGCGTCGTAGAGCAACTGGTACGCGCCGGCCGGATCCAGGGCCACGATCGCGTGTACGGACTGCAGGTGTTGCCGCGCCTGGGAAATCAGGAGATCGGCGTGGGTACGGCTGGCCGGTACCCGTTCGAGCTCACCGCGGGCGAGCATCCCGTCGAGGGTGTCGCGCCCCTGCTGCCACTTCACGGCTTGTCGCTCCTGAGCGGGACGGGGACGAGGGGTCGGGACCGTACGGACGCCAGGAACGGGTCGCGGCCCGGGCTGTGCCACTGCTTCGCGGCTACCCGGTGGATGCTGACCTCGCGTCCCAGGCGCCGTTCCGCGGCCCGGGCCGAATCGAAGAGCTCGTCCTCGTCCGCGTCGCCGACCACGAGCACGTCGACGTCGCGCGGTACCGGCCCGGCCTCGCCCCGGTACCGCGCGGCCCAGGAGCCGTAGATGTACGCCTCGGCGACGCCGGGTACCGCCGCGAGCAGGTCACCCAGTACGGCCACCGGCCCGTACGTCAGCGCGAGCAGGTCGGTGAGCGGGCCGGTCAGCGGGGTATCGAGGTTGGCCCGCAACAGGCGCAGGCCGCCGCGGCGCTCCTCGAGGACCAGGCCGGTATCGGCGAGCCGGTCGGCCTCCCGGCTGACGGTCGACTGCGACACGTGGAAGCGCACCGCCAGATCGGTCGCGGTGAACGCCTCGTCGGGGTGCAGGTACAGCCACGCCAGCAGATCGCCGATGAGCGGCGTGCGGAGGATCGGCAGTAGCTGGGACCGAGCTTGCACATCACGCATGATACCTTGCGCGGTGCGCAAGTCCGGTTCAACTGGCGGATCAGAGGCCGGAGAGGCGCTGTCCCGCGCGTACCACCGCCATCGCGTGCCGGTCCCCGGGGCGCCGGCCCAGTCGCTCGATGGGGCCGGAGATGCTGATGGCGGCGATGACGCGGCCGGTGCGGTCGCGGATCGGCGCTGAGACGCTCGCCACACCAGGCTCGCGCTCGGCCACGCTCTGCGCCCAGCCGCGGCGGCGGACCTCCGCGAGCGTGCGGCCGGTGAACTTGCAGCGGGGCAGCAGCGGCATGACCGCCTCGGGCGGCTCCCACGCGAGGAGCACCTGGGCCGCCGAGCCCGCGGTCATCGGGAGCACCGCACCCACCGGTACCGTGTCGCGCAGCCCCATCGCCCGCTCGGCGGAGGCGACGCAGACGCGTTCGTCGGCGCGGCGCAGGTACAGCTGTGCGCTTTCCCCGGTGGCGTCGCGCAGCGCGGTGAGCATCGGTTCGGCCGCGGACAGCAGCACATCGGGTGCGGCGTTGGCGAGTTCGCCCAGGCGCGGGCCGGGGCGCCAGCGGCCTTGCTGGTCACGTACGAGGAGGCGGTGAATCTCCAGCGCCTGGGCCAGCCGGTGCGCGGTCGCCCGCGGCAACTTGGTGCGCTCCACGAGCTCTGCCAAGCTGGCGCCGTCGACGCAGGCCGCAAGAATCACCACAGCCTTGTCGAGGACACCGACGCCACTGATACTGTGTCCCATAAGGCGAAACCTACCTCCCAGATTGTAGGATGTCCAGATGGTGGGAGCAGAACAGAAGCGAACCCTTGCCGAGAAAGTTTGGGACGCGCACGTGGTGCGGTCGGCCGATGGCGAGCCGGACCTGCTGTACATCGACCTTCATCTCGTACACGAGGTGACCAGCCCGCAAGCCTTCGACGGCCTGCGGCTGGCGGGCCGTACGGTACGGCGACCCGATCTGACGATCGCGACCGAGGACCACAACACCCCGACCGACAACCTCGTGACGATCGCGGATCCGGTGTCCCGCACGCAGATCGAGACGCTGCGCAAGAACTGCGCGGAGTTCGGCATCCGGCTGCACTCGCTCGGCGACGAGCAGCAGGGCATCGTGCACGTACTCGGTCCTCAGGTGGGGCTGACCCAGCCCGGCATGACAATCGTCTGTGGCGACTCGCACACCTCGACGCACGGCGCCTTCGGTGCGCTCGCGTTCGGTATCGGTACGAGCGAGGTCGAGCACGTTCTCGCGACCCAGACGCTGCCCCAGGCCCGGCCGAAGACCATGGCCGTCAACGTGACCGGCGAACTCCCGCCCGGTGCCACGGCCAAGGACCTCATCCTCGCGCTCATCGCCCAGGTGGGTACCGGTGGCGGGCGCGGCCACATCGTCGAGTACCGGGGCGAGGCGATCCGCAAGCTCTCCATGGAGGGCCGGATGACCATCTCCAACATGTCGATCGAATGGGGCGCCCGGGCCGGAATGATCGCGCCCGACGAGACCACCTTCGCGTACCTGAAGGGCCGGCCGTACGCGCCCAGCGGCGAGCAGTGGGACGCCGCGGTGGCGTACTGGCGCGGCCTGGCCACCGACGAAGGCGCGAGCTTCGACACCGAGGTGACCCTGGACGCGAGCACCATCGCGCCGTTCGTCACGTGGGGTACGAACCCGGGCCAGGGCGCGCCGCTGTCGGCGAACGTGCCCGATCCCGACTCGTTCGGTACCGAGGCGGAGCGCAACGCGGCCTGGCGGGCGCTGGAGTACATGGGCCTGCGCCCCGGTACCGCCCTGCGCGATGTCGGGGTGGACGTCGTCTTCGTGGGCTCGTGCACCAACGGGCGCCTGGAAGACCTGCGGTCGGCCGCCGAGGTGATCCGCGGTCGCAAGGTGGCCGACGGGGTACGGATGCTCGTGGTACCGGGCTCGGCCGCGGTACGCCAGGCGGCTGAGGCGGAAGGGCTGCACGAGGTCTTCACGGAAGCCGGTGCGGAGTGGCGCTTCGCCGGGTGCTCGATGTGCCTCGGCATGAACCCGGACACGCTCAAGCCGGGGCAGCGCGCCGCGTCCACGTCCAACCGCAACTTCGAGGGCCGGCAGGGCAAGGGCGGGCGTACCCACCTGGTATCCCCGCCGGTGGCCGCCGCCACCGCGGTGCTGGGCCACCTCGCGTCCCCGACCGACCTGAGCTGAGGCAGGAGAGCATGGAGAAGTTCACTGTCCACACTGGTACAGCCATGCCGCTGCGCCGGTCCAACGTGGACACAGACCAGATCATCCCGGCGGTGTACCTCAAGCGGGTAACCCGATCCGGCTTCGAGGACGGGCTGTTCCGCTCGTGGCGCGACGCGGATCCGAAGTTCCCGCTCAACGACGAGGACTACACGGGCGCCAGCGTTCTCATTGCGGGGCAGGAGTTCGGCACCGGGTCATCCCGCGAGCACGCGGTGTGGGCCCTGCGGGACTGGGGTTTCAAGGCGGTGCTCGCGGCGAGCTTCGGGGACATCTTCCGGGGCAACGCCCTCAAGGAAGGGCTCCTGCCCGTCGAGCTCGAGTTGGCCGCCATCGAGACACTGTGGAGCGCCGTGGAGCTGGATCCGGCGCTTGAGGTAACGGTGGATCTGGTCGAGCGCCAGGTACGCGCTGCCGGCCTGAGCTGGAACTTCACGCTGGATGAGTTCAGCCGCTGGCGTTTGCTCGAGGGCTTGGATGACATCGGCCTGACCCTTCGGCACGAAGCCGGAATCGGCACATACGAAGCCTCGCGCCCTGCCTTCAAACCCGTGGTCGCCTGACGCCGATCCCCTGAAACTCCCCCGGTCGCCTCGCCGATCGGGGGAGTTTCTGTTACGACACAAGGACTTTTTTTGGGGAGATGTTTGTAACTTGGCGCCGAAGGGCATACCGTGCGCGCAGAATGGCCGCGTGTGGCCAACATTGTGTACGGGAGGGAAGTCGTGAACAAGGCCGAGCTCATTGACGCGCTCGCGGTCCGCCTCGGCGACAAGAAGTCGGCGTCCACCGCGTTGGACGCGGTGCTCGCCGAGATCCAGGCGGCCGTGACCAAGGGCGACAAGGTGGCAATCACCGGATTCGGCGTCTTCGAAAAGCGGGTACGGGCCGCGCGAACCGCGCGCAATCCGCGTACCGGCGAGACGGTGAAGGTGAAGAAGACCTCGGTGCCCGCGTTCCGTGCGGGCGCGAGCTTCAAGGATCAGGTCGCGAGTGGCAGGGTGCCAAAGGCCACTGCCGCGAAGAAGACCACCGCGAAGAAGACCGCCGCGCCGACGCGTGCGACGAAGACCGCGACGCCTACGAAGACCACTGCGAAGAAGGCCCCGGCAAAGAAGGCCGTGGCCAAGACCACTCGCGCCGCCTCGGCGCCGGTGCGCAAGACGGCCACCGCCAAGGCCGCCGCCCCCGCCGCTACCCCGGCGAAGGCTCCTGCCCGCAGGGCAACCGCCCGCAAGGCGCGCTGAACAAGCAACCGAAACACCAAAGGCGCCCGCTAACCAGCGGGCGCCTTTTCCTTTCCCTTTCGCGGTACCGCCCGGCGGGTTTCGCGGTATCGCCTGTGGGCTAAGCCAACCCCAACCGGTCGGCGGCGACCACCTGCTCCCCGGAGACCGCGAGCAGCCACCCATCGCCTTTCGGGGTCGCGAACTCCTCGGCCACCGTGGCATTCGCCGGCCTGAGGCTCGCGAGGAGCACCGGAATCGTCTTGCCCTGACTGCACACCACGATCGGCCCCGGCCGCCGGGCAAGGTCCAGCAGAGCGCGCCGCGCGCCGCCCGTACCCTCTGGTGACGTCTCGTCGAAGCGCGGCTCGACCGCTACCGGCAGGTCCAGCGCTGCCAGCGTTTCCCGGCACCGCAGGGGACTCGCCGAAACCGCGCCGACCGGTGCGAAGAGCTTCAGCAACGAGGCGAGCTCCCGAGCCTGCCGCCGGCCGGACTCGTCCAGCGGCCTCGCCTCGTCGGTGCCGTCCCACTGCCTGTGGTGAACCGCCTGCGCGTGGCGTACCAGCAGTACCTCGCCGGAAATCGGGGGCAGGGCGGCGAATGCGGCGACGACGCCGCGGTCGTGGGCGTAGGTAAGAAGCGACGGCGCATCCGGTACCGGAATCCAGCGCACCTCGGCGATTTCGTGGTCGGGTTCCCGGCCATGGTCGGCGAGTACCCGCATCGACCAGAAGTCCACCGACTTCTCCAGGCCCGGTACGGCGGTGAGGTACTGGATGCTCGGCAGGCGTACCTGTGGCACGCCGATCACGCCAGTCTCCTCGCGCACCTCGCGTACCGCCGCGAGCAGCGCCGGCTCGCCGCGTTCGAGCTTTCCCTTGGGCAGCGACCAGTCCCCGTACCGGGGGCGCCCCACCACGGCGATTTCGGTGGCGGCACCGGCTCGCCGCCACACCACGCCACCCGCCGCCCGTACCACCGTCATGTCAGTGGCAGCCAATCCATCAAGCGGCGGCGGCTGGCGTGGTGCCAGGCCTCAGGGAAGCGCTCCCGCATCTCGCGTACCACCGCGCGCTCGCGTTCCTCCAGCCGCCCCGCCGTGACGGCGAGCGTATGGTCGTCGGGGTCCGCGCGGGCGACGGCGAGCCAGGTCTGCGCTGCCACCGCCGCATCCTGGTGCTCACCCAGCAGATCCTGTACGGCCGCCACCGCGCGCGCCAACTCCGTCGCCGGACCGCCGACCGCACCGGCGACCGCCTCGATTGCGTACCGGGCCCGCTTGGCGCGTATCCGTACCTCGTGCCACGCCTCGTCCGGCGCCAGCGGGTCGAGATGGCTCGCCCCGCTGATGCCATCGCTGCCGTACACGAACCGGTGCCACGGCTTGGCGACGAGCTTGGGCAACAGCTCCTTGGCGGGCAGCTCCGCCTTTGCCGGGTGCACCGGTGGTGCGGCCGCCGCCGCGACGAGCCGCTCCAGCAAGGCCCGGTACCGCTCGCCGCGCAGCAGGCTGTCCAGTGTGGTCAGTGCCTCCTCGTGGTGCGCGGCGAGTTCCGCGTCGATCCGCGCCACCGCCACGTCGTCGAGCGGCGCGAGCGGGTCCCGGGTGGCGGTCTTGCGCAGCCGGGCGCGCATGACCTCTGCGTCGCGTGCCACTCCGAGCGCCTCCGCCAGCCAGGCCACCTCGGCCCGCAACCCGTCGACCCAGTCCGACCGCAGCAACGGGCGGAACGTCCGCAGGTCGCTGCGCAGCCGGCGGCAGCCCACCCGCATCTGGTGTACCGCGGTATCGCCGCCGGGCAACGGCGCGCGCAGCCGTACCAGCGGGTCGTTGGCGAAGATTCGGCCGATGTCGGCCCGCAGCGCCTGGGTCACGACCTCGCCAACCGTCGGCTTGCGCGGCAACTCGGGTTCCGGCGGGGTCGGTTCCGGCGGCCCCAGCACGGCGGCGTCGGGTATCCCTTGCCAATTGGCGGCCAGCGCGCACAGCGCCCGGACGTGCTTGGGCATGAAGGCACCGTTGGTCGCGCCCGCCTCGCGCAGTTGGCTCTCCACGCGCTCCAGGAGTCGGCGTGGCCCCTCGTGGCGCTCCACCTCGATTTCCCGGAACTTCAGTCGTACCGTCTTGCCGTCGAGTACCGACACGCTGTCGTCGTCGAGTTCGGCGAGCAGCCGGCCGTCCGCGTCGCGCAGTTCGTACACGCGCCGGTTGGTGCGTACGACCGCGCCGGGTTCCAGCAGTGCGCCGCGCGTGTACGCGATGACGAGCGCGATCAGCTCACCGGGCACGGTACCGGGCGCGCCGGCACGGGAGATCTCGTTGCGTACGCCCGGAGTCTGCGTCGGCAGCTTCACAGTCCACGGCAGCTCGTCGCCGCGCCGGAACCGCAGCGAGGCTCCGTTGCGCGCCAGGCGCAGGTCGGTGGTGTCGTAGTAGGTGGCCCGCAGGTACTTCGGCTCGCGCTCCACCACCTGGCCGCCGACGGGGAGGCAGGCGTGCAGGTCCGGCACGGCAAAGCGCGGATCGACCTCGTACTTGCGCTCCTCCTCCAGCATCCTGGCAGCCTAAGGGTTATCAGTCGGAGCGGTCCACGACCTTGCGCAGCAGTGCGGTCTGCAGATGCCGCCGCGGGTGTCCGGCATCCTGCACCAGCGGCTCCCAGGAACCGTCCGGGCGCAGCTCGAACGCGGCGATCTCGTCGCTCATCGCGAGCGCCAGCACCTGTTCCAGCTCGGCTCTGGCGGTCGCGTCGACGACCTGCACCAGAGCCTCGACGCGGCGGTCGAGGTTGCGGTGCATGAGGTCGGCCGAGCCGATCAGGTACTCCGCGTCGGCGTCGATGCCGGCGCCGAACCGGAAGATGCGCGAGTGCTCCAGGAACCGG
>JBPYFB010000012.1:0-12197 GCA_051986465.1 Rugosimonospora sp.
CGCTGATCAGCACCGCCGAGTTCCACGACTGGTGGGCGGAGCGGCAGCGGGCGGGTCACTTCGCCGTGGCGCGCGTCCCGCTCGGGGAACTGGACTCCTGGGGCTTCGAGGCGGGTACCGGCAACCTGGCGCACGCCAGTGGCCGCTTCTTCACCGTGGAGGGCCTGCGGGTCCGCGACGGTGGCGTGGACACCTGGGCACAGCCGATCATCAACCAGCCGGAGATCGGCATCCTCGGCATCGTCGTCAAGGAGTTCGACGGGGTGCTGCACTGCCTGATGCAGGCGAAGATGGAGCCCGGGAACATCAACACCCTGCAGCTCTCGCCGACGGTGCAGGCCACCCGGAGCAACTACACGCAGGTACACAAGGGCAGCCGGACCCGGTACCTGGAACACTTCGTCGGAGCGGGCCGCGGCCAGGTCCTCGTCGACGTGCTCCAGTCCGAGCAGGGCGCCTGGTTCTGGCGCAAGCGCAACCGCAACATGGTGGTGCTGGTCACCGGGGACCTGCCGGTACACGAGGACTTCTGCTGGCTGACCCTGGCGCAGATTCGGGAGCTGACCCGCATCGACAACCTCGTCAACATGGATGCGCGCACCGTACTGTCGTGCCTGCCCTTCGCCCTGCCCGACGAGGGCGAGGCGGCGACCGGCGAGGCGTCCCGCGACGCGCTGATCCGCTCGTACCAGTACCAGGCGGACGGCGACGGTACGCACGCACTGCACACCGCCGGCGAGATCCTCAGCTGGTTCACCGAGGCGAAGACCCGCTGCGACTGGACCGCGCGGCTGGTACCCCTCTCGTCCGTGGCCGGCTGGGCGCGTACGGCCGAGGAGATCGCCGACGACGAGGAGCGGCACTTCCGCATCGTGGGGGTGTCGGTCGAGGCCGGCACCCGGGAGGTCCAGCGGTGGAGCCAACCGCTGCTGTACCCGCGCGGCCAGGGACGGGCGGTCTTCGTGGCCCGGCCGATCCGCGGCGTGCTGCACCTGCTCGTGCAGGCCCGGCCGGAGTTCGGTCTGATGGACCTGGTGGAGATGGCGCCGACGGTGCACCTGCTGCCAGGATCGGACGAGCCGATGGACCCGTTCCTCAAGGACGTGCTGAGCGCGGTCACGACGACGAGCTACGACACGGTGCTGTCCGAGGAGGGTTGCCGCTTCTACCACGCGCTGACCCGGTACCAGATCGTCGAGGTCGGCGAGGAGGTCCCGGTGGAGGTGCCACCGAACTTCTGCTGGATGACCGTCCGCCAACTCGTGGACCTGTTGCGGCACGGCCACTACCTCAACATCGAGGCGCGCAGCCTGCTCGCCTGCCTGCACAGCCTCTGCTGACCACCGCTGACCACCGCCGCACCGGAAACGGAGTACCCGTGCGACTGCTGTTCACCACCGCACCGATGCGCGGCCACCTCTACCCGCTGGTACCGCTGGCGTGGGCGGCCCGCGCGGCCGGGCACGAGGTGCTCGTCGCGACGACGGAGCAGTTCGTTGCGGTGGTCGCGCAGTCCGGCCTGCCCGGTGTCGCTTGTGGACAGACGCCGGACTTCGTGGAGCTGGTGGCCGGGGTGTCCGGCGATCCCGCGGCGCGTCGGCACGCGCACGGTACGGCCTTCGCGCGGATCGCCGGCATGTGCCTCTCCGGTACGCGCTCGCTGGTCGCCAGCTTCCGACCGGACGTGGTGGTGAGCGAGCGCGCCGAGTTCGCCGGCCCGGTCGCCGCCGGGGAGCGGGGCGTGCCCTGGGTGGAGTACCAGTGGGGCGTGGCCGAGCTGCCCGAGTACCAGTGGGCCGCCGCCGAACTGGCGGACCGTCCGGCGCCGGCCGAGGTGCTCAACCCGTGGCCGCCAGGCTTGCGCCTGCCGCACGCGAGGACGCACCAGGGCCTGCGCAACATCGCGTACAACGGCGGGGATCCGTTACCCGGCTGGGTCTTCGAGGACCGGTCGCGGCCCCGGGTGTGCGTGACGTTCGGTACGGTGGCGCCGCGCCTGGGTGTACCGGGCCTGAACGACATGCTCGAACGGCTCGCGCGGCTGCACGTCGAGCTGCTCGTCGCCGCGGACGAGGAGACCCTCCGCGCGTACCCACAACTGTCCACAGTGGCCGATCGGGTCGGCCGGCTGCCCCTGGCTCAGGTGCTGCCGACCTGCGACGCGGTCATCAACCACGGCGGGCAGGGTACGGTCCTGACCGCCCTCGTCGCCGCCTGCCCGCAGCTCGTCGTCCCACAGGTCGACGACCAGTTCGACAACGCGACCGCGGTGGCCGGCGCCGGTGCCGGCCGATACCTTCTGCCCGACGAGGCGACGCCGGTGGCCGTCGCCGAACAATGCCAGGCCCTGCTGGACGATCGCGGCCCCGCCCGGGCGGCCGCTCGGGTCGCGGACGAGATCGCGGCCCAGCCGTCCCCCGCCGAGATCGTGGACCTGCTGGAGAAGATCGTATGTTCGGTACCCTGAAGATCACCGAGATGTCCATAGCGAACGCCTACCGGTTGACACCGGAGCGGCACCTGGACAGGCGCGGCCACTTCTTCGAGGCCTTCCGCTCCGAAACGATATCCGAGGCGATCGGTTACCCGTTCGTGATCGGCCAGGCCAACTATTCGAGCAGCCGGCGCAACACGGTCCGCGGCATCCATGGCACCCGGATCCCACCGGGCCAGGCCAAGCTCGTCACGTGTGTGCGCGGCGCGGTGCTGGACGTCGTGGTGGACCTGCGGGTCGGCTCGCCGACCTTCGGGGCCGTCGAGATGACCCGGCAGGACCAGGACTCCGGCATCGCGGTGTATCTCGCCGACGGTCTCGGGCATGCCTTCCTCGCGCTCACCGACGACGCGTGCATGAACTATCTGTGCTCCGAGCCGTACGTGCCCGGCACGATGCTGGAAATCAACCCGCTGGATCCGGAGATCGGCATCCCCTGGGGCCTGACCGAGCCGCCCATCATGTCGGACAAGGACGCGAACGCGCCCACGCTCGCCGCCGCCGCGGCGGCGGGCATGCTCCCGACCTACGAGCAGAGCCTCGAGTTCTACGCGGCGCTCGGCGCCGGCCGGCCGCCGCGGCGAGCGGAACCCGTCACATGACCTCCGCGCCCCCCGCCCGGCTGCGCATGGGCGTCATGGGATGCGCGGATATCGCCTGGCGCAAGACGCTCCCGGCGATGCAGGCCGAAGCGTCGGTCGACATCGTCGGCGTGGCCAGCCGGGACCGGCAGCGGGCCGCCGAGTTCGCCGACCGGTTCGGCGCCGTCCCGCTCGTCGGCTACGACGCGCTGCTCGAACGCTCCGATGTGGACGCGGTGTACATCCCGCTGCCCGCGCTGCTGCACGCGGAGTGGATCGAGCGAACCCTCAACGCCGGCAAGCACGTCCTCGTCGAGAAGCCGATGACGGACAGCTACGCCAAGACCAGCGAGCTGGTCGCGCTGGCCCGGGCGCGCGGGCTGGTGCTGCTGGAGAACTTCATGTTCCTGTACCACTCGCAGCACGCCGCCGTGCGCAAGCTCCTTGCCGACGGCGCCATCGGCGAGCTGCGCGGGTTCTCCAGCGCGTTCACCATCCCACCGAAGCCCGAGGGCGACATCCGGTACCAGAGCGACGTGGGCGGCGGCGCGTTCCTGGACTTCGGCGGGTACCCGGTGCGCGCCGCGCAGCACTTCCTCGGTGGCGACCTGCAGGTCGTCGGCGCCGTGTTCCGGCTGGACGGGGAGCGGGACGTGGTGATGTCAGGCGAGGCCCTGCTGTGTACGCCGCAGGGCGTACCGGTACAGCTCACGTTCGGCATGGAACACTCGTACCGCAACAGCTACCGGCTCTCCGGCAGCACCGGGCGGATCCTGCTCGACTGGGTCTTCACGCCGCCCGAGACGCACCGGCCCGTGGTGCGCGTCGAGCGGCAGGACCACCGGGAGGAGTTGGTGCTGCCGGCCGACCACCAGTTCGCCAACGTCATCCGGGCCTTCGCGGGACGGGTCCGGGGCGGTGGCGACACGCGCACCACGGATGAGGGCACGCTGCGGCAGGCACAGCTGATCGAAGCGATCCAGCAGGCCGCGCTGTACGTGAAGATCTGAGTGCTAGTCGAAGCCGTACGAGACCCGGGTCGTCCCGGATTTCGTCTTGACGCTGCGCGCCTTGAGACCCTTCAGGGCGCCCAGCCGGCGCACGTGCGTGCCGCCGCAGGGGGAGTGGTACCCCGCGGTCACCACCACGCGGGTCGGCTTGCCGGCCGGGATCTCGGCGGGGATGTGTACGCCGGCGGCGCGCAGCGCCTCGACGCTCTCGAACCGCCAGGTGACCGCCGAGTCCTCGGCCACCAGGTCGTCCAGCACGTCCTGCAGCTCGCCCAGGAGGGTTTCCCGCGCCTCCACGGGTACCGTGCCCTCGAATTGCACGTACGGCCCGTCGGGGAAGTGGTAGCCCTTCACGGCGGGCAGGTGCAGCAGCCGGTCGATGCCGGTCATCACGAGGTGCCCGCCGGTGTGCAGGCGCGCGTGCAGCTGCCGGGTCGGCGCGTCCACGTACAGGTGGGCGACGGTATCCGCGGCAATGTCCCCTGTGGACACCCGACCGGTGTGCAGGACGTCACCATCCACAAAGGACGCCTTGGTGAGTTCGAATTCTCCGCCGGGAGTGGTGATGCGGCCGCGGTCGGTGGGCTGCCCGCCCCCTTGCGGATAGAAGATGGTCTCGTCCAGGATGACGACGATTCCGCCGTCCGGCTGCGGCGAGACGTGGACGATCCGCGCAGTGCTTTCGTACAGTTCCGGGTCGTCGAGATATCTGAGTGCCGTGGTCACCCGGGGAATCCTATCCGCTGTCCTGCTGGCGGGACAGCACAGGTCATTTCTAGCTTCTAGGAGGCAACCGTGAGCTGGGATCTGGTGACGGTTGACAAGCTGGATCAGTCGCTACTCGAGGCGCTGTTCGACAACCGCATCGGCGCGGTGCGCATCCCCGAATTCCTCGACGCGCCAACGGCCCGAGCGGCCGTCGACGGAATCAAGCGGCAGGGCCTCGAATTCTACAAAGACGTCGATCCGCCGATCGGTCGCATCGGCATCACGCAGTTCGAGCACCGCCGCGACGCGGCGAGCCGGGAACGGTACTTCGCGCTCGCGACGGCCAGCAACGACCGGCGGCGGCAGATGTTCGCGCGCAGCGGAGACCTCGTGGAGATGGTGCTGGACGCGGTGTCCGCGGTGTGGCCGGGCGACGCCGGCTTCGCCCGCGAGCCGGACGGCGCCATGTACTTCGCCGGGCTGGTCCGGGTGATCGGCGAGGGATTGCTGCACTGCGACTGGGCGCCGCACGACGCGCCCGCGCCGGCCTGGGCGATCGGTACCGTGGACGCGCAGATCACCTGGAACATCTACTGCCAGATGCCCGGCCAGGGCGGCGCGACGGTCGTGTACAACCACCCGTGGACGGCGGCGACCGAGGCCTTCCAGATCCCGGACAGCTACGGGTACCAGCCGGTCGCGGTGGACGGCTGCGCGCAGGTACGCATCGAGCCGGCCGAGCGCGACCTCGTCTTCTTCAACAGCCGCAACCTGCACCGCATCGAGCGGGGTACCGGCGCCCAGCGGATCAGCGCCAGCTCGTTCATCGGGCGGGGCACCGACTCGCGGCTGGTGTTCTGGTCCTGACGTCCCACGCCACCGGCAACCGCTCGAAGCCGTTGAGGATTTCCGCGGCGGTCGGTTGGGGTGCGGCGGCGCGGCGCAGGTTCGGCAGGCGGTCCAGGACCGCCTCCACCGCGGCGGTGGCCTCCAGCCGGGCCAGCGGTGCGCCCAGGCAGTAGTGGATGCCGTGCCCGAACGCGTAGTGGCGGCGCAGCGATGTGAGGTCCCGCGTGATGTCGAAGCGGTGCGGGTCGGGCCAGCGCACCGGGTCCCGGTTGGCCGCGCCGAAGCGTACGAGCACCTTGGCGTTCGCGGGGATCCTCACGCCGCCGACCCGGGTCTCCTGCGGGCTGGTACGGAACAGGCCGTGCAGGGGCGCGTCCAGGCGCAGGCTCTCCTCGATGGCGTTGGGCACGAGCGACCGGTCGGCACGCAGCGCGGCCAGTTGGTCGGGGTGCTCGAGCAGCCGGTGCACCAGGTTGCCGATGAGCAGCGCGGTGGTGCTGCTGCCGGCCACGAGCAGGAACTGGCAGAAGGCCATCAGTTCGCCGGTACCCAGCGGGCTGCCGCCGCGCTCGGCTGTCATCAGCCGGCCGAGCAGGTCGTCCGGGACGGTGTCGCCGGCGGCGAGCGCCGAGCGCCGCCGGCTCAGGTGCCCCATGAAGTGATGGTGGAAGGCGCGGTACGCGTCCACGACCCGCCGGTCCAGCGAGCCGCCGGGGTAGGTGAGGCCGGCGGCCAGCGGCATGACCCAGGACCAGTAGTCGGCGCCGCGCTCGGCCGGCGTGCCGAGCATCCGTTCCACGATCCGCATCGTCAGGGGTACTGCGAAGTCGGCCATCAGGTCGGTCTGGCCGTGGCCGGCGAAGCCGCCGACGAGGCGGTCCACTGTGGACCGGATGTCCGGTGCCCACCCGGCGATCGCGGCGGGCCGGAACACCGGCGCGATCAGCGCGCGCTGCGCCGTGTGCGCCGGTGGATCGCTGGACACCAGTACGCCGCCCGGCCGGGCGTGGGTCAGCCCGGGGCCGTGCCCCGAGGGCCAGGCGGCGTGCTCGCGCAGGATCGTCCGGACGTCCGCCTCCCGCTCGACGACGAAGTACGCCGGCGGTTGACTCAAGACTCGTACCCGTACTGCTCCAGGATGTCGCCGAACATGCCGTTGAACCGGTCGATGTTGCGCCGGCTGAACCGGTCCCGCCAACCGCCGCTGCGTCCCTTGTAGAAGCTCCACGAGTTGGGGTTGTAGACGCGGTCCGCGACGCTCTCCGGATCCCGGTCGGAACCGATGTGCCGCAGGATCGCACCGACCGCCTCGACCTGCCGCTCCCGTGAGCCGCCGCCCTTGGGGCCGACCAGGTCCTCGTACCGGGCCTTGCAGACCTTCGGGTGGTGCAGCATCCACACCGCCTTCTGGAACTGGTCCCGGCCAAGGAAGTCCGGGTCCCGCAGGGCGTAGTCGATCTTCTCGTCCCAGGTCGGCTTGCTGGCGAGGATCGCGCTGAAGATGTCCGCCTCGAAGAAGTTGCCGTACCCCTCGCGGGTCCGGCCCTCCAAGAAGTTGATCATCGAGATCACCGTGTCCCGCGGATCCCGGTAGTTCAGCACCAGCGGCGGCGCGCCGGTCTCCACCCACTCGCTGAGGAAGCTGCCGTCGACCCGGTGGATGTCCAGCTCGTGGAACATCCAGCACAGGCCGGCCGGGGTGTCGGCGAACCGGGTGTAGGGCAGGTACGGGTTGGAGACCATCGCCTCGGCGAAGTCGAGCCGGGTCTGCCCGTACCGGTTGACGAGTTGCTGGCCGAGCCGGCGCTGCCAGTGCCAGACCAGCGCGCCCCAGGCCTCCTGGCTGCGGTCGGTGAACGCGGGCGTGCCGCGCATGCCGAGCAGTTCGTCATAGTCGAGTTTGGACAGCACCAGCGCGGCGATCGCCCGGCCCTGCTCCTCGTCGAACTCCGGCACGGTACCCGGGGTCGGCCGGGCGACGCCGACCATCTTGTAGCCGAGCTCCAGCATGAGTTCCTGCATGAGGTGGGTGCCCGACTTCATGAAGGAAATCACCATGGTACGGGGGGCCTGGTTCATCGCATTGCTCCTGTCATGCGGTGCTGCCGGTGACCCTGCGGTACAGGATGCCGTCGACCCACACCGAGCCGATCCCGTCCCACTCCATCGCCGCGACGGCGCCGGGGATCAGGCCGTGCCCGGGGCGGTACGCGCTCGTCCCGCACAGCAGGGGGATGCCGCTCCACTTGCGGTACTCGCGCAGGATCGTGGTCAGCAGCAGGTCGTCCGCGGCGCCGACGGTCTGTACCCGCGCCGCGCCGCCGGTACCGGCGATCGCCGGTACCCGGTCCACCCACTGCGCGCGTACCCGGTGCGCGTACTGCTGGTACGGGTCCGGGGTGCCGGGGTCGAAGACGTCCGGCGCGTGGTCGGCGAGGCAGAGCGCGGCGAGCGGCCGGTCCGCGTCGTCGCCGGTGAGGCCGTTGACCGCCGCGCGGGCCGCGACGTCGACGGCGGGTACCAGGATGCTGCGGGTACCGAGTGCCTGCGGGCCGAGCTTGGCCCGTCCACTGAGGAGTGTCACCGGCTGGCCGGTGCGGTGCAGCATCCGGGCCAGCTCCTCGGGGCGGCACGGGCCGACCGACCAGCCCGCCGGCAGGTGTGCCGGCCGGGTCAGCTCGGGGCCGAGCCGGATGCTCCAGTCGAGCGGGCGCAGTCCGGTGTCGCGGCCCAGATGGGCGGCGGCGGCACCGATCGCGGCGCCCGAGTCGTCGGGGAACGGCGGTATCCACAGCTCGGCGACGAGCGGGTGCCCGCGCAGTTCGCTGGTGCACGCGGGGTCGAGCGCGCGGTCACCGGCGAAGCACAGGTTGACCGGGTCCCCGGTGTGCTGGTCCAGGAATGGCCGCGCGGCTGCGTTGCCGGTGACCGTGCCGTCCTTGTCCACAGTGAACAGTCGCGGGTCGGCACATTCGTCCCACACCAGTACGGTCGCCGGTTCGTTGCGTTGCGCGAACGGGCTTGTGCAGTACGCCGCCGCGACCCGACCGGTCATCCGCGGATACCCCACATAGGACCGGACCTTTCCGCCCAGTTCTATCGTTCCCGCGCCGTCGCGGCCATCGACCGCCCACTCGTCGATCCGGTCCACAGCACAGTTCTGGTCGGCCAGCAGTCGCGGCACATTCGCCAGATCGGTTACCCCGACGCTCAATTCCAGTCGGCCGTCCCGGACGACGGCGACGCCGCCGCTGCCGTTGAGCCCGAGCCCTGCGGTAATCATTCGAATTCCTCCCTGGAAAGCGCCGACTGACGCTAACGAGAGGCATCCCGCGGGTCAATCCGCAAAGGCCGTCGTCCCGCTGGCGGGACAGCGCCTGTCGCAACGGCTCTGGCATTCGCCGGCCAACTCCTGCAATAGTGCGAGTCTCTGCTGAAGATTCCCGCAGGAGCATCCATGTCGAATACGTCTGACTGCCGTGCGTGCGGCGGCACCGTTCAAGAGTTCTTCGACTTCGGTCGCCAGCCACTCTCGGACGCCTTCCTGGCTCCCGATGCCGATCTGGCGCAGGAGTTCTTCTTCCGCCTCGCCGTCGGACTCTGCGCCGTATGCACGATGGTGCAGTTGATGGAGGAGGTCCCGCGCGAGCGGATGTTCCACGCCGACTACCCGTACTACTCGTCCGGCTCCACAGTCATGCGGGCGCACTTCGAGGAATTGGCGAAGCGGCTGCTGACCACCGAGCTCACCGGAGCCGACCCGTTCGTCGTCGAGGTCGGCTGCAACGACGGCGTCATGATCAAAGCGCTCGCCGACGCCGGCGTGCGGCACCTGGGCGTGGAGCCGTCCGGCGGCGTGGCCGAGCTGGCCGCGGCGAAGGGAATCCGGGTACGCACCTCGTTCTTCGAGGAGTCCGTCGCCCGGGAGATCCTGGCCGCGGAGGGGCACGCCGATGTCATCTACGCGGCGAACACCCTGTGCCACATCCCTTACATCGACTCCATATTCAACGGAGTCACCGCGCTGCTCGGACCGGACGGCGTGTTCGTCTTCGAGGACCCGTACCTCGCGGACATCGTGGAACGCACCTCCTTCGACCAGATCTACGACGAGCACTTCTTCTTCTTCACCGCGTCGTCGGTCGCCGCGCTCGCCGCGCGGCACGGCCTGGCGCTGGTGGACGTCGAGCGGCTGCCGGTGCACGGTGGCGAGGTGCGCTACACCCTGGCGCACGCCGGATCGCGGGCGCCCAGCGAGGCCGTCGCCGAACTGCTCGCCGAGGAGAAGGCGAAGCGGATCGCGGAGCTCGCGACGCTGACCGCCTTCGGCGCCAACGTGCAGCGCATCCGGGACGACCTCACCGCGCTGCTGACCCGGTTGCGGTCGGAGGGCAGGCGCGTCGTCGGCTACGGTGCGACGGCGAAGAGCGCGACCGTCACGAACTTCTGTGGCATCGGGCCCGACCTGGTCCCGTTCATCTGTGACAGCACACCGACCAAGCAGGGGCGGCTCAGTCCGGGTACGCACATCCCGGTACGCGAGCCGGGCGCCTTCGCGGCGCCGTACCCCGATTACGCCGTGCTGTTCGCCTGGAACCACGCCGACGAGATCATGGCGAAGGAGCGGGCGTTCCGGGACGGCGGCGGCAAGTGGATCCTGTACGTCCCCGACGTACGGGTTGTGTGATTCCCTTCCGGAGAGGAGTGGCGACGTGGGCGCTACCGCGACCGCGCGTATCTTCAACTCGACCGTGGCCGGCTTCGCCATCGCGGCCGCCTGGGAGGTCGGGGCACTCGACGAGCTGCGCGACCGTGGCTTTCTGGACGCGGAGGAGTTCTCCGCCAAGCACGACCTGCACACGCCATCCATCCGGAGCCTGTTCGCCGCTCTCGCCGCCGCCGACGTGGTGCGGCGCGAGGGCGACACCGTCCACATCGGACCGGAGTTCGCCGAGGTGTACCGGCACAAGGCGTTCTTCCACTGGCTCACCATCGGGTGCGCGGAGCTGTTCGCGAACATGCCGACGATCGTGCGCAACGAGTCGCGGGTCGGTTCCTTCTACCGGCGCAACGCGGCGGCCATCGGCTTCGCCTGCCGGGACATCAACCTCGGCTCGTTCGACCCGGTGTTCTGGGCCGCGATGGACGGGCTGGACTTCCCGGTCACCTGCGTGGCCGACCTCGGCTGCGGTACCGGGGGGCGGCTGGCGCAGATCGCCGGGCGCTATCCCGGGGTACGGGGCGTGGGTATCGACATCGCGCCGGCCGCGCTGCACGACGCGGCCGAGTACGTGCGGGCGGCCGGGTACGGTGACCGGTTCGAGTTCATCGAGGGGGACGTGCGCGCCCTCGACGCCGACCCGCGCTTCGCGGACGTCGAAGTCGTCACCTGTTTCATGATGGGGCACGACTTCTGGCCGCGGGACGAGTGCGTGGCCACGCTGCGCCGGTTGCGCGCGGCCTTCCCCAACGTGCGCCGGTTCCTGCTCGGCGACACCGCGCGCACCCGCGGCATACCCGACCGGGACAAGCCGGTCTTCACGCTGGCCTTCGAGACGGCGCACGACCTGATGGGCGTTTACCTGCCGACGCTCGCCGAGTGGCAGGACGCGTTCGTGGACAGCGGCTGGGAGTGCCTGAAGGTGCGCCAGGTCCACACGCCGGTCGACTCGGTCGTGTACGAGCTGGCCTGAGATCTCACCAAGACATCGAGGAGTTCGGGAATGATTCGATCCGTGGTCATCGTCGGTGGTGGTACCGCCGGGTGGATGACGGCAACGTACCTGAAGGCGGCCTTCGGCGACCGGGTCGAGGTGACCCTGGTCGAGTCGGACCAGGTGGGGCGCATCGGGGTGGGCGAGGCCACGTTCAGCACCGTGCGGCACTTCTTCGACTACCTCGGTCTCGACGAGGCGGACTGGCTGCCCAAGTGCGCCGGCGGGTACAAGCTCGGCATCCGGTTTGAGAACTGGAGCCGGCCGGGCGAGCACTTCTACCACCCGTTCGAGCGGCTGCGCGTGGTGGACGGCTTCAGCATGGCCGACTGGTGGCTGGCACTCGGCGACACCGGCCAGCCCTTCGACCGGTCGTGCTTCATCACCTCCGCGCTGTGCGAGGCGAAGCGGTCGCCGCGGATGCTGGACGGTTCGCTGTTCGTGTCCGGATTGGACAGTCCGCTGGGCCGGTCCACGCTGCAGGAGCAGCGGGCGCAGTTCCCGTACGCGTACCACTTCGACGCCGACGCGGTGGCCCGGTACCTGGCCGGGTACGGGACCGAGCGGGGCGTGCGGCGGGTCATCGACAACGTGGTCGAGGTGGGGCAGGACGAGCGCGGCTGGATCAGCCACGTCCGTACCGCCGAGCACGGCGACCTGACCGGTGACCTGTTCGTCGACTGCACCGGCTTCCGCGGCCTGCTCATCAACCAGACCCTGGGCGCGCGCTTCCAGTCGTTCCAGGACGTGCTGCCCAACAACCGGGCCGTGGCGCTGCGGGTACCGCGGGACGACGCGACGGAGATGAGCCCGTACACGACCGCGACCGCGATGAACGCGG
>JBPYFB010000013.1:0-7637 GCA_051986465.1 Rugosimonospora sp.
ATGCCGGCGAGCAGTCGGCTCGATCGTGGCTTCACATGGCCCTCCAACGTTCTGGATCTCCACCACCACGTTCTTCGTCAATATCGGCGAACGCAACTGTTTGCCATTAATTGCCGCTTTCATCGCGTTGCCCACTGCACGGTCTCGCGCTGGGTCCTCCCGTACCGTCCAGAACGACGCCACGCGATGGACCACGTGAGATCATGGCGCCACCACGCGTCAGGGGAGGACGCGCGACAATCCTGAGGAAACCCGATGACCGAGCCTGCGCAATCCGCCACCCCCGAGACCGCCGACCAACCCGACGAGCCTGACCAACCTGACCGATCCGCCAGACGATGGGTCCCGCTCGTCCTCACCGTGGTATCCGTGCTGCTGCTCGCATTCGGCGCGACCATGACCGTCCTCTACGTTCGCGAAGCGGGCGCGCGGCACCGGGCCACCGCCACCGCCGCCAGCCGCGCGGCGCAGCTCGACGATCTGCGGAAGCAGCTCAACGAACTCCAGGCACAGCGCGCGGACCTGCAGGCGCAGCTCAAAACGGCCCAGGACAAGGCACTCGACCCCATCGGCTACGAAAAGATCAAAAACTGCGTACAAACCTACAAGCTGCTGGAGGCAACCACGGCGAGCTTGCTCGCCGGCCACCCGGGCCCTACCGCTTCGTTCTTCATCGCGACCGGGAAACTCAAGCCCGGAACCCTCAATCCCACCGACCTCAAGCCGGAGACCATCTGCACGGACGCGGCCAAGTACCTGAAGTAGCGCCTGCGACGCGTATCGCGGGGGCGTCCGGCGGGCTATCGTGCCAGTCAACATGGTCTTGGCACGCCGCTCGGAGGTCGGATTGAGCTTTCCCACGAACTTCCGGTGGGGTGTCTCGGCGACCGCGTACCAGATTGAGGGCGCGGTCGACGAAGACGGCAAGGGACCGTCGATCTGGGATACCTTCGCCCACGAACCGGGTCGCATCGCCGACGGCTCCACGGGTGACGTCGCCTGCGACCACTACCACCGGTACCCGCGGGACATCGGGCTGATGACTGGGCTCGGCGTCGACTCCTACCACCTGTCGATCGCCTGGTCCCGGGTACAGCCGGCCGGTTCGGGTCGGGTCAACCCCGCCGGACTCGGGTACTACGACCGGCTGGTCGACGCGCTGCTCGACGCCGGCGTGGATCCGGTGGCGACGCTGTACCACTGGGACCTGCCGCAGCCGCTACAGGACGGCGGCGGCTGGTTGCGGCGCGACACGGCCGCCCGGTTCGGCGAGTACGCGGGAATCGTCGGCGCGGCCCTCGGCGACCGGGTCAAGCTGTGGGTAACCCTCAACGAACCGTTCGTGCACATGGTCTACGGGTACGCGTTCGGGATGCACGCACCCGGGCAGGCGCTGATGTTCGACGCGCTGCCGGCCGGCCATCACCAACTGCTCGGGCACGGGCTGGCCGTCGCGGCACTCCGCGGTACCAGCGGCTCGCCGGTCACCATCGCCAACCACTACTCCCCCGTGCGCGTGGTCGGCGACACCGAAGCCGACCGGCAGGCCGGGGCGTGGTACGACGCGCTGCACAACCGGATGTTCACCGATCCGCTACTCGGCCGGGGATACCCGGAGGGGTTCGAGATGCCCGTGCGCGACGGTGACCTGGAGGTCATCGCCGCACCGCTGGATGCCTTGGCGGTCAACTACTACGCGCCGACCGGCGTACGGGGGCCACAGGATCCGGACGGGCCGCTGCCGTTCGACCTGGTACCCCTGGAGGGGTTCCCGGTGACCGACTTCGACTGGCCGGTGGTACCCGAGGCGCTGACCGAGATCCTGCTGCGCCTGCACCACCAGTACGGGCTGCCGCTGTACGTCACGGAGAACGGCTGCTCCTATCCGTCCACAAGGGAGGATCCGGAGCGGGTCGATTACCTGTCGCGCCACGTGGACGCGGTACGGGCGGCATTGGACGGGGGCGCGGACGTGCGCGGGTACTTCGTGTGGACCCTGACGGACAACTTCGAGTGGGCCGAGGGGTTCACCAAGCGGTTCGGGCTGGTACACGTCGACTTCGACACCCAGGAGCGCACCCCGAAGGCGTCCTACCACTGGTACCGCGACCTGATCGCGAGGTCGCGGTGACCACCGAGCTGCCCGCCCCGGCGCCGGCCGGCGATCCGGCGCGGGTACCCGCCGACCCGCCGGCCGCGCTGGCCGAGCCGACCGCGGGGGTTCGGACCGGTTGGGTGGCGCTGCTGGCGCTGGCGAACCTCGCGGTGTTCATGGGCTTCTTCACGCCGATCCAGCAACTGCTGCCCGAGCAGGTCGAGGCGATCAACCCGGCGCACAAGGAGACCATGCTGGCCTGGGTGACCGGGCTGGGAGCGTTCGCCGCCGTGTTCGCCAACCCGCTGGCCGGCGCGCTGTCCGACCGCACCTCGCCGGGGCGTTGGAAGGCGGCGCGTCTATTACCCGCCCGGCTGCGCGGCCGGCGCCACCCGTGGACGCTCGGCGGCGGGCTGGTCGGCGCGCTCGCCCTGGTGGCGCTGGCCGGGCAGCACACCATCCTCGGTATCGCGTTGTGCTGGTTCGTCGCGCAGAGCTGCTTCAACGCCATGCTCGCCACCATCACCGCGGCCGTACCCGACCGGGTACCGGTGGCACAGCGCGGGGCGGTATCCGGCTGGGTCGGTATCCCGCAGGTGGTCGGGCTGGTGCTCGGCGTGCTGCTGGTGACCGTGTTCGTGCACGGGGTGGCCGCCGGGTACGTCGCGGTCGCGATCGGCGTCGTGCTGCTGACGCTGCCGTTCCCACTGTCCACTCCGGACGATCCGCTCCCCGTCGAGCACCGCCCGGCCTTCCACCTCAGGCGGTTCTGGGTCAGTCCCCGGCAGCATCCCGACTTCGCCTGGGCCTTCGGTACCCGGTTCCTGGTCTTCTTCGGCAACGCACTGGGCACCCTGTACCTGCTGTACTTCCTCAAGGACGAGGTGCACTACCCGGACCCGCAGGCCGGCCTGCTGATCCTGATCCTCATCTACGCGGTGGCGATCCTGGCCACCTCCGTGATCTCGGGGTGGTTCTCGGACCGCACCGGCAAGCGGCGGATCTACGTGGTCATCTCCGGCGTGGTGATGGCGCTGTCCGCGGTGGTACTGGCGATCCAGCCGACCTGGCCGGCCGCGATGGTGGCGGCCGCGTTGCTGGGCGCCGGTTTCGGCGCGTACCTGTCGGTCGACAACGCGCTGGTGACCCAGGTGCTGCCGGCTGTCTCGGACCGGGCCAAGGACCTCGGCGTGGTCAACATCGCCAGCTCCGCGCCGCAGGTGATCGCGCCGGTGGTGGCCGCACCGGTGGTGAGCGGCCTCGGCGGATACCCGATGCTCTATGCCCTTGTCGCGATCGTCACCGTACTGGGCACAGTATTCGTCATGCGGATCCGCTCGGTGCCGTAGTATCGCCGGCTTCACTGGTCAGCGAAGCCAACTGCGCCGAGCCAACCCCGGGCGTCTTGCTGTACCCGAGCGCCTCCACGATCAGCCCGTCCGCCACCCGCATCAGGTTCACCCCCCGCACATAGTCGAGCGGGCCGGGGCCGAACCGGTACCGCCACCGGATGGTCGCCCGGTCGCCGGCGACCACCACCTCCTCCGGTTCGAACGCAGTGTCGCGGTCGTCCGCCAAGGCCCGCCAGAAGGCCAGGCAGGCATCCCGGCCCACGTACCGTGCCCCGGCCGGCGCCGGCTGCACCGCCTCCATCACGCATTCCGCACCGATCAGGCTTTCCAGGGCCGCCCCGTCGTGTTCGACGAACGCCGCATTGAACCGCCGCATCACTTCAGCTGTCCCAGTCATGCCGGCAATCGTGACGCCGCCGTCGCATGCCGACAATTCCCGGCAGGGAATGGCCGTACTCACCGCGACCGGATAGGAAGGAGAGGTGCAGACGATCACGAACAATGGCGTCCTGGGCGACGAGCTTCGCCGGTGGCGCGTGCTGCGGCGGATCAGCCAGTTGGAGCTGGCCACCCAGGCGGGTACCACGCAACGCCATCTGAGCTTCGTCGAAACCGGTCGTTCGGTACCCGGGCGCACGCTGGTGCTGCGCCTGGCCGAGTCGCTGGGCCTGTCGCTGCGGGAGCGCAACGCGCTGCTGGCCGCGGCGGGGTTCATGCCGCCGTTCGCCGAAAGCACGCTGGACGGGCCCCAACTGCGACCGGTACGCGACGCTCTCCAGCAAGTCCTCGCCGGGCACATGCCCTATCCCGCGGTGGTCGCCGGCCCGTACGGACACATTCTCGCCGCCAACGACGCGGTGGCGGTGCTCACCGAAGGAGCCGATCCGGAGCTGCTGGCGCACCCGGTGAACATCTGGCGCCTGGCTCTGCATCCGCGGGGCATGGCGGGACGGGTACAGAACATGGCCATCTGGGGTCGGCACATCGTGGAAAGCCTTCGAGCCCAGTCGGTACGCCACCCCGATGAGCGCCTCGACGAACTCGTCGCCGAGCTGACCGGCTACCTGCCCGCCGCGCCACCACCCGACCGGGACTACCTTGGCTTCGCGGTCCCGTTGCGCCTGCGCTGTGGCGACGAGACCCTCCGGTTGCTCACCACGTTGACCTCGTTCGCCACCGCTGTCGACGTCACCCTTGCCGAACTGCACCTCGAAGCCTGGCTACCCGCCGACGCGGCCACCGCGGACATCCTCCGGCACCGGGCCGAAGATACCGACCGAGGAGACCAGAATTGATTATCGTTGCTGGGCAACTCTGGCTGGACGCGGCCGATCGGGACCGGTACCTGACGGCGGTTGCCGACGTGACGCGCCTGGCTCGCGAGGCGCCGGGTTGCCACGACTTTGTCCAGGCTGCCGATCCGATCGATGCGGGGCGCATCAACGTATTCGAGCGCTGGGAGTCCGACGAAGACCTGCACCGGTTCCGCGGCTCGGGTGGGCCGATACCCGCGCTGCCGCCGTTGCGGTCGGTCGAGGTTTTCAAGTACCAGATCAGCGCAGTCGAAGCGCCGTAGCGTCGCAGCTACGGCTCAGAGTTGGGCGGCGGAGCGCCGCAGCCGTTCGAGGTTGGCCGTCATCAGCCGGCCGAGGTCCTGCGTGCCGCCGCCTTCGGCCCACGCGGCCCAGCCGTCCTTGAGGGCGAGCGAGCCGAGTTCGGCGGCGAGCCGGGCGAGCGGCTCGGCCACTCCGCGATCGACCAGCGCCTGCGCCATCGCCGCGGCCAGGCCGACCTGCTTGAGGACTGCGCGCTCCTGCAGCTCGGTGTTGGTGGCGACGACGGCCGCGATCCGAGCGGCGAGCTCGGGCCGGAATGCGCCCGCGGCACGCCGCAGCCCCTCGGCCACGGCGTCGAGCGGTGACGCATCGGCCCGGGCCGCCGCAATCCCTTCCGCCAGCAGGCCCGACAGCGTCTCCTGCCCCGCGGCGAGGACGTCGCGCTTGTCCGGGAAGTGCCGGTGGAACGTGCTCTTCGTCAGTCCGGCGCGGTCGGCGATCTGGGCGACGGTCGTGTCGTCGTACCCCTGCTCGGAGAAGAGATGCAGGGCGGCGACCACGAGCCGCTCGCGCGCGTCCGGTTCCCAGCGAGGCATGGCACACAGTCTAGATGATGCGACTGTTGTCCCATCGCGTGTAGAGTGATGGGACAACAGTCGCATCACTCACCGAGGAGAGCCTCATGCGTGTCTTCGTCACCGGCGCCAGCGGCGGCATCGGTTCAGCCGTGGTACCCGAGCTCATCGCCGCCGGTCACGACGTCATCGGCCTCGCCCGCTCCGACGCCTCCGCCCGGGCCATCGCCGCCGCCGGCGGCACGCCGCTGCGCGGCGACCTCAGCGATCCGGGCAGCCTCCGGGCCGGCGCGGAGCAGGCCGACGCGGTCATCAATCTCGCCTTCAGCAACGACTTCAGCAACTTCGAGCAGGGCATCAAGGAGGAGACCCGCGCCATCGAAACCTTCGCCGCGGTACTCGAAGGCACCGGCAAGCCATTCGTACATGCCGGAGGTACGCCGATCGTGCCCGGGCAGGTATCCACGGAAGAGGACGCGACCAACACCGAGGGTCCGGTTGGCGGCCGGGGTCGCAACGCCGACGCGGTGATCGCGCTCGCCGGGAAGGGTGTCCGCTCGTCGGTCGTACGACTGCCGCGCTCGGTACACCTGCGCGGCTCGGCGTACGGCTTCTGCTCGGTACTCATCGCGGCCGCGCGACAGACCGGCGTCTCGGCATACGTCGGCGACGGCTCGCAGCGGTGGCCGGCCGTCAACCGGCTCGACGCGGCACGACTGTTCCGTATCGCTCTCGAGGACGCCGCGCCCGGTACGGTGCTGCACGCCGTGGCGGACGAGGGCGACCCGATGCGGTCGCTGGCCGAAGCCATCGGTGCAGCGCTGAACCTGCCGGTCGAACCGGCGCCGGCGCAGCAGTTCGGCTTCCTCGGCGGGGTCTTCGCGCTCGACCAGCCGTCATCGAGTGCGCTTACCCGCCAGCGGTTCGGCTGGGAGCCCCGGCATCCGAGCCTGATCGCCGACCTGACCGCCGGGAACTACCCCGCCTGAGTTCAGCGACCACACTCCTGAGCCGAAAGGCAGTGCAACCAACTACACAGCATGTATACTTCCCCGAACTACACACCGTGTGAAGTCGCATCGGCGGGGAGGTAGGTCGCGATGGCCCAGCAGAACGCGCGCAGCCGGCGCACCCGGCTCGCCCTGCTGGCCGCCGCGCGGTCTCTGGTCGAACGGGAAGGCCTGCCCGCGCTGACCATGGCGTCGGTCGCCGAAGATGCCGGGGTCACCCGGCGCTCCGTCTACCTGCACTTCGCCACCCGCACCGAACTCGTCACCGCGCTGTACGAATACGTCAACGAAACCGGGGAACTGGCCGCATCACTGGAAAAGGTGTGGCAGGCACCCGATGCCGCAACGGCCGTCGACGAGTGGGCCCACCACCTGGCCCGCTGCCACACCCAGCTCGTCCCGTTCGGCCGGGCGTTCCAACGCGTGCGAGGCACCGATCCGGACGCCGAGCACTACTGGGACCTGATCATGCGGCAGTGGCGCAAGTCGTGCCGGCGGCTAGCCGAATGGCTGGCGGCCGAGAAGCGACTCGCCGAGCCGTGGACGGTGACCACCGCGACGGACATGCTCTGGGCCCTGATGTCTTTCGACGTCCTCGAAGCCCTCGTCATCGACCGGCGATGGTCGCCAAAGAAGCTTGCCCGCAGACTGTCCACGCTGCTGCGGTCCACATTCGTCACACCGACGGCACCCATCGGCAAGCCCGCCACGAAAAAGGCTGCACGGCGATCGGCGTAGGAGGGAGGTGAACGGCATGGCGAAGAAGAGCAAGAAGAAGGACAAGAAGGGGAAGAAGGGCAAGAAGTAATCGTACGGCGACGGGGTGCCCGGGCGTTCCTGCCCGGGCACCCCGCCCGTCGGTCATCTTCGGTGGGCTGTCAGGAGACGGCAGCGGCAGTGTCGGGTTCGGGGTGGGCCGCGGCGCCGATACCGACCGGGTCCCGGGGAAGTACCCGATCCAACCATCGGGGCTGCCACCAGTTGGCCCGGCCGAGCAGCGTCATGGTTGCCGGTACCAGCACCATGCGGACGATCGTGGCGTCCACGAA
>JBPYFB010000014.1:0-6334 GCA_051986465.1 Rugosimonospora sp.
TGAGCCGTGTGGTGCCGGCCGTACTTGTGATAGACGTGCTGGATCACCTGCTCCCGCTCGTCGGACTCGATGTCCAGGTCGATGTCGGGCAGGCCGTCGCGCTCCGGGGCGAGGAACCGCTCGAACAGCAGCTTCCAGCGCACCGAATCGACGTTGGTGATGCCCAGCGCGTAGCAGACCGCGGAGTTGGCCGCCGAACCCCGGCCCTGGCAGTAGATGTTCTCCGTCCGGCAGAACTCCACGATCTCGTGGACGATCAGGAAGTACCCGGGGAAGCCGAGATCCTCGATCATCCTGAGTTCGTGGTCGATCTGCCGGTACGCCTCGGGGTTCTGTTCGCGGGTACCGTAGCGCCGCCGCGCGCCCTCCTCCGTGAGGTGACGCAGCCAGCTCATCTCGGTGTGCCCCTCGCCTACATCGCACGCGGGCAGTTGCGGGGCGACCAGGTTGAGGTCGAAGGCGAGCTCGGCGGCGAAGCGCGTGGCCCGCAGCACCGCACCCGGGTACGCGGCGAACCGGGTCGCCATCTCTGCACCGCTGCGCAGGTGCGCCACCCCGGCCGCGGGCAGCCAACCGTCGATCTCGTCCATCGACCGGCGGGCGCGTACCGCGGCGAGCGCGGTCGCCAGCCGGTACCCGCCCGGCTTGGCGTAGTGCACGTTGCCGGTGGCCACCACCGGCAGCCCCGCGATGCTGGCCAGTTCGGCGAGCGCGTCGCAGCGCTCGTCGTCCTGCGGGTACCCGTGCTTGGTCAGCTCCACCGCGACGCTGTCCGCGCCGAACAGCGCCACGAGCCGGTCCAGCTCGGCGGCGGCGGCCGACCGTCCACTTGCGACAAGGGCCGCCGGTACGTGGCCCTTGCGGCAGCCGGTCAGTACCAGTACGTGCCCCTTCAGATCGGCGGCGATCTGCTCCAGGTCATAGACGGGCCGCCCCTTCTCGCCGCCGGCCAGCTGCGCGAGGGAGATCACGCGGGACAGCTTGGCGTAGCCCTCCGGTCCGCGCGCCAACGCCAGCAGGTGCCGCCCGGCCGGGTCGGGCTCGCCGTTCTGCGGTCCGGGCAGCTCCAGCGACAGCTCCGCGCCGAAGATGGTCGGCAGCGTGTTCTCCCGGGCCGCGGCGGAGAAGCGCACCACGCCGTAGAAGCCGTCGTGGTCGGTGACGGCCAGCCCGGACAGGCCGAGCCGGTACGCCTCCTCAGCCAGCTCCTCCGGCTGGCTGGCACCGTCGAGGAAGCTGAAGTTGGTGTGGCAGTGCAGCTCCGCATAGTCCACTATGGACGGTTGTGGGACCAGTACCGGCGCCTCGTAGCGCGGGCGCTTGCGGGTCCAGGCGGGCGTGTCGCTGCCGTCGCCGTACTCCGTGGTGACCGGGTCGACGGCGATCGGCTCGCCGCCGGAGAGCCGCCGCTCGAACTCCGACCACGGCAGGTTCTTCGAGGTGTTCCACTCCATCAGTCGTAAACCCCCGATACGGACCAGTAGCCGCCGGCCAGCGCGAGGAGCATCGCCCGCCCGTCGGCCAGGTGAAGCTGGAACCGGACCCGCCGCCCCGCCTCGGCCGGCGCCCACCAGCGCTCGTCGACCGGCCACGGACCGGCCCACCCGACGATCCGCTGCGGTGCGGCGTCCTCGCCGAGCAGCAGCCATTCCGGCGCCGCGGTCACCGCCAGCCGGCTGGTCACCCCGACCGGCTGGCCAGCACCGTCGAGTACCACCGCGGGCAGCGGCTCGACCGGTACCGTCGCAGGCGCCGGCGCATCCAGCCGGCCAGGCCATGGCGCGTCGCCGGATCGGGCGGGTACCCGCTCGTCACCCCACGGCACCAAGCTGATCTCCTGGTCGGCATCGCGCCCGCCGCCGAGCACCGCGGTGACCACCGCCTCCGGGCCGAGCATGCCCTGTACCCGGGCCAGCGCCCGGTGTGCCCGGTCGCGTTCGGCGCCCACGTCACCCCACAGCCCGAGCTGCAGCCCTGCGTGCGCGAGTATCCCGTCGGGCACCAACGTCAGCCGCCTGATGCCGGCGGTAGGACCCGGCTCCGGCTGCGCTCGCCCGGCCGGACGTGAGGCGGTGCTGGACAGCCAGCCGTCCAGCTGCCAGCACACCCGGTCGGCGATCGCCGCCGCCGACAGCAGCCCGTCGTGTCGCCAGGTGCGGTGCAGTTCCTCGCCGTGCTCGGTGAGCGCGGTGATGCCCAGGCGGGTGCAGGCCACGCCGTGACCGGCGAGCCGGTCGTGCAGGCGCTGCGCCAGGTGTCGAGCCGCGAAGGCGGCCGCGTCGACCCGCTCCAGCGGATCGTCGAAGTCCTGCGACATGGCGAGGTCTGGCGGTGGCTGCCGGACCGCGAGCGGCCGCTCGTCCCGCCCGTCGGCGAGCCGGTGGGCCAGCGCCGCGTCCAGGCCGAACCGGGCCAGGACGTCCGTGGCGGGCAGCGCCGCAAACTGGCCGAGGGTATCCACACCCAAGCGGCGCAACAGATCCACCAGCTCGGGTCTGTCCACAGTGGATATATCGAGCTCGGCGAGGAACGGGGCCGTCTGTCCAGCCGGGACGATCCGCCCGACGCGCGCGGCCAGACCCGCCGCGAACACCCCTTCCGCGATGCCGATCTGCGCCTCTACCGCGCAGGCCTGGGCCACGTGCTCGACGATCCGCTCCGCGGCCGCCTCCTCGGAACCGAAGTAGCGGGCCGGTCCCCGGGCGGCCAGCGCGCACGCCCCCGGGCGTACCACCTCCACTCCGGGAGCCAACTCCTCGACCGCGGCCACCACCGGCTCGAAGGCGCGGGCGTCGCGACCCGGGTCGTGCTCGACCACGGTCAGCCGGGGGCAGCGGCTCTGCGCCTCCCGCTTGCGTAGCCCTCGGCGAATCCCCTCGCCTCGGGCCGCCTCCGAGCAGGCGATCACCCGGTTGGCCGCGAGTACCGCGACGGGCTCGTGCGCGGGTACCCCCTCCACGATCTCCGCCGCGAGCACCGGCCAGTCCGGACACCACACGTACAGAGTCCTCATCCGGCCACCGCCAGTTGGAGTGGTGCGGCTGGCTCGACGGGTACCGGGTCGGTCCCGGTGACCGGCAGCGACAGGGTCGCCTGCCGGGGCCAGGCGGCGGCGCCCCGGCCACGCGACGCGATGACCAGTTCGCGGCGGGCGAGCCGGCCGCGCCCCTGACCGAGGCCGTACCAGGAGCCGGCGACCGGTTCGAGCGTCACGTCGGCACCGCTCCACCCCCCGTACGGGACGAGTACGCTGCCACGCTGCCGGGCACGGGCGGCGAGCCGGGCCGCCAGCGAAGGTGCCACCGGCCCGGGTGCGGCGACGGCCACGATGTCGAGGCCGTCGAGCAGGGCGGCCGCCACCGACGGCCACTCCGGCCCGGGGTGCGGTACCAGCGCGAACCGGTCCAGGGCGATGCCCGCCTCGGCGGCCGCCACGGCGCCGAGGTCGGGCAGCCCGATCACCGCGCACCAGGAGCCGGCGGTGGACGCGGCGGACAGCAGCGCCAGCAGCACCGAGCCGCTCCCCGGGGCGCAACCGGTACCGACGGCGACCGTGGTACCGCGCCGCAGCCCGCCTCCGGGGAGCAACTGCCGCAGCTGCGGGAGTACCGGCAGCATGCGCTCGACGGCGCTGCCCCTCGCCTCGGCGGCGTGCTCGCTGGCCGGCCGCACCAGCCCGGACAGCCCGATGCTGCGTACCAGCGCGGCCGGTTCCCGTGGGGAGCTTGCGGGTCCACGCGAGGGCGCCAGTTCGGTGCGGGTGTGCAGCGTGGCTGACCCGGCCTCCGGCTGGTAGCCACTCCAGCGAGCTGCGCGGCTGATGCCCGCCACGGTCGTGCTCCCGGCAGTCAGGCGACGAGCTCGTCGATCAGCGATGGATCGGACAGGCCCAGCGCCAGCTCGACGACTCCGACGAACGCTTCGGCCACGCGTACCAGATCGTCAGCCTCCCGCGCGCTGACGACCCGGGGAATGCCGGCCTCGGCAGCCGCCCGCTTCGACGCGCTCGTAGCGAAGAACGCCGCCCACTCGCCCAGCTCCGGGGCGACGAGCATGAGCAGGGCCCACACGCTGGTGAGCCGCCCGCGACGGCCGGGGACGGGGCGGGCCCGGGCGGCGAGCACCGCGGCGGCGGCGCGCAGCGCGGCCAGGTGGGCCGTCGCGTACCGCAGGCCGTCGACGCGCTGCTCCTCCGCCTCCGCCAGGCCCCGGCGAGCGAGGGTCAGCAGTTCGGCCGGGGTCCGGTGGGGCAGTGCGTGGGACGGGACGGTGGGGGCGGAGGCGTATCCGCCGGTGGTCGCCTGTTCCGGCGCGCCGGGCGCCGGAGCCACGAGAGTCGGTCGCATGCTTTGTTCCTCCGTGTCGAACGGGCACCGTGGTCCAGGTCCTGCATGCTGCGGAGGAAGGCACAGCATGACTGGTGGCGAGGGCTCCGGCCCGCGCGTCTTCTACACGCACCGGAACCCCCGCTCGACCGGGCTTGGAGCTTCCCCACGCCACGCCCGGTCGGGCTCGGCTCCCGCCCACCGCCCAGGGGTCGGAGGTGGTGGGCGGGCGCCTCGCCGAGAGCCTGGACCCGCGAATGCCCAGGCTTCTCCGTGTGCCCCGGAAAGGCGCGCCGCGAATCGCGCCTCTCGAGGCTGTTCGAACAGCCGTTCGAACACCACTAGAGTAAACCCTGGGTACGACAAGACCGCAACGCCGCCGCGCAACGCGCCCGAATCGAGGGACACCGCCGGAGTTGTCCCCACATACTGCTTCGACGGGGACGGGTGGGGTGGCGGAGGATGGGGGCCATGCATCCCAACGTGACAGCGGTCCAGGACGCGCTGGACGCGGCGGACGCCCGCGACGGCAGCGGCGCGCACAGCGTCGTACGCATGCTTCCTGAGGCCGTGCACACCGCCGCGGCCGCGGCGGCGGCACTCGGCGTCGAGGTGGGCCAGATCGCCAACTCGCTCATCTTCGACGCCGACGGCCACCCGCTGCTGGTCCTCACCTCCGGCGCGCACCGCGTGGACACCGCGAAGGTTGCCGCGCTGATCGGCGCCGCCTCGCTGCGCCGGGCCACGCCCGACTTCGTCCGTACCCATACCGGCCAGCCGATCGGCGGCGTGGCGCCCCTCGGCCACCCCAAGCCGGTACGCACCCTGGTCGACGTCGCGCTCGCGCAGTACGCGGAGGTGTGGGCGGCCGGGGGCATCCCGCACGCGGTGTACCCCAGTACCTACGCCGAACTGCTCCGGATCACCGCCGGTACCTCCGCAGACGTCGCGTGACAGTCAGGCACGGCGTCGCGTGACAGGCGGCCACGGCAGAGCTTCCCTGCACGTCTGGCGGGTACCGCCGGCGGCGGTACCGCTCGCGCTGTGGCGGATGGCCAGGGACCGCCGGCCCGGGGTGAAGCTCCTCGGCACGGGTACCGGGTTCGGTCCCGGCCGGCCGGACCTGACCCGGTGGGCGGCGCTGTCCGTCCACGACGGACAGCCACCCGCGTTCCCCGGCTGGGCGCGGATCGCCACCGCCGGCTGCCGGCTCGACCTGCTCCCGTTGTCGAGCCGGGGCACGTGGGCGGGCAAGCGTTGGGGGTACCCGGTTCCGGGCGACCCGGCCAGCCCGGCCAGCCCGGACAGCCCGGTACTCGCGCTGACTCGGGCACGGCTGCGCCCGACGCGCGCGGTGGCGTTCTGGCGGGCGATCCGCCCGGTCGCCGCCGCACTCGCCGGCAGCCCCGGACTGCTCGCCGCGTTCGGCATCGGCGAGGCACCAATCGGCTGGCAGGGGACGGTCAGCGTGTGGTGTCGCCCCACAGATCTCGTACGGTTCGCGTACCGTCACCCAGAGCACCTGCGGGCGATCGAGCGCACGGCCACCACGCGGTGGTACGCCGAGGAGTTGTTCGCCCGCTTCGCAGTGACGAACGTGGTCGGGGATACCGGAGTGATCGGGTGGTTCAGGGAACGGGTCAAGGAGCGGTCGGGATGAGGTTGGTGGCCTGGAAACCGGACGACCTCGCCCGCCGGCTCGACGACGTGATCGACGTGTACGGGCAGGCGATGGGGTACCCGTCGGACCTGCTGGAGGCGCGGCGCGGCTACATCGCGGGGCATGTGCGGCGCCCCGGCTTCCGGGCGGTCGCCACCCTCGACCGCAACGGCATGCTGCTCGGCTTCGGCTACGGGTACACCTCGGCGCATGGCCAGTGGTGGCACGACCAGGTCCGCTCCGCGCTGCGCCGGGACGCCCGCAAGGTCTGGCTCGCCGACTGCTTCGAGGTGGTGGAGCTGCACGTGCGCCCGGCGGCCCAGGGGCACGGCCTGGGCGCGGCTCAGCT
>JBPYFB010000015.1:0-21054 GCA_051986465.1 Rugosimonospora sp.
CACGCCGGCGAGCAATGACACCAACGCGACCTGGCAGTCGCCGCCCGCCCGCTCCGCGGCATCCGCGCAGATCTCCGGCGAAAGGCCGGTCGCCTCGACCAGGATCCGCACGATCCGGCCGCGCAGCTTGGCGTTGCTTCCGGTGACCGCCACCATCAGGTTGGAGTACGTGCGTTCCATGCGCGCCATCAGCACGGTGGAGAACGCGTTGAGTACGAGCTTCTGCGCGGTGCCCGCCTTCATGCGGGTGGAGCCGGCGATCGCCTCCGGCCCGGTCGCGACTCCGATGTGCACGTCGACCTCGCCGGCGAGCGCGGCGCCCGGGTTAGCGGAGATCAGTACCGTGGCGGCGCCGAGTGAGCGCGCATGGCGCAGCGCCCCGGCTACGTAAGGGGTACGACCGCTCGCGCTCAGTCCGATCGCGACGTCCCCGGCGTCCAGTACGGCGGCGTCGGCGGCACCGGCCGCCTCGTCGTCCTCGACGTTCTCGACCGGCCGGTCCAGCGCGGATACGCCGCCGGCCTGGTGCGCGACCACCCACGAAGGGTCGACGGCGAAGGTCGGGATGAGCTCGACCGCGTCGAGCACACCGAGCCGGCCCGAGGTACCGGCGCCGAAGTAGTGCACCCGGTGCCCGCCCCGCAGCGCGGTCGTGGCGAGGTCGACCGCGGTCGCGAGCTGGGGCAGCACGTCCCGTACCGCGCCCGGCACCTTGCCGTCCTCGTCATTGATGAGGGTGAGCATCTCGACGGTGCTGCACAGGTCGATGTCGATCGTGGCCGGGTTGCGCTCCTCGGTCGGAGCGAGCACCCAGCCACCACCGTCGAGAGAACTCTGCTGCCTCACGGCAAAAACTTTCCAACCAAACGTGTTCTGCGTCAATGCTTGACTAAGAGCGATGCGCGGTCGTAACTTCTAACCTCATCGATCGGACCCCGCCTCGCCGTACCAGCCGATGGCTCGCCGTACTAGCCGCAGGAAAGGGGAGCGCATGTCCGTTGACCGCCGTGGTTTCCTCACTGGCATCGCAGGTGCCGCAGCCGGTGTAGCAGCCAGACCAGACCTGACACAAGGGGCACACGCCGTCACGCCACCGGCACGCCACAGCGTCCGGGTGCGTACCGGACTGGAGGTTCTCATCTCCGCCGGGTACGCGCAGCTGAGTGGGGAGCGGGTCGGCGTGGTGACCAACCCGACCGGCATCCTGCGCGACCGGCGCCACGAGGTCGACGTCATGCACGGCGACGACCGGATCAACCTGGTTGCTGTCTTCGGCCCTGAACACGGCTTCCGCGGCACCGCGCAAGCCGGCGGGTCGCAGGGCTTCTACGATGACCCGCGCACCGGGCTGCCGGTCTACGACACGTACAACAAGAGCGGGCAGCCGCTCGCCGACGTCATCAGCGCCTCCGGTGTGGATACCGTCGTCTACGACATCCAGGACGTCGGCGCCCGCTTCTACACCTACATCTGGACGCTCTATGACACCATGGTCGCCACGGCCATGGTGGGCAAGCGTTTCGTCGTCCTCGACCGGCCCAACGCCACCTCCGGGCGGCAGGCGCTCGGTCCGATCATGCACGCGGGGTACGAGACGTTCGTGGGCCGCAAGGCCATCTCGCAGTCGCACGGCATGACCGTCGGCGAGCTGGCCCGGCTCTACAACGGGGAGTGGGTCGCGGGCGACGCCGGCCGGCCGGTCGATCTGTCCATTGTAGAGATCGACGGCTGGTCCCGCGACATGTACTTCGAGGACTGTGACCTGCCCTGGGTGCCACCGTCACCGAACATGCCCACAGTGGACACCGCGGTCGTCTACTCCGGCACCTGCATGTTCGAGGGCACGCTGGCCGCCGAGGGGCGCGGCACCACCCGGCCCTTCGAGGAGATCGGCGCGCCGTACGGCGACTGGCGCTGGCGCGACGCGCTGACCGCGCTGCACCTGCCCGGCGCCGAGTTCCGGGAGTGCTACTTCACCCCGACGTTCAGCAAGTTCGTCAACCAGACCATCGGTGGCGTCCAGCTCTACGTCACCGACCGGTACGCCTACGACCCCATCCGTACCGGCATCGCCATGCTCGTGACGCTCCGGCAGACGTACCCCGACGGCTTCGGCTGGCGTCCCGACCTGTGGATCGACAAGCTCACCGGTTCGGACTACGTCCGCACCTCCGTCGACGCCGGCAAGAGCACAGACGAGATCGTGGCCGGCTGGCAGGGGGAGCTCAACGCCTTCCGCGCGCTGCGCGAGAAGTACCTCATCTACCGGGGAGGCGCCCGATGACCTTCCGACGCTCTACCGCCCGTACCATCGCCGTCGCGGCGACCGCCGTCACCGCCGCCGGCCTGACCCTCCTCCCGGCAGCGCCGGGTACCGCGACATCGACGGGAGCACCCCCCACGGTCGCCGCCGCCGACATCCACTTCACCCAGCAGCAGCTCAGCTACGGCAGCCCGGAGAGTGCCGGTCTGGTACCGCAGCACATCGACCAGATCGCCACCGACATCGCGAGCTACCTGAAGCCGTCGCCGACCCACCCGGAGTATGCCGGCGCGGTCGCGCTCGCCGCGCACAACGGCGTCGTGGTGGCGAACGACGCGGCCGGCTACGCGCTGCGCTACGCCGACGACAAGCCGACGGAGCTGCCGCCGGACCAGTGGATCGCGATGCGGCCGGACACCGTGTTCGACCTGGCGTCGATGACCAAGCTGTTCACCGCGATCGCCGCGGTACAGCTGATCCAGGACGGCCGGCTCGGCCTCTCCGACCCGGTGGTGAAGTACATCCCGGCGTTCGCCGCGAACGGCAAGTCGGACATCACCATCCTCAACCTGCTCACCCATACCTCCGGGCTGCCCGCCGACCCGAGCCCGTCGCTGTGCACCTATCCGACGCACGACCAGCAGTGGGCGGCGGTCTACGCGGTGGCGCCGTTCGCCGCGCCGAACACCGCGTACCTGTACAGCGACATGAACCTGATGACGCTGGGCAAGGTCATCGAGACGATCACCGGCCAGACCCTGGACCAGGTGGTCGCGCAGCGCATCACGGAGCCGCTCGGCTTGCAGGACACCATGTTCAACCCACCCGAGTCGCTCAAGCCGCGCATCGCCGCCGAGGAGTACCAGCCGTGGACCGGCCGGGGCATCGTCTGGGGCACGGTGCACGACGAGAACGCGTACTGCGTGGGTGGCGTCTCCGGCCACGCCGGCCTCTTCTCCACCACGCACGACCTGGCGATCCTGTCGCAGGCGCTGCTCAACGGCGGCCGGTACGGGCAGAGCCGGATCCTCTCGGAGGACTCGGTACGGCTGCTGTTCACGAACTACAACCAGGCGTTCCCCGGCGACTCGCACGGCCTCGGCTTCGAACTCGACCAGCGGTGGTACTCCGACGCGCTCGACTCGCCGGTGACCGCGGGCCACACCGGGTACACCGGAACGTCGATCGTCATCGACCCGCTCTCCCACTCGTTCGTCATCCTGCTGACCAACCGGGTGCACCCGAGCCGCAACTGGGGCAGCAACAACCCGTCCCGCCGCGCGGTCGCCCGGGACCTGGCGCTCGCCCTGCCGGTACACCCGGCCGAGGGCGGTACCGATTGGTTCTCCGGCACCACGGACAACAAGAAGGCGACCCTGACCCTGCCGATCGCGGTACCCGCCGCCGGCGCCCGGCTCTCCTTCGACCTCTGGTACGACACGGAGGAGACCGACATCGGCGCGGTCGAGGCGTCCTCGGACGGCGGCGCGACCTGGCACCTGGTACCGCTGGCGCTGCACGCCGGCCCGGACAGCTGGACCAATGACGGCTCGTTCTCCGGGTTCGAAGGGCGGCAGTGGCTGCAGGCCTCGGCGCAGCTACCCGGCGGCACCACGGACGTGCGGTGGCGGCTGTCCACCGACCCGCTGTACGAGGGCCGCGGGATGTACGTCGACGGGGTGCGCATCTTCGGCCCGGACGACACCCTGCTGTTCAACGGGAGCCGGCCCAGTGACGCCGGCCTGTTCCAGCCCAACGGCTGGACGGTCGCGCAGTCGTGACCCACGGCGACAACGCCCGCCCTGTTCGGCTACCTTGCTGGCATGGCGCGTAGCCAGCACCGGCCGGCGCCGACCCCACGGTCGGCGCCGGCTGCGCGGGCCCAGATCGAGCCGGCCCAGATCGAGCCGGCCCCGATCGAGCCGGCCGAGGTTGAGGCTGCCGAGGTTGAGGCTGCTGAGATGGAGCCGGCTGAGATGGAGCCGGCGCCCAGCACCGCGGTACGCATCCGGGCGCTGCTGCCCACCTTCCAGCCGTCCATGCGCCAGGTGGCCGAGCACGTGCTGGCCGATACCGGCGGGGCGGCCAACCTGACCGTCACCGAACTGGCGCTCGCCTCCGGCGTCTCGGAGACGACCGTCATCCGGTTCTGCAAGGCGATCGGCTTCGCCGGGTACCCGCAACTGCGGCTGGCCTTGGCGACCGAGGCCGGGCACGCGCGCGGCGCCCGGCGCGACGAGCGCGTGGTGGGCAGCGACATCGGGCCGGGCGACGACCTGGCCCGGGTCATCGAGAAGGTGGCGTTCGCCGATGCCCGGGCGGTCGAGGAGACCGCGGTACAGCTGGACGTGGCGGTACTGGAGCGGATCGTCGACGCGCTGGTACAGGCGCGCCGGGTGGACCTGTACGGGGTGGGCGCCAGCGCCTTCGTCGCGCTGGACTTCCAGCAGAAGCTGCTGCGCATCGGCCGGGTGGCGTTCGCCTGGTCGGATACGCACGCCGCGCTGACCAGTGCCGCGCTGCTCTGCCCCGAGGACGTGGCGATCGGCATCTCGCATACCGGGGTCACCACCGACACCATCGAGGCACTCGCCCAGGCGCGCTCGCGCGGCGCGATGACGGTGGCGTTGACCAACTTCCCGCGCTCGCCGATCGCGCGTACGGCCGAGTACGTGCTGACGACGGCGGCCCGGGAGACCACCTTCCGCTCCGGCGCGATGGCCAGCCGGCTGGCTCAGCTGACCGTGGTGGACTGTCTGTTCGTCGGGGTCGCGCAACGGACCTACGCGGCAACGCTTTCGGCGCTGGAGGCGACCCGCGACGCGGTCAGCGGCCACCGCGCGGACCCCCACTCCGCGCGCCAACGCAATTAACTACGCAGGCATGAGGTGGGTGTGCAGGGCAGCCGCGTCGGCGGTACTGGGCAGCAGCGGGAGCGCGGCCAGCCAGGCGGCCGCCGCCGTACCGTCCGTCGCGGTACGCACCGCTAGGCCCGGCCAGCGCCGCCGGATCTCCGACGCGACCAGATGGTGTACCGGCGTCGCCGAGGTGAGCAGGCCGCCCGCGAGTACGACCGGCGCGTCACCGGCCGGGGCGGCCACCTCAAGGATCGCGACGAGCTGGCCGGCCGCCTCCCGGATGATGGCTTCCGCCTCGGTGTCGCCCGCCGCGTACGCCTGCATGACCAGCGGCGCGAGGTCCGCCAGCGCGACGGGTGGGCGCCGGTTCACCTCCCGGATCAGCGCGGCGACCGGACCCCGGTCCGCGCCGCGCGGCGGTGGGTCGTCCTCGGCGGGGCGCGCGCCGTCCAGGTAGCGCTCCAGGACCAGGCGGTGCAGCTCGGTGACGGGCCCACCACCGTCGAGTGTGGACAGTGCGCTGCGTACCGCCTGCCGGCCGATCCAGAATCCCGAACCGTCGTCGCCGAGCAGCCAGCCGTACCCGCCGTGCAGTGCGGTCGGCTCCCGGTCCCGGATCTGCGCGGCGATCGCGCCGGTACCGGCGAGCAGTACCCAGCCGGCCGGCTCGGCGGTACCGGCGGCGAAGGCGATCGCGACGTCGGTGGCGACCCGTACCGGACAGGTCAGCCCGGCCGTGTGGAAGGTGCGATCGAAGACCGCGGCGATCGCCGGATCCGCGGCGTACTGGCTGGCGCCGGCGAGCCCGACAACACAGCCGGCGACCGTGGCCGGGTCGATCGTCCCCAGTGCCCCGGAAACCGCGGTAGCCACCCGCTGTACCACCGAATCGGCGTGGTGTGCCGCGGGGTTGGCGCCGGCCGCACGCGCCGAGCCGACCCGCCGGCCGGTGGTCGTGGCGAGCAGCGCGCGGGTCCAGCTGGCACCGATGTCCAGGCCGAGCACCAGCCGTTCGGTACTGGGCGTCGAGCCGGACATGCCGTGCACACTCCTGTGGCTTTGGTCGCCAACGAGCTTGGGGTCATGTGGATTGTAGGCGAGTGAGCCGCGTATGTACCGCCGGATCGAGCTCCGGTGCGACGGTACGGGCGGCCAGCCAGGCCGCGGCACCCGCGCAACTGCCGGCCAGTACGGGCGCTGCCTGGTGGTGGTACGCCAGCCGGCGCGCCACCTCGCGGCTGATCGGCCCGCCCGCGCACAGTACCGAGCCCGCCAGTACCAGGGGCTCCGCCGGGTCCTCGCCACCGATCGCGGTCGCGGAGTCGACCAGCAGGGCGACCGCCCGGTCGACGATGCGCTGGGCGACCCGGTCACCGGCCTCGGCGGCCGCCGGTACCAGCGGGGCCAGGCCGGCGAGCGCGATCGGCGGCCCGTCGTACACGGTGTCGCGCAGCGCCACCAACTGCTCTGCCGGCTCCGCCGGTACCGCGTCGTCGCCGGCGAGCGTCGCCAGGACCGACGGTGTGAGCAGCGTGCGCTCCCCGCGCCGGTCCAGTTCGGCGAAGACCGCGCGGACCGCCTGCCGGCCCAGCCAGAACCCGGAACCGTCGTCGCCCACCAGCCAGCCGTTGCCGTCGACGCGCTCCAGCACCTCCTCGCCGTCGATCCGGGCGGCGATCGCGCCGATGCCGGCGACCAGCACGCAGCCGCGCCGCAGTGGGGTACCGGCGGCGAATGCGGTCACCGCGTCCGCGACCACCCGGACCGGGCAGGTCAGCCCGACCGAGCGCCACACCTGGGCGAGCGGGCTGGCCGTCGCGCCCCGGGTGTACCGGATGACACCCGCCGCGCCGACCACGAGGCAGCCCACGTCTGCCGGGCGTACCCCCGTCATGGCTTGGGCCGCCGCGGCGCCGAGGTGGTCGACGACCTCGGCCAGCGGCATGGCCATGGCATTGGCTGTTCCGGAGCGACCGCGCCCGACCACCTCGCCGCAGCCCGTCGCGCAGATCGCCTCGACGAGCCCGGTGCCCGCGTCGATTCCCAGGACGAGACCGCTTTCGGCGGCGTTCGGCATCGCACGCTCCTTGGCGGGTCGGCTCACGCTGATCGGACCATAGATGAGTCACCGCATGGTTGGGAACCGCCGGGCCGGCAGCGGTTACGCTTGCGCCCGTGACTGCTGCTCGGTTGCGCGTGTCGGGTCAGCGCCGATGAGGGAGGAGCTGCTCGCCGCGCCGCTGCCCGAGGAGCGGCGGCTGCAGATCGCCGCGCAGCTGCGCCGCAACGCCCGGGTCCGGGTGGAAGACCTGGCACAGCAGTTCGCCGTCTCCGGCGAGACCATCCGCCGCGACCTGCAGGTACTGGAGGAGCGCGGCCTGCTTCGCCGGGTGTATGGCGGCGCGGTGGCGCAGCACGGAACCGACCTGCTGGGCGCGGTCGAGGCGCAGGCGGCGGTGGGTGACCCGGAGCGGGCCATCGCGATCCGCGCCGCGGCCCTGGTCGAGCCGGACGACACGGTGATCCTGGACATCGGCAGCGCGGTGGCCCAGGTGGCGCGCGCGCTGCCGGCCACGTTCGCCGGCCGCGCGCTGTGCTGCTCGCTGCCCACCGCCGCCGAGCTGGCCGGCCGGACCGGGGTGGAGGTGCACGTCGCCGGCGGGCAGGTACGCGCACCCGACCTGGCCTGCACCGGGGCCAGCGCCGAGCGGTTCCTCGACCAGTTCTTCGCCGACCGCGCGTTCATCGCCGCCAGCGGTGTCCACCACGCGGCCGGGGTGACCGCGGACCGGCTCGACGAGATCCCGCTGCGGCAGGTGATCCTGCGCCAGGCGGCCGAGGTGTACGTGCTCGCCGAGGCCGCCCGGCTGGGCCGGGTGGCGGTCGGCCGGGTGTGCCCGCTGGCGGCGGTCACCGCGGTCATCACCGACTCGGGCGCCGACCCGGCCGCGGTACAGGCGCTGGAGCAGGCGGGCGTGCGCGTCCTGATGGCCGAGCCGGTGACCGGGCCCGAGTAGGCCGAACTCGGCGCGGTCGATCCCTTGGCCACGTGGCTGGGTGCTGCAAGAATCAACGCACCGCCACGAAGGAGTCCACATGACTATCCATCGACGTACATTGATGCGCGGATTCGTTGCCGGTGCGGCTGGCCTGGCCGTCGCCCCAGAACTGGCCGCGGGCGCGGCGCAGGCCAAGCCCGACGAGCCCGTTCGGGACATCAGTTACCACGGCTGGCGCGGCGCCGAACTCGCCGCCGGTACCAGCGCCGGCACCACCCTCTCCGCCGGCGCCATCGCCATCGCCCAACCCGTCGGCACGCTCTCCTATACCGACCCGTTCCGCGGCGGCACCACCGATTACGAGTACGCCACCTGGACCTCGCCCTGGTTCGAACCCGGCTTCGCCGCCACCCAGGCGGTCGCCTCGTGGAACGCGGCGACCCCGGGCGGCACCTGGGTGCAGACCGAGCTGCACGGGCTGACCTCCGCGGGCACCATCACGAAGTGGTACGTGATGGGTCGCTGGGCCGCCGACGACGCCGCGTTCTCCCGCACCTCCCTGGGCGGGCAGGGCGACGCCGACGGCACGGTCGACATCGACACGTTCATCGCGGCGGCCGGTACCGGACTGGTCTCCTGGCAGCTGCGGCTGACCCTGTACCGGCCGGTGGGCGAGGGCGGCACGCCGACGGTACGGTCGGTGGGCGCGATGGCCTCCCGGCTGCCCGACGCGGCCAGGTACCCGACCAGTACGCCGGGTTCGGTGCGGGACGTGGTGCTGCCGGTACCGCAGTTCTCCCAGGACATCCACACAGGACAGTACCCACAGTGGGACAACGGCGGCGAGGCGTGGTGCAGCCCGACGTCGACCTCGATGGTGGTCGCGTACTGGGGCACCGGCCCGACAGCGGCCGACTACGCCTGGGTCGACCCGAGCTACGCCGACCCGTGGGTGGACTTCGCCGCCCGCAACACGTACGACAACCACTACACCGGCTGCGGCAACTGGCCCTTCAACACCGCGTACGCGGCGCGCTTCGGCTTGCAGACCTTCGTGACCCGGATGCGCTCCTTCAACGAGGTGGAGCCGTTCATCGCCGCCGGAATCCCGGTGGTGGTCTCGGCCGCGTTCAAGAAGAACGAGGTGCCTGGCGCCACGTACAGTACCAACGGCCACCTGATGGTGATCGTCGGCTTCACCGCCGACGGCGACCCGGTGATGAACGACCCGGCCACGGCGACCGACGCGGGCGTACGCAAGGTGTTCGGCCGGCCCGAGTTCGAGACGGCGTGGCGCAACACCAGCGGCGGCACGGTGTACATCATCCATCCGGCGAACGTGGCGCTGCCGCCTTCGCCTTCGGAGCAGGCGAACTGGTGAACTGCGCACGCCGCTGAGCCTCGCCCGGCACGTTAACCCATGTGAAATCTTGTGGAGTCCCGTTGACGATTTCCGTGGATAGCGAGAAGGTATCGGATAACAAATCGCCGTGTTCGGAGGTTGTCGATGCCCCCTCGGAGGTCGGATCACGTCAGGTGGGGCGCGGCAGTCACCGTGGCCGGACTGGTGCTGCTCGGCTCGCCGGCAGCCACCTATGCCGCGCCCGGTGCCGCAGCGGTCCGCGCAGTCACCGCCACCGCGGTGGCCGCGGACGCTGACCGGCAGCAGGAGTACGTCACAGCGGCCGCGGCCTACCAGGTCCCGGTCACCGTGCTGCTGGGCGTGTCCTATATGGAGGCTCGGTGGGACCTCAACGGGGGCCTGCCGAGCACCAGCGCCGGGTTCGGGCCGATGCACCTGACCGACGCGGCGTACGTCGCGGCACTGCCGGCCGCCGAGTCCGGCGGCACGGCAGAGGTGGATCCGCGCGGCGACGACGGCCGAGCACCGGTGGCCGCCGTCGCGCCCGCGGCCGTACCTCCTGGCGGCCAGACGGTACAGGCGGCCGCCACGCTCACCGGGCTGGACCCGACCCAGCTACGCAGCGACCCGGCCGCGAACATCCTGGGCGGCGCCGCGCTGCTCGCCTCGTACCAGCAGCAGCTCGGCGCGGCGCTCTCCGCCGACCCGGGCCAGTGGTACGGCGCCGTGGCGAAGTACGCCGACGCCAGCGACGCCGACTCCGCGCAGGACTTCGCCGACGAGGTGTACGCCACCATCGCCGCCGGAGCCGACCGGATCACCGACGACGGGTACCCGGTGCACCTGGCGGCGACCGCGGTCACCCCGGACAGGTCCATAGTGGACTCGCTCGGACTGCCCCCGCTGCACCGCGGCGCCGGCGTGGAGTGCCCGCCCGACCTGCCGTGCGAATGGCTGGCCGCGCCGTACCAGCAGTACGGGCCGGACGCCGGCGACTACGGCAACCACGACCTGTCCGACCGGCCGCACAACCAGAAGATCGACTACATCGTGCTGCACGACACCGAGGGCAGTTGGGCCACGACGCTCAAGCTCGTACAGGACCCGACCTACCTCGGCTGGCACTACACCATCCGCTCCGCCGACGGCCACGTCGACCAGCACATCGCGACCAAGGACGTGGGCTGGCACGCCGGCAACTGGGACGTCAACGCGCGCTCCATCGGCATCGAGCAGGAGGGGTACGGCGCCGCGCAGGGCGCCTGGTTCACCGAGGCGCTGTACGAGTCCTCGGCGAAGCTGGTGCGCTACCTGGCCACCCGGTTCGGCATCCCGATGGACCGCCAGCACATCGTGGGCCACGACAACGTACCCGGCATCACCCCGGCCAACGTCGCCGGCATGCACTGGGACCCGGGACCGTACTGGGACTGGGCGCACTACTTCGATTTGCTGAAGGCGCCGCTGCACAGCACCGGCAACGCCCACAGTGGACTGGTCATGATCGACCCGAACTACGCCACCAACACCCCGGCGTTCACCGGCTGTACCGGCAAGTCCACCAACCCCTGCCCGCTGCACGGTTCCTCCGCGGTCATCCTGCACACCGCCCCGTCCGCGAGCGCGCCGCTCGTCACCGACCTCGGGCTACACCCGAGCGGTTCACCGTCCACGATGTACATCTCGGACCACGGCGCCCGGGCCTCCGCCGGCCAGGTGTACGCGCTCGCGGGGTTCGCGGGCGACTGGACCGCGATCTGGTACCTGGGCCAGAAGGCCTGGTTCTACAACCCGTCCGCCGCGCCTACCGCGCTCTGGTCGACCGGCTTCGTCGCGGTACCCAAGCCGGGTCGCACCAGTATCCCGGTGTACGGCCGGGCGTACCCGGAGGCGGCGGCGTACCCGGCCGGCGTGCCGGTACAGTCGATCGTCCCGCTGCAGTACACGTTCCCGGCCGGGCAGCGGTACGCGGTCGGTGGGACCGTCACGGGCCAGTACTACCGCGCGGTGACCTTCGACGGTTCCAGCCCGGGCGACTGGACCGTCATCAGTGGCGGCATGACGTACGTCCAGGTGCAGTTCGGCCACCGGTTCATGTTCGTCAACCTCGCGGACGTGGACGTGCAGCCGGCGGTCCTCGGTTCGCCCGCCTGACCGGGAGATACCGTTGCCGCAGCCGTACCTCGTGGTCGAGGACCTGGCGGTCCGCTTCCGGACCGAGGACGGCGTGGTGCGCGCGGTCAACGGTGTCTCCTTCGGCGTCGAGCCGGGGCGCACGCTCGGCATCGTGGGCGAGTCGGGCTCCGGCAAGAGCGTGGCGAGCCTGGCCGTACTCGGGCTGCACGACCCGCGGCGGGCGGAGGTCAGCGGGGAGATCCTCGTCGGCGGCCGGAACATCGTGGGCCTACCCGAACAGCAACTGCGCCGGCTGCGCGGGCGCAGCATGGCGATGATCTTCCAGGACCCGCTCTCCGCGCTGCACCCGTACTACACGGTCGGCCGGCAGATCGCCGAGGCGTACCGGGTGCACCACGCGTCGGCCAGCCGCGCGCAGGCCCGCGCGCACGCGGTGGCGATGCTCAACCGGGTCGGCATACCGCAGGCGGCGAAGCGGGTGGACCGGTACCCGCACGAGTTCTCCGGCGGCATGCGGCAGCGCGTGATGATCGCCATGGCCCTGGTCAACGATCCCGACCTGCTCATCGCGGACGAGCCGACCACCGCCCTGGATGTCACCGTGCAGGCGCAGATCCTCGACCTGCTCGCCGACCTGCAGCGCGAGTTCAACACCGCGATCGTGCTGATCACCCACGACCTCGGCGTGGTCAGCCAGGTCGCGCACGACGTGCTGGTGATGTACGGCGGGCGCGCGGTCGAGCAGGGCAGCGTCGAGCAGGTACTGCGCCAACCGCAGCACCCGTACACCTGGGGGCTGCTGGCCAGCGTCCCCTCGCTGCGCGGCGATCCGGACGCGGACCTGACCCCGGTGGGCGGCAGCCCGCCGAGCATGCTCAACCTGCCGGCGGGCTGCCCGTTCCACCCGCGCTGCCGGTACGCCGGGCATACCGGGGGGCGCAGCCAGAGCGAGGTGCCCCCGCTGCTGCCGGCGGGTCAACCGGGGCACCTGGTGGCGTGCCACCTGTCCACAGTGGAACGCGAACGGCTGCGTCGCGAGGAGCCGACCGAGTTAGCCGGCGCTCGCTCCGCTCGCGCGGGTCATGCGCCCGGAAGGCCGCCCTGTAGCCGGCCCTCCGACTCAGTCGCTTCGCTCCCTCGCTCCACGCCGGCTGCGGGCGGCGGCGCATGACCGGAGACCCACTGTTAGCAGTGACCGGGCTGGCGAAGCACTTCCCGGTCCGCGAAGGATTCAGCACCCGGACACTGCGCGCGGTCGACGGCGTCGACTTCGCGGTACGCCCCGGCGAGACGCTCGGTCTGGTGGGCGAGTCCGGGTGCGGCAAGACCACCACCGGGCGGATGCTGGTGCGGCTGCTGGAGCCGACCGCGGGGCGCATCCAGTTCGCCGGGCGGGACATCACCCACCTGCGGGGCCGGGGCCTGCGCCCGCTGCGCCGCGAGCTGCAGATCATCTTTCAGGACCCGTACTCGTCGCTGAACCCGCGCCACACGGTTGGCAAGATCATCGCGATTCCGTTGCAGGCCAACAACATCCGGCCACCAGGCGGGATCCGCGCCCGGGTACAGGAGTTGCTGGAGACCGTCGGGCTCAACCCCGAGCACTACAACCGGTACCCGCACGAGTTCTCCGGCGGCCAGCGGCAGCGGGTCGGCATCGCCCGCGCGCTCGCCGTCGGCCCCAAGCTGGTCATCGCCGACGAACCGGTCTCCGCGCTCGACGTCTCGATCCAGGCCCAGGTGGTCAACCTGCTCCGTGGCCTCCAGCGGGATCTGGGCATCGCGTTCGTGTTCATCGCGCACGACCTCGCGGTGGTACGCCACCTCAGCCACCAGGTCGCGGTGATGTACCTGGGCCGGATCGTGGAGATGGGTGCCCGGGACGACATCTACGAGCGCCCGCAGCACCCGTACACCCGCGCGCTGCTGTCCGCCGTACCTGACGTCGAACGCCCCACTCATGGCCGGCCGGAGCGCATCCGGCTGGTCGGTGACGCCGCCAGCCCGCTGGATCCGGTCTCCGGCTGCCGGTTCCGCAGCCGCTGCTGGAAGGCGCGGGACCGGTGCGCCACCGAGGAGCCGGCCCTGGTCAGCCGGGAGGGCGGTGCCCAGCTCGTCGCCTGCCACTTCCCCGAACCGGCGCCGGAGTCCACAGAGGAGGTACGCGGTGAGCCTGTCGCCGGTTGACGACCTAGCCATCTCCGAACTCGGCTCGGGCGCCGTCGAGCCGACCGCGCCGCAGCCCGGCTTTGTCGGCCGCTCCCCCGGCCAGCTCGCCTGGGCGCGGCTGCGCCGGGACCGCACCGCCATGGTGAGCGGCGGCGTGCTGGTCTTCTTCTTCGCCGTCGCGCTCGCCGCCCCGCTGATCGAGTGGGCGTACGGAACCGGTCCGCAGCAACAGTTCCAGGACTCTCTCGACCTGTACGGCATGCCGCTGGGGTACGCCGGCGGGGTGACCGGCGGCCACTGGTTCGGCCTGGAACCGGCGCTCGGCCGGGACATCTTCATCCGGATGGTGTACGGGCTGCGCACCTCGCTGTTCATCGCCATGGCCGCCGGGGTCATCACGACTGTCATCGGTGTGGTCGCCGGTGTGCTGGCCGGGTACACGGGTGGCTGGCTGGACACGGTCATCAGCTGGGTCACCGACTTCGCGCTCGCCATGCCGTTCCTCATCGTCGCGCTGGCCCTGGTACCCACGGTGACCCTGCGGTTCTACGGCCCGCGGGAGGCCGAGCCGGCCGCCTTCCGGGTGGCCGTACTCATCACGGTGTTCGCGCTCTTCGGCTGGACCAGCGCCGCCCGGCTGGTCCGCGGCCAGGTGGTATCGCTGCGCGAACGCGAGTTCATCGAGGCGGCCCGGGCGAGCGGAGTGAGCACCACACACATGCTGTTCCGCCAGGTGCTGCCGAACATCTGGGCGCCGATCCTGGTCTCCTTCTCGCTGTCCGTACCGTCCTATGTGACCAGTGAGGCGGTGCTCTCCTTCCTCGGCGTCGGCATGGTCGACCCGACACCGGACTTCGGCGCGATGATCTTCCGCAGCATCCACTACCTGCAGACCGATCCGGCGTACGTGTTCTTCCCGGGGGTCACGATCTTCGCGCTCGTGCTCGCCTTCAACTTGTTCGGTGACGGGGTGCGCGACGCGCTGGACCCGAAGTCTTCCCGGTGAGGTAGCCGTGCTGCGATTCCTGGTCCGCCGCCTCATCTCCGCGACGCTCGTGCTGATCGCGATCAGCGTGCTGACCTTCCTGACGTTCTTCGCGTTGCCGAAGGACCCGGTGACCGGGATGTGCCCGAAGAACTGCAACCCGGCCCGGCTGGAACGGGTACGCGCCGAGCTGGGCCTGTCGGATCCGCTGTACCAGCAGTACTTCGGATACATGAAGGGCATCTTCGCCGGCCGCGATCTGGGCAGCGCCGAGGGCGGCCGGTGCACCGCACCGTGCCTGGGATACTCCTATGTGAACAGTGAGCCGGTGAGCCAGACGATAACCCGGGTGCTGCCGGTGACGCTGAGCATCGTCATTCCGGCCGCCACCCTGTGGCTCGCGCTCGGCGTCGGGCTCGGTATGGTCTCCGCGCTGCGCCGCGGCAGCGTGCTGGACCGGTTGGCCATCGGCTTCTCGCTCACCGGCGCGTCCTTACAGCTGTACTTCGTCGGCGCCGTGCTGCTGCTGGTCTTCACGTACACCCTGCACCTGACGCCGGTCCCGCACTACACCCCGATCGACCAGAACCCGTTGCAGTGGGCGAGCGGCCTGGTACTCGCCTGGGTGACGCTCGCGTTCCTCTTCGCCGCCATCTACGCGCGGCTGTCCCGCGCGCAGATGCTGGAGACGCTCTCCGAGGACTTCATCCGTACCGCCCGTGCCAAGGGGCTCAGCAAGGCGCGGGTGTACGGGCAACACGCGCTGCGCGCGGCGATCACACCCATCATCACCATCGCCGGTATGGACATCGGCGGCGCGCTCGGCGGCACCGTGGTGACCGAGACCACCTTCGGCATCCAGGGGCTCGGCCGCACCACGTGGGACGCGGTGCGCGAGGGCGACCTGCCCACCCTGATGGCGACCGTACTGATCGCCGCCGTCTTCATCGTCGTGGCGAACATCGTGGTCGACGTCGTCTACGCCTTCATCGACCCGCGGGTCCGGCTCCGGTAACCGCGGGCATTCCATAAAGTCCACAATGGACGGTACTCAGAGGGAGGGAGATATGCGACCACGAGTCGCCGCGGCGGCCGGTACGGCCATCGCGCTCGTTGTGATGGTAGGTGCCTGCAGCAAGAACACCGGGCAGAAGAGCACCACCGACACCAGCCGCAAGACCAGCGGCGTCATCGCCACCGACCCGAAGGACTCGCTCGGCCCGGCCACACCGGTACCGGGCGCCGCCAAGGGTGGCACGTTCTACGTCCTGCGCCAGCCGAAGATCTCCCACCTCGACCCGCAGCGCGTCTACTCGTTCGCCGGGCTGATGGCCTCGCAGCTCTACGCCCGGACCCTGACCGCCTTCAAGGACGACGGCAAGGGTCACCTGACGCTCGTCGGCGACCTGGCCACCACCCCCGGCAAGGATGTCAAGGGCGACTGCACGACGTGGGAGTTCACCGTCAAGGACGGCGTCAAGTTCGAGGACGGCAGCCCGATCACGTCGAAGGAGCTCGCGTACGGCATCGCCCGCTCGTTCAACCCCGACCTCACCAGCGGCCCGACGTACCTGCAGGAGTGGCTGGCGAACACCGCGGACTACGACACCGCGTGGGACTTCAAGGCGAACAAGACCAGCCTGCCGCCGGGTCTGACCACACCGGACGCCAAGACCCTGCGCTTCACGTTCGCCAAGGCACACTGCGACCTGCCGTTCGCCGCGTCGCTGCCGTTCACCGCGCCACTGCCGCCCGACAAGGACACCGGTGTCAATCTGGACAACCAGCCGTTCTCGTCCGGGCCGTACAAGATAACGAAGATCGTGCCCGGGGTATCGATGACCCTGGAGCGCAACACGTACTGGGACCCGGCCACCGACCCGGTCCGCCACCAGTACCCGGACAGCTTCGTGTGGTCGTACGGTGCCGACTCCACCTCGGAGGTGAACCGTGTCATCAGTGACAGCGGACCGGACCAGTCCGCGCTGTCCTGGGACGCCGTCCCGTCGACGCTGACCGCCCGGGTCTCCGGCGACGCGGCGCTGAAGAGCCGTACGCTACTGGAACCGACGCCGAGCGCGAACCGGTTGACCATCAACACGCTGCGCGTCACCGACCTGTCCATCCGGCAGGCGCTCAACTACGCGATCGACCGCGACGACCTCATCAAGGCGATCGGTGGCGCCACGGTCGCCTCGCCGATGACCACGCTGATGCCGCCGGCCACCCTGGGCTGGCAGCAGTACGACGCCTATCCGGCGGGGCCGAACGGCAACATTGACAAGGCGAAGCAGTTGCTCGCCGGGCGCACGCCCGAACTGGTGCTGGGCGTCTCCGACGACGACACGAACACCCAGATAGGCACCCAGCTGAAGAACAACCTGGAGAAGGCCGGCTTCAAGATCACCGTCAAGACGATCCCGCAGGATTCGAAGCTGGACGAGACGAAGAAGAAGAGCAACCCCTGGGACCTGTACGTCGACACCTGGGGCGCGGACTGGCCGAGCGGCGCCTCGATCCTGCCGCCGCTGTTCGACGGGCGCAGCATCAAGGCCGAGGGCAACAGTAACACCTCGTTCCTGAACGACACCGCGCTCAACGCGGAGTTCGACCGGGTGCTCGCCATGCCGCCGGACAAGCAGGGGCCGGAGTGGGCGAAGCTCGACAAGCGCATCATGGAACAGGACGCGCCGGCCGTACCGCTCTATGTGGACGTCGCCTTCTACGCGTTCGGCTCCAAGGCGGGCGGGCTCTTCATCGGCAGCGTCTTCGGCTACCCGTCCTTCGTCAACGCCTTCGTGAAGTCGTAACAACTACGGCGAATCCGCACCCGGGCCCTTAGCGGGCTCGGGTGCGGACCCCGTTATCGCTCAACTTCCCTTCGGTCAACAGATGGTGGCTACGACCGTTCCGGTGCCGTGCTCGACGGGATCGGGGCCGTACCCCGGATCGGTCCGTACCACGACCAGGTGCGTGGTGTCGCCCTTGATGGTGCTGCCGGTCTTGGTGACCTGGCCGGTCACGATCACCGCGAGGTACTGCGGCAGCGGGCCCTGCGGTGGGCCGGCGGAGCCACCCTCCCGGCTGGTCCAGTCCGTACCGCAGCTCGGGGCCGCCGGGTTCGATACGTACCCCTTGAACGCCGCGGGCGCCGACCCGTTCGACAGCCCGTTCTCCGTGGCCCAGGTATCGGCCCAGAACACCACGTTGCCGGAGGCCGAGCGGTCACCGATGGCGAAGGTACCCCCGCCCGGTGCGTAGTCGTACGCGTACGCGGTCGTCCTGGCCGTGGCGAAGACCGTACCGGTGAACCGATCCGTGACGGTGACACTGACCGGGTACGCGCCGTTGCTGGCGTACGTGTGCACACCGTTGACGCCGTACCCGTTGCCGCCGGCGGAGAGCGTCGCCGCCGAACTCGTACCGTCGCCCCAGTCCACCCGGGTGGCGAGTTGCGTACCGGCTGCGTCCGCCGGTACCGCGACCTGGCCGAGGGTTCCGGCGAACTCGGCGCCGACCCGGGACGTGATCGGGGACGCGGACACGGTCGGCGCGGCGTACCCGGGTGAGTCCACATCGGACACATCCACGCCGCCGGCCACCGTACCGAGGTTGGTGAGGCTGACCGTACCCAGGCCGCCGCCGGTCGCGCCGCCACCGGGGTTGTTGGTGATGACGGCGATGGCCAGCGTGTTGTGGCCGTCGTCGCGGATTCCGGTGTGCAGGATGCCGTTGGGCAGCACGAAGGTGTGCTGCGGCCCGACGTTGTTGGCGTACTGGCCGAGGTTCCAGCCGTTGAGGAAGATGGTCGCCCGGTACGCCTTGCTGGCGGTGTCGTTGATGGTCAGGCCGAGCGAGGCATCCACATTGGACGGTTCGGAGAGGGTGAACGTGGTGCGGTACCAGGCGACCCCCGGGTTGGCGTCGCTCGCCGGCAGGGTCACCGGCGTCCAGTTGCTGTCCGGGTAACCGGGCAGGTACCAGCCGGCGTTCTCGCCGTACAGGCCGCCGTTGTTCATCGGCCCGCGCACCGTGTCGACGAGCTCCTCCCCGCCCTGGTTGCCCTGGATCCTCCAGGCGATCGGCGCGGTCGAGTCGGTGAACGTGGCCGATATCAGGCCGCGGGCGGCCTTGTTGGCGTTGTTGGAGTTGCCGTCCTCGCTGTGGCCCATGGTGCGCACCATGACGGCGAGCGTGTGCGGCGCGCCGGTCCGCTGCTCCGGCGGGATGGTGAAGGTCGCGGTCGCGTTCTCGGTGGGGCTGGTCGAGTACACGGCCGGCGTGGGTAGCTGGTTGGTGCCCAGGTACTGGCCGTCGAGCCAGACCTCCATCATGCCGAGGGCGCCGGCCTGGTACCGGATGTTCACCGCGGTGGCGTCCGGAGCGGTGTAGCTGCCCCGGTACCAGATGTCGCCGTGGTGGAAACCGTAGTCGTCGGCGAACAGATCCGGCTGCCCGGCGGGGATCGCGGTCGTACTGTTCGAACTGGTCAGCGTGGCGTCCCGCCAGGTCGAGTCGTCGAAGCCGGGTTGCGCCTGCGGCGTCTCGTACTGGTACACCCAGTTGGTCAGGTCGGGCAGGGTGACGCTCGCCGCTCCGGCGATCGGATCGTTGGCGAGCAGGCCGCCGGCATCGGTTGCGGTGCTGGCGATCGGGGCGCCGTTCCAGGTGACGGTTTGCGCGTTCGGCGCCCATACCTCCAATGGCTGGGCCGTGCCGCTGTCACCGGTGAGGTCGGCGCGGCCGCCGCTGGCGACCGCGGTGCGCAGCAGTTGCGGTCCGCGCACGATGACCGGGCCGGCGCTGGTATCCAGCCGCGAGAAGGTGGCGGCGGCCGCGTCGTCGCCGAAGACGAGCAGCAGTGGGCGGGTACCGCCGCCGGTCACCCGCACCTCGGTGAGTCCGGTCTGGGTGTAGGACAGCCGCAGGTGGCCGGTGCTCGCGTCCCAGTCGCTGGTGGCGCTGCCGGAAAGGACGGTGACGGTTGGCTGGGCGGGGAAGCGCAGTACCGTCTCGGCGGCCTGGCCGGTGCGGCCGTCGAAGACCGCGATGTCCTGACCGTTGACGGTCGCGTGCGTCATGATCTCGGAGGACGAGTAGACCAGGTGCTGCGAGTCCATGTCGTAGTTGGCGGTGAGGATTTTCGCGTCCCGGCCGTTGAGTTCAAGGCTGCCCGACTGCGGGACGGTGAAGCTGCCGTCGGCTGTCGTGACGGGCAGGGTGAAGTGCTCGTCCACAGTGGAGTCATTGCGTACCACGTAGAAGGCGGTCCCGTCGGCGGGGTTCGTCACGTGGTAGACCCGTACCGTCGCACCGGTCGGGGTGACGTCGGTGGCGGTGACGTCGCTGTCCCGGTCGACCTGGTCGATCGAGGGTACCGACTGGACGAAGTACCCCATCTCCTTCATCGCGGCGACCTTCGGCGTGGCCTGGCGCGCCTCGTTGAACGCGGCCCCGTAGTCGTAGGAGCTGTAGACGACGTCCGCGGGCAGCCAGCCCCAACTGGTACCGCCGAATGTCATGTACTTGCTCTGGATTTTGATGCCGTTGGCGATCGCGGTCAGCCCGGTGGAGCGCTCGTAGGTCGGGCCCATCCGGGTGTTGAGGCAGGAGTAGCCCACGCCGCCCCAGTTGTCGAACCAGCCGGCGCCGGCCTCGGCCCAGAGTCCGGGCGTGTTGGGAGACGCCGTGGCGCCGCCCTTCGCACCGCCGATGCCGAAGTACCCCCAGTCCGGCGGGGCGCTGGGCGTACCCGGATTGCCGGTGCTGGAGCACATTCCGCCGGGGTAGCCGTCGAAGCCGTACAGGTAGTTCCCGTCGGCGGGGGTCTGGGGGAAGCTGCCCGGCGTCCAGAAACCGTTGCGCCCCTTGTCGTTGTGGAAAATCGGTACGGTGATGCCGTCCGTACGCGCCTTCGCGTACAGGTGCGCCATGTAGTCCTGGCCGGTCGCGCTGGTGACGTTGTTGGCGTACTCGTTCTCGATCTGGTAGAGGATCACCGATCCGGAGCCGTTGGTGAGCTGGTGGCGGGCGAGTACGGCGTCGATCGCGGACTGCCACTCGTCGGTGTAGCTGAGGTAGGTCGCGTTGCTGGTCCGGTCGGTGCCGGGGGTACGCGCGAGCCAGGCCGGGAAGCCGCCGGAGTCGAGCTCGCCGTTGATGTACGGGCCGGGCCGGGCGATCACGTACAGGCCGACGTCGTTCGCCATGTCCAGCAGGCGGTCCATGTCGCGTACGCCGGTGAAGTCGTACACGCCGGGTGCCGGCGAGTGGTAGCCCCA
>JBPYFB010000016.1:0-10368 GCA_051986465.1 Rugosimonospora sp.
GACCTGCCCGACGCGTACCTGTCGGTGACCGAGGCGGTACGGGCGGCCGGCTTCGCCCACCGCGCCCGGGTGGACCTGCGCTGGGTACCGAGCGACAGCTGCGAGACGCCCGCCGGTGCCGCCACCGCCCTCGAAGGCGTCCACGGGGTCCTGATCCCGGGCGGGTTCGGGGTACGCGGGATCGAAGGCAAGATCGGCGCGGTGCGGTACGCCCGGGAGAACGGCGTACCCACCCTCGGCCTGTGCCTCGGCCTGCAGTGCATGACGATCGAGGTCGCCCGGCACCTCGCCGACCTGCCCGGCGCCAACTCCAGCGAGTTCGACCCGGGCGCCGCGCACCCGGTGATCGCGACCATGGCGGAGCAGGCGGACATCGTGGCCGGGCGGGGCGACCTGGGCGGCACGATGCGGCTCGGCTCGTACCCGGCCCTGCTCACCGACGGGTCGCTGGTCGCGAAGGCGTACGGGACCCACGAGGTCACCGAGCGGCACCGGCACCGGTACGAGGTGAACAACGCGTACCGGGACGCGCTGACCGGTGCGGGCCTGCAGATCTCCGGCTCCTCCCCGGACGGCCGGCTGGTCGAGTTCGTGGAGCTGGACCCCGACCTGCACCCGTTCTTCGTCGGTACCCAGGCGCACCCGGAGCTCAAGAGCCGGCCGACCCGCCCGCATCCGCTGTTCGCGGGCTTCATCGGCGCGGCGCTGACCTACGCCGACGCCGAGCGCCTGCCGGTCGAGCTGACCCAGTGACCGGGCACGAGTACTCGGTCAAGTCCCACGAGGAGCGGTTCGCGGGTCCGGTGTTCACGGTCGTCACCGACGAGGTCGCGATGCCGGGCGGCCGGTACGCGCGCCGCGACTACGTCCAGCACATCGGCGCCGTTGGCGTGGTGGCGATCGACGACGCCGAGCGGGTGGTACTGGTCCGGCAGTACCGGCACCCGGTGCGGGCGCGGCTGTGGGAGCTGCCCGCGGGCCTCATCGACGTGGCAGGCGAGGCGCTCGCCGACGCGGCAGCCCGCGAGCTGGCCGAGGAGGCCGACCTCGTCGCGGCCAGATGGGACCTGCTGGTCGACGGGTATACGTCGCCGGGGTACTCGAACGAGATCATCAGGCTGTACCTGGCCCGGGACCTCACGCCGGTACCGGAGGACCAGCGGCACCAGCGGCACGACGAGGAGGCCGACCTGGAGATCCACCTCGTCGACCTGGACGAGGCGGTCGCGATGGCGCTGCGTGGCGAGATCCTCAACGCGAGCTGCCTGATCGGCGTGTTCGCGGCGGCCCGGCTGCGCAGCCAGGGCTGGCCCGTGCCGGCGCGGCCGGTGGACGCGCCGCTGCCGCCCCAACCGTGACACTTCGTCAACCACAGCCGGGCTCAGTTGTCACATTGTGCGACGCGCTGGCCGGTTGCCGGATCTAGACTCACCGCGAGTTCGCCGCGCCAAGGGGAGTGAGCCAGCAGCGTCGCCGGCTCGCGGAGTGGGCCGGCAGAGGAGGGGTGCGCGGTGAAGGTCGGAATCCCCCGCGAGGTCAAGAACCACGAGTACCGGGTGGCGATCACGCCCGCCGGGGTGCACGAGTTCGTCCGCGGCGGGCACGAGGTGTATGTCGAGGCGGGCGCGGGTGCGGGCTCCTCCATCTCGGACGAGGAGTACGCCGCGGCGGGTGCCACGATCGTGCCGGACGCCGACGGTGTCTGGGGCCGGACCGAGCTGATCCTCAAGGTCAAGGAGCCGATCGCGGAGGAGTACCACCGGATGCGCGAGGGGCAGGTGCTCTTCACGTACCTGCACCTGGCCGCCTCCCGCGAGTGCACCGACGCGCTGCTGGACCGGCGGGTCACCGGGATCGCGTACGAGACCGTGGAGGCCCCGGACGGCTCGCTGCCCCTGCTCGCCCCGATGTCGGAGGTGGCCGGGCGGCTCGCCCCGCAGGTCGGCGCGTACCACCTGATGCGCTCGGGCGGCGGGCGCGGCGTGCTGATGGGCGGCGTCTCCGGCGTGTACGCGGCGAAGGTGGTGGTCATCGGCGCCGGCGTGTCGGGTACCAACGCGGCCGCGATCGCGCTCGGCATGCAGGCCGAGGTACTGCTGCTCGACCGCAACATCAACAAGCTGCGCCACTCGGACGCGATCTACCAGGGGCACCTGCAGACGGTCGCCTCCAACGCGTACGAGATCGAACGCGCGGTCATCGACGCCGACCTGGTGATCGGCGCGGTGCTGGTACCCGGTGCCAAGGCGCCCAAGCTGGTCTCCAACGAACTGGTGTCGCGGATGAAGCCGGGCAGCGTGCTCGTGGACATCGCGATCGACCAGGGTGGCTGCTTCGAGGACTCGCGCCCCACCACGCACGCCGAGCCGGTGTACAAGGTGCACGAGTCGATCTTCTACTGTGTCGCCAACATGCCGGGAGCGGTACCGCACACCAGCACGTACGCGCTGACCAACGTCACCCTGCCGCACGCGTTGGAGCTCGCGAACCGTGGCTGGCGCGAGGCGCTGCGGGCCGACCGGGGTCTGGCGCTCGGGCTCAACACGCACGACGGCAACCTGACGTACGGGCCGGTGGGGCAGGCGCACGGGCTGCCGTACGTGAAGCTGGAAGAGGTCCTGGCCTGAGGGAGTAGAGCCTGAGCGAGTTGGGAAGTGTCGTTCGGTCCTATGTGGACCACCTGACCGTGGAGCGCGCGCTGGCCGCCAACACCCTGCGCGCGTACCGCCGGGACCTGGAGCGCTACCTCGCGGCGCTGGCCGCGGCGGGCATCACCGACCTCGCCGGCATCACCCCGCGGCACGTCGCCGAGTACCTGGCCGGTTTGCGCGCGGGCGATCCGCCGCTCGCACCGGCCTCCGCCGCCCGCGCGATCAGCGCGGTCCGCGGCCTGCACCGGTTCGCGGCGCGCGAAGGACTGTCCACAGAGGACCCAGCGCGCGAGGTGACCCCGCCGGTACCGCCGCGCCGGCTGCCCAAGGCGCTCGACCTCGACCAGGTCGAGGCGATCCTGCGGGCGGCCGGGGGAGAGGAGCCACTCGCGCTGCGCGACCGGGCTCTGCTGGAGTTCTTGTACGGTACGGGCGCGCGTATCTCCGAGGCGGTCGGTGCGTGCGTCGACGACCTGGATTTGAGCGAGGGCACCGCGATCCTGCACGGCAAGGGCGGCCGGACCCGGCTGGTACCGGTCGGCGGGTACGCGGTGACCGCGCTTTCGGCGTACCTGGTACGCGCGCGGCCGGTACTCGCGCAGGCGGGGCGGGGCGTGCCCCAGGTGTTCCTCAACGCGCGCGGCGGAGCGCTGTCCCGGCAGAGCGCGTGGACGATCCTGCGCGCCGCCGCCGAACGCGCCGGGCTGCCACCGGCCGGGATCTCCCCGCACACCCTGCGCCACTCGTACGCCACGCACCTGCTCGACGGCGGCGCGGACGTGCGCGTGGTACAGGAGTTGCTCGGCCACGCCTCCGTCACCACCACGCAGGTGTACACGCTCGTCACCGTCGACCGGCTGCGCGAGGTCTACGCGACCGCTCATCCCCGCGCGCTCGGCTGATTCGCGTGTCCCGCGCGCCGATTCCGCGTTGAGCACGGTGAGGCCCCTACCGGCGCCCGGGATGGGGGCGCGCCCGGTACAGGAGGCCAAGAAGTGCGGAAATCGCTGCGCAACACGCCGAAGCTGATCGTGCCGCCCGTGGCCCCGTATGGCGTACAGTCGGGCCACGGCGCGGGATCCTCAAGGCCGCGAGAGGAGTCCGCGAGCGGCGGCGCCACTGTACCAATCGGTCGGCATGACGCCGACCGGTCGCCGGGGAGGGGCGTAACGGAGATGGCAGCGATCGGACAGCAGGCCGAATCCTGGACTTCGCAGATGCGTGCGGAGCAGTCCGGGTTCGGCCTCGGTGCCGAACTCGGCCCGGCAGACCCCACAGCGTTCACGCAGCGCCGGCCGATACCCCAGCCCGTACCGCTGGACCGGCACGGCCCGGCCCGCATCATCGCGATGGCCAACCAGAAGGGTGGCGTCGGCAAGACGACCACCACCATCAACCTGGGTGCGGCGCTCGCCGAGTACGGCCGCCGGGTACTGCTCGTCGACTTCGACCCGCAGGGCGCGCTCTCCGTCGGGCTCGGCGTCAACCCGCACAACCTCGAACTGTCGATCTACAACCTGCTGATGCAGGACGACGTCACCATCGACGACATCCTCATCAAGACCGATGTGGCCGGGCTGCACCTGTTGCCCGCCAACATCGACCTGTCCGCGGCTGAGATCCAGTTGGTCACCGAGGTCGCCCGGGAGATGGCACTGGCCCGGCTGCTGCGCCCGGTGCTGCGCGAGTACGACTTCATCCTCATCGACTGCCAGCCGTCGCTGGGCCTGCTCGCCATCAACGCGCTCACCTGCGCCCACGGGGTACTGATCCCGTTGGAGTGCGAGTTCTTCAGCCTGCGCGGCGTGGCCCTGCTGCTGGACACGATCGACAAGGTGCGCGAGCGGCTCAACTTCGACCTCGAGCTGGAGGGGATCCTCGCGACCATGTACGACTCGCGCACCACGCACTGCCGCCAGGTACTGCAGCGGGTCGTGGAGGCGTTCGGGGACAAGGTGTACCAGACGGTCATCACCAAGACCGTCAAGTTCCCCGAGTCGACTGTCGCCGGTACCCCCATCACCAACCTCGACCCTGCCTCCTCCGGCGCCCGCAACTACCGTCAGCTGGCCCGCGAGGTCATCGCGGCGGCTGTGGAACGCGCCTGAGCGACCTGTTCTAGCGTGAGCTACGGTCACGAGGTGACCGCAGAAGACGCGTCGACGACCGAGACCCGCAGCGCCGGGTTCCAGGTCACGCTCGCCAACTTCAGCGGCCCGTTCGACCTTCTCCTCCAGCTGATCGGCAAGCACAAGCTGGACGTCACCGAGGTGGCGCTGCACCGGGTCACCGATGAGTTCATCGCATACATCCGGGCCATGGGTGACGCGTGGGACCTCGACGAGGCCAGCGAGTTCCTCGTCGTCGCCGCCACCCTGCTGGATCTGAAGGCCGCCCGCCTGCTGCCGGCCGCCGCCGTCGAGTCGGAGGAGGACCTGGCGCTGCTGGAGGCGCGCGACCTGCTGTTCGCGCGGCTGCTGCAGTACAAGGCGTTCAAGGAGGTAGCGTCGCTTCTGGCGCAGCTGACCGAGAGCGGCTCGCGGCGCTGGCCCCGGGCGGTCGCGCTGGAGCCGCGCTTCGCGGAGGCGCTGCCGGATCTGGTGCTGGGAATCGGACCGCAGCGCCTGGCGGCGCTGGCGGCCGAGGCGCTCACGCCGAAGGCGCCGCCGGTGGTCTCGGTCGACCACATTCACATGGTACGAGTGAGTGTGCGCGAACACGCCGCGGCGCTGCGGGACCAGCTGATCCGGCTGCGGTTGGCGACGTTCCGGACGTTGTGCGGGGACTGCCAGTCCACCCTCGAAATCGTGGCCCGGTTCCTGGCGCTACTGGAGCTTTACCGCGAAGGTCTCGTCGGCTTCGAACAGGTACAGGCGCTGGGCGAACTGACCGTGCGCTGGACCGGCGCCGACGACGAGGCGGGCGCGGACTGGGAATTTGACGAGTACTCGGGCGTGCCGCAAGAGCCCGCTCCTGCCGAGATGGAGGTTTCGTGAGCACGGGCGACGAGGCCGAAGCATCGCTCGCCGCGGCCGCGGCGGCATGGGTGCCGCCCTGGGCGCGCACTGTCGAGCCGGAGCCTCCCGCCGAGCCGGAGCCTCCTACCGAGCCGGATCCTTCTGCCGAGCCGGATCCTTCTGCCGCGACTGAGTCTCCTGTCGCGACCGGGTCTGCCGCGGAGCCCGCTGGTGCGCCGGACGCGGAGGCTGCGCCGGAGGCGGAGCCGGAGTCTGGGGTGGAACTGGAGTCTGGGGTGGAACCGATCGCCTCGGTGGAGCCTTTCGTGGAGGCGGTCGTCGGGCCCGAGGCGGAGCCTTCTGTTGAGGCTGTCGAGGCTGTCGAGGCTGTCGAGGCGGGGCCGTCCGCGGAGCCATTCGCGGAGACTGCTGCGGAGCCATTCGCGGAGGCTGCTGCGGAGCCATTCGCGGAGGCTGCTGTGGAGCCTGAGCGGGAGTCCTTGGCGGAGGCCGAGCTGGCGCCTTCGGCGGAGGCTGAGGCGGAGTCGTCGACGGAGGCTGAGTCGTCGACGGAGGCGGAGTCGTCGACGGAGGCTGAGGCGCCAGCGGAGACTTTCACGGAGACCTCGGCGGGGCCTTCGGTGGAGGCAGAGCAGGCGGGCCTGTTCGAGGTCGAGGCCGGCGCGCCGCCCGTACCGCAGCCCCTGCCGGCCATACCCGCCGAGGATGTACGGCCCGCGCTCGAAGCCATCCTGCTCGTCGTCGACGAGCCGGTGAACGAGTCGGTCCTCGCACAGGTACTGGAGTTGCCCGCCGAGCGGGTCAGCGCCGAGCTGGAGGCGATCGCGACCGAGTACGCCGCGCACGGGCGCGGGTTCGAGCTGCGGCGCGCGGCCGGCGGGTGGCGGCTGTACACCAGGCCGGCGTACGCGCCGTACGTGGAGCGCTTCGTGCTCGACGGGCAGTCGGTACGGCTGACCCAGGCGGCGCTGGAGACGCTCGCGGTCGTCGCGTACAAGCAGCCGGTAACCCGGTCGCGGATCTCCGCCATCCGGGGCGTCAACTGCGATGGCGTGGTGCGGACCCTGGTCACTCGGGGACTCATCGAGGAGTGCGGTACCGAGCCGGAGACCGGCGCGCACCTGTACCGTACGACCGTGCTGTTCCTGGAGAAGCTGGGACTCGACTCCGTCGAGCAGTTGCCGCCGCTCGCGCCGTTCCTGCCGGAGAACATCGACGAGATCGCCGATGCCCAGTAGTGCTGAGCCGGTGGAGCGCCTCCAGAAGGTGCTCGCCGGTGCCGGTGTCGGGTCCCGGCGCGCTTGCGAGGAGCTGATCGCGCAGCGGAGGGTGATGGTCGACGGCCGGGTGGCGGTACTCGGTGACAAGGTCGACCCGCGCGCGGCGGAGATCTACGTCGACGGCGAGCGGGTGATCGCCGACGACACGATCGTGTACCTTGCTTTGAACAAGCCACGCGGTGTGGTCTCCACGATGGCCGACGAGCGGGGGCGCACGGCGATCGCGGACTACCTGGGGAACGTACCGCAGCGGGTCTTTCATGTGGGCCGGCTGGACGCGGACAGCGAGGGTCTCCTGCTGCTCACCAACGACGGTGGCCTGGCGCACCGGCTGACCCACCCGTCCTACGGCGTGGCCAAGACCTACCTCGCCGAGGTACCCGGCCCGATTCCCAGGGGGCTGCGCAAGCGCCTGCTCGCCGGCGTCGAGCTGGAGGACGGCCCGGCGAGCGCCGACAACTTCCGGGTGGTCGACTCCGTGCCGGGCCGGGTGCTGGTCGAGGTGGTGCTGCACGAGGGGCGCAAACACGTCGTGCGCCGGCTGCTCGCCGAGGTGGGACACCCCGTCTCGAGGCTGGTACGCACCGCGATCGGGCCGATCAGGTTGGGTGATCTCAAGCCCGGGCGTACCCGCCGGCTGAACCGCTCCGAGGTCGCCGCCCTGTTCAAGGCCGTATCCTGACGCACAGTCCGGGGTGCCGCCTCGGCGATCACCGGCCGGACCCGGCATGATTGGATCGACGGAGGGTTTCGGACGAGGGAGCGGAGCGAGCGCGTGGACCGGTGTGTGGTGGCCGTTGACGGGCCGTCGGGTTCGGGGAAGTCGACGGTGTCGCGCCGGCTGGCAACCGCTCTCGGCGCTCGCTACCTGGACACCGGCGCTATGTACCGAGCCGTGACGCTGGCGGTACTCACCGCGGGAATCGACCCTCAGGACGGCGCCACTGTGGCGAAGGTCGCGCGCGAGGCGACGCTCCGCTGCGGTACCGAACCGGACCATCCGTTCATCACGCTGGACGGCGTACCCGTCGATCGGGACATTCGCGGTGCGGACGTGACCGCCGCCGTCTCCGCCGTGGCCGCGGTCCCGGCGGTCCGGGCGCTGCTGGTGTCCCTCCAGCGCGAGATCATCGCGGACGCCGGCCGGATCGTGGTCGAGGGCCGCGACATCGGCACGGTGGTCGCCCCCGACGCCGACCTGAAGGTGTTCCTCACCGCGGCACCGCAGGAGCGGGCGCGGCGGCGCAGCGCCGAGCAGGCGAGCGACCTCGCCGCCACCGCGGCCGACCTGCAGCGCCGGGACACCCTCGACGCCTCCCGTCCGGTCGACCCGTTCCGGCAGGCCAGCGACGCCGTGGTGCTCGACAGCACCGCGCTCGGCATCGACGAGGTGGTATCGAAGCTGCGCGAACTGCTCGCTTCGCGGACGCAGGTATGACGTCTGCCGAGTTTGCCGGCGACGACGCCGAGTCCGGGGTGGGCGCTCCGCGAGGGGTGCGGGAGCCACTGACGTCGCCTGGGTCGCCTGCGTCGCCTGCCGAGGAGCCGTTTGCGTCGCCTGGGTCGCCTGCGTCGCTTGCCGAGGAGCCGTTTGCGTCGCCTGGGTCGCCTGCGTCGCTTGCCGAGGAGCAGCTTGTGTCGCCGCCGCCGGTCGTCGCCGTCGTGGGCCGTCCCAACGTAGGGAAATCTACGCTGGTCAATCGAATCATCGGCCGGCGGCAAGCGGTCGTGGAGGACGTTCCCGGGGTTACCCGCGACCGGGTCGCCTACGACGCCAACTGGAACGGCCGGCAATTTACGATCGTCGATACCGGAGGCTGGGTACCCGACGCCAGGGAACGCGCCGCCGCGATCGCCGCGCAGGCCGAACTCGCCGTCGCCACCGCGGACGCCGTCCTGTTCGTCGTCGACGCCACGGTCGGCGCCACCGACGACGACGAGGCCGCCGTGAAGATGCTTCGCCGCAGCGCCAAACCCGTCATCCTGGTCGCGAACAAGGTGGACAACGCGGCGATGGAGATCGAGGCCACCTCGCTGTGGTCGCTCGGCCTCGGCGAGCCGTACCCCGTCTCGGCGCTGCACGGCCGAGGCTCCGGCGACCTGCTCGACGTGCTGCTCGACGCGCTGCCCACCCCGCCCCCGCTCGGCGAGCCCGCCCCTGGCGGCCCGCGCCGGGTCGCCCTCGTCGGCCGGCCCAACGTGGGCAAGTCCAGCCTGCTCAACCGCCTCGCCAAGCAGGAGCGGGCGGTGGTGGACGAGGTCGCCGGCACGACCGTGGACCCCGTCGACAGCCTCGTCGAAATCGGCGGCGAGACCTGGCAGCTCGTCGACACCGCCGGTTTGCGCAAGCGGGTCGGCCAGGCCAGCGGCACCGAATACTACGCGAGCCTGCGCACCAGCGCGGCGATCGACGCCGCCGAGGTGGCGGTCGTCCTGCTCGACGCGGGCGAGGTCATCAGCGAGCAGGACCAGCGAATCCTGTCGATGGTGACGGAGGCCGGGCGGGCACTCGTACTCGCCTTCAACAAGTGGGACCTCGTCGACGCTGACCGCCGGTACTACCTGGACAAGGAGATCGACCGCGAACTGCGCCGCATACCGTGGGCGCTGCGGGTGAACCTCTCGGCCAAGACGGGACGCGCAGTCGACAAGCTGGCACCGGCACTGCGCCGCGCGCTGGCAAACTGGGAGCGGCGGGTACCGACGGGTCAGCTCAACCAGTGGCTCACGGCGCTGGTACAGGCCACCCCGCACCCGGTACGGGGCGGCCGGGCGCCTCGGGTGCTGTTCGCGACTCAGGCGGGTACCCGACCGCCGAGGTTCGTGCTGTTCACGACGGGCCAACTGGACGCGGGGTACGTGCGGTTCGTGGAGCGCAAGCTGCGCGAGGAGTTCGACTTCGCGGGTACGCCGGTGGTGGTGACGGTACGGCCCCGCAAGCGGCAACCGCGGAGCTGACGGGTACGAGGTCTGCGCTATGCTGTACCGGCTTGCGTACGCTCGCGCGTGCGTACGGCACGGGACGTGGCGCAGCTTGGTAGCGCACTTGACTGGGGGTCAAGGGGTCGTGGGTTCAAATCCCGCCGTCCCGACGCAGGTGAGAGGGCATATTTCGCGATCATGCGACGCCCTTCTGGGGACCATTTGGGGACCGACGCGCGGTCAAGTGAGCGCTGAGCAGGGTCCCGGCGTCCTGTATTGATCGTCGATCCGGGTGCAGGTATCGCTGCGTCGTGGTGATCTGCCCGTGCCCGGCAATCTTCTGGAGCACGTGCACTGGTACGCCCGCGTCAGCCATCCACGTCAGCCCGGTGTGCCGCAGGTCGTGTCGCCGCAGGTGTTCATATCCCAGGGTTAGCACGACCTCGTCCCAGTAGGTCGCGTCGCGCAACACCGCCGTGCTGATCCGGCCGCCCCGAGGGCCGGTGAACAGTCTGCTCGTCGACTCCTTCGCCGCGT
>JBPYFB010000017.1:0-10422 GCA_051986465.1 Rugosimonospora sp.
GCGCGTCCGGCGCGCACGCGGTCATAGATGGCGCCCTGCCGCCGGTGAAACCAGTCGGCCTTGGCTTCGGCAAGCAGATCCGCGGTGGCAAGACAGAAGATCATTCCTTGGTATCGGCGCAGCGGCGCCAACGCGGCCGGCTGCCTACGGATGCGCTCGTCTTGCGTTAGGAGTGACCAACCACGGGACAAGCCATATTCGATCCACTCCGGATCGTCGATCTTTTGTGCGTCGTCCGGAAAGTGGTCGGCGATCAGGTGGATCAGCCAACCGTGGGCACGCAGAAGTGCTGGCGCGGTCTTACCCGAACAGCGGTCGGCGAAGAACTCAGGCGGCGACCCGGATGAGCGCTTGGACCTGCTCAACGGTTAGCCCGTACTCGTCGGCGACGACATCGGGTCTCTCTCCAGCTCTCCACATGCCAAGGACCGCGTTGACGGTGACCTTGGCTGGCTCGACGATCGGGGAACCCCACGCAAATCGTGGATCGATGACCACCTCGGCTACTGCTGGATCGTAGCGGCGCAGTTGCAGTCTGACTGGGAACTCATCGTCCTCGTCCCAGACGATATAGCGAAGATAGTCGTCGATGACCTGACGGATCGGCATCTGCCTGTCGCCCACCCGGGCAATCTCGTCACTGTCGAGATAGTGGATGAATACATCCACACCGTCGGTGGCAATGCGTCTTGTGGCTAGGCCGTATTCGGTGCCGAACTGCGTTCGGATGTCCGCCGCCGCGGCCCGGATCGTCGCGGTCGGCAGGTGAAAGCCGCGAAGCGCGCGCAGAACGTACGCCTCGACGAGCGCGACGAACGGCACCGACGGCCAGCCGCGCCGCTGCGGGCGAATGCTGTGTACCAGCGGTTGCCCGGCAGCCTTCTCGTGCAGCCAGCGGTGCATCGTCCGCTCAGGGATCTGGAGGTGCTCAGCGGCTTCGAGCGGCGTGAGCAGCGGTACGTTGAACCTGTCGATCACTTCCACACCTCCTCCCGCGTACACAGCATGCCACGGCTGGCGTCGGTGAGCCGCTCGGGACGCACCGGCCAGGTGTCACATCGGTATCCAGGACGCGTTGGCGCCGCACAGGACGAGGCAGGCGTGCTCGCCGGGGACCTGCCCGGCCAGCCAGGCGGCGAACGCGACCGCCCCGGCCGGCTCCACGGCCAGCCGGAACTCGTCCCACAGCCGGTCCCGCGCGGCGAGGATCTGGGCGTCGTCGACGAGTGCCAGCACGAGGCCGGTACCGGCGAGGATCGCGTACGGGACGCTGCCGACCCGGGTCGCGCCGAGCGCCGAGGAGGCGACCGAGTCGACCGGGCTGTCCACCGGCTCCCCGGCGGCGACCGCCGCGTGCAGGCTGGCGCAACCGCGCGGCTCCACCCCGACGAGGGTACGGGTACCGGCGGCGAGGCGGAGCCCAGCGAGCAGCCCGCCACCGCCCACCGCCGCCACTACGGTGTCGCAGTCCGGTGCCTGCTCGGCGATCTCCAGCCCCACCGTGCCCTGCCCTGCCACCACGTCCACGTCGTCGTACGCGGGCAGGTAGCGCAGTCCTTCGCGGTGCGCGTACTCGCGGGCCGCCTGCTCCGCCTCGGCGTACCGGTCGCCGTGGTGTACCAGCGCCGCACCGGTCGCCGCGATGCGCTGTTCCTTGTCGGCCGGTACGGTCCGCGGCAGGTAGATCGTGGCGCGCAGCCCGAGCAGGCCGGCCGCGGTCGCCACACCGAGCCCGTGGTTGCCACCGGAGGCGGTCACCACCTGCCCCGTACCGGGCCGGCACAGCAGGGCGTTGAGCGCGCCGCGCACCTTGAACGAGCCGGTGAGCTGGAGGTGCTCCAGCTTCAGCGTCAACCGGCGGCCGTCGACCCGCGCCTCCAAGACTGGCGTACGGCGCACGTACGGCGCGATGCGGCCGGCTGCGAGCCGGACGGCGCGGGTGGTCGGCAGGGCGGGTACGTGGATCACCATGCACCTACTCTGCCCCCATCCAGCAGGACGGGGGCAGAGTAGGTGGGATGTCAGGGCCGTTACACGGCCGCCGTCTCGACATCCTGACGGACCGGTAAGGATGTCTCGGCAACCGGACGGCGCGGCTGGCGCAGTACCGCCCCCGCCAGGACGAATGCGACCACCAGCAGCACCGCTGCCGTACCGAACGCCAGGTGGTACCCGGTGGTCAGCGCCGTGGCCGGGCTCCCGCCGTGCGCCACGAGGCCGGCGGTACGCGACGCCGCGAGTGTGGTGAGCGCCGCGACGCCCACCGCACCGCCGATCTGCTGCGTGGTGTTGAACAGGCCCGAGACGAGGCCGGCGTCCTCCGGCCCGGCACCCGACATGCCGAGCCCGGTCAGTGCGGGCAGGGCGAGCCCGAAGCCCGCGGTGAGCAGCATCACGGGGAGCAGGTCGGTGAGGTACCGCGGGTGCACCGGAGCGCGGGTGAGCAGCCCGAGCACGCCCGTCAGCAGTACCAGCCCGGCGAGCAGGACCGCGCGCTCGCCGAACCGGGCGGAAAGGCGCGCCGAGACGGTGAGCGAGACCACGCCGATGACCGCGGCGGCGGGCAGCATCGCGAGGCCGGTACGGGCGGCGCCGTACCCGGCGACCCGCTGCAGGTACAGGGTGACGATGACCTGGAACGAGAAGCACGCGGCGACCATCAGAAGCTGTACGGCGTTGGCGCCCCAGACCGCCCGCGGTCGCAGGATCCGCAGCGGCATGAGCGGGTTGGCCGCGGTGGCCTCGCGCCCGACGAACGCGAGCAGGATCAGCACCGCGAGCGCGCCGAGGCCGAGCGAGTGCGTGGAGACCGCGTAGATGCCGAGCACGAGACCGGCGGTGACGAGCAGCGCGCCGGGCAGGTCCGCACCCTTGCCCCAGCCGAGCCCTCGGTCCCGCGGTAGCACCCGGAGAGCGGCGGCGAGCGTCGCGAGCCCGATCGGTACGTTGATGAAAAAGATCCAGTGCCAGCTCAGCGAGTCGGTCAGCACGCCGCCGAGGACCTGTCCGATCGAGGCGCCGGCGGCACCGGTGAAGGCGAATATCGCGATCGCCTTGGCCCGCTCCTTCGCGTCGACGAAGAGCGTGACGAGGATGCCCAGACTCACCGCGGTGGCCATGGCACTGCCGACGCCCTGCGCGAAGCGGGCCGCGATGAGGACGGCGGGCGAGTTCGCGAGGCCGGCGAGCACCGACGCGGCGGTGAACAGCGCCGTGCCCGCGACGAACATGCGGGTACGGCCGGCGAGGTCACCCAGGCGCCCGGCCAGCAGGAGCAGGCTGCCGAACGCGATCAGGTAGGCGTTGACCACCCAGCTCAGGCCGACCGGCGAGAAACCCAGGTCGTTCTGGATGGTGGGCATCGCAACAGTGACGATGCTGCCGTCAAGGATGCTCATCAGCGTTCCGGCGGCGAGGACTGCGAGCGCGAACCAACGTTTCATGCCATGACCGTAACAGATAGTTCCGTTACAGACAATCTCTGAGTGACCTATTTCTCCTGCTGCCGCGCGCGGCGTACCGGCTGCGGATTCTCGGCCGGCGCGGCCAGGTGGCCGTCGACGAGGTGCTCCAGGGCGCGCAGGAGCGCCTTGCGCTCGGCGGCCGGCAGGGCGGACAGCGCCTCCTGGTGTACCCGGTCGACGATCTCCTGGCTGCGGGCGGCGAGCCGGGCCCCGCGCGGCGTCACCGCGATGATCCGGGCGCGGCGGTCCTGACTCGATGGGCGGCGCTCGGCGAGTCCCGCCTCCTCCAGCGCGTCGACCGTCACCACCATCGTGGTCTTGTCCATGTCGCCGAGTTCGGCCAACTGGATCTGGGTGCGCTCCTCTTCCAGCGCGTGGACCAGAACGCAGTGCATGCGCGCGGTGAGCCCGATCTCGGCCAGCGCGGCCGCCATCTGGGTACGCAGCACGTGGCTCGTGTGATCCAGCAGGAAGGACAGGTCGGGACTGGTACGGGTCGGTGCCATCGCGGTCATGCGTCAAGCATACCCACTTCGTACCGTGGCGGATTATCCCGCAAGAGACGTGTCGCGCGGCGCCGGGTCAGAGCTCCGGCGCCGCGCGGGTCGCGATCAGGCTACGGGGGCGGGCGGTACCGTCGCGGGCGGTACCGTCGCCGGCGCTTCCTGCGGCATGAGGATCCACAGCACCGGGTAGATCAGGATCTGGCTGCCCGGAACGATCAGCAAGATGAGGACGAACAGCAGGCGCGCCGCCCACGGGTCGATGCCGAAGCGGCGACTGATGCCGGCGAGCACCCCACCCAGCACCCGGCCCTCCCGCGGGCGCACGAGGCCGTGGTTGCGCATTGCGGCGTAGACGGTGTCCATTGTTGTTTCCTCGATTCCCTTCGCGTATCTGCGGAACTGACACCACTAGCGTGGCAGCGAAGGGGCGGACAGGCATCGGGGGAAAGCCCCGGCCGGCCCCTGATACCGAAGGGCCGGCCGGGTCAGGGTCGATCGGCTAGAGGCTGTTCAGTTCCGCGAGCGCGTCGTCGGGCAGCGCGAGCGAGGCCGCGGCGACGTTTTCGCGCAGGTGCGCGAGGGACGAGGTGCCCGGAATCAGCAGGATGCTCGGCGAACGGCGCAGCAGCCACGCCAACGCCACCTGCTGTGGCGTGGCGTCCAGCCGCTTGGCCACCTGCTCCAGCACCGCGGACTGCACCGGGGTCATGCCGCCGAGCGGGAAGAACGGCGTGTATCCGATGCCTTCCCGCGCGCACCGGTCGACGAGTTCGTCGTCGGCCCGGTTGACGATGTTGTACAGGTTCTGCACGGTGACCACCGGGGCGATGCGCAGCGCCTCGGTGAGCTGTCCGTCGGTGACCCCGCTCACGCCCAGATGCCGGATGAGGCCCTGCTGGCGCAACTCCGCGAGGGCGGCGAACTGCTCGGCGATCGGCTCGCCGTCCGGTTCCGGGTGCCCGGGCGCGCGCAGGTTGACCACGTCGAGGGCGTCGAGACCCAGCCGCTCCAGGTTCTCGTGTACCTGCCGCACCAGGCTCTCCGGCGAGAAGTCCGGGATCCAGGAGGCGTCCTCGCCGCGGCGCGCGCCGACCTTCGTGACGAGATGCAGGTCTTGCGGGTACGGGTACAGCGCTTCCTTGATGATCTCGTTGACGACGTACGGGCCGTAGAAGTCGCTCGTGTCGATGTGCGTGACGCCGAGCCGCACCGCCTCGCGCAGCACTGCTATCGCGGCGTCGCGATCCTTGGGTGGCCCGAAGACGCCCGGACCGGCGAGCTGCATCGCGCCGTACCCCATGCGGGTGACGGTCAGCCCGGGCGCGAGCGTCATGGTTTCCAGTGGCATCGTGCTGCCTCCCCTGAGTTATCTAACCAGATGGTTACAACGTAGTCCCGGCCGACTAAGTATGTCAACGGTTAGTTACTTTGGTAAGGTGGCTCACATGTACAAGACGGGGGCCGCCCGACCGCGCGACGCGCAGGCGACCAAGGAGTTGCTGCTCGAAGCGGCGACCGACGAGTTCGCCGAGCACGGCCTCGCGGGTGCGCGCATCGACCGCATCGCCGAACGCTCCGGTGCCAACAAGCGTCTACTCTATGTCTACTTCGGCGACAAGGACGCCCTCTTCGACGCCGTACTCACCCGCCAGGTCGCCCAGTACGTCGACGCGGTACCGCTGAACGCCGAGGACCTCGCCGGGTACGCCGCGGCGCGCTTCGACTACATGCTCGCCAACCCCCGGATGTTCCGGCTCACCTCGTGGCGCGCCTTCGAGCGCGCCGAGCCGACCGAGCAGGAGCGCCGCGGATACAAGGCAAAGATCGACGCGATCGCGAAGGCCCAGCGCGAGGGCAAGGTCTACGACGGCATTCCGGCGCTGGACCTGCTGGCGATCGTGTTGCGGATGACCGAGGGCTGGCTCAGCGCTCCGCCCGCGATCGCGGCGGGCCGGGATTCGCGGTCTCCGGCTCGGCTGCGCCAGCACCGCAAGGCGCTCGTCGAAGCCGTACGCCGCGTCACCGAACCACGGCACTAGCCCGCCACTTCCGAAGCTCCCACCGCATTCGCTACGATCTGGTCATGACTGCCGGGTTGGCCATGGGCCGCACACAGGACGGTCGCCCGGCCGTCGCTTGATCACCGCGCGGGCGAGAGGCCCGCCCCCGTTACGAGACGTGCGTACAGCCGCTCGTAACGGAAGGAGGTGAAATATATGAGCTGGCAGGAATTCCTCGCCCGGCACCGGGTCGGTGACGTCATCGAGGGCGTGGTCACCAAGCAGGTGCCGTTCGGTTCGTTCGTGGAGTCCGACGGCTTCACAGGTCTCGCACATCAGCAGTCCTGGCCCGAGGGCACCCGCGTCTCGGTCAAGATCCTTGCGATCGACTCGGAGAACCAACGGTTCAGCCTCGCCGCGGCCTGAGTAAGCGCTGATCCGGGAGAAGCGGAGTCTCCCGGATCAGCCCAGCCGATTATCGTCTGCCCATGGTTTCGATGGCGGGCGCCGGCCGATGGCGCCGAGCGCTCGGCTGGCGATTGCGGCTGACGCTGGCAGGTGCGGCCCTGGGCCTCCTCCCGCTGTTCGAAGGCGAGTGGCTGGCCGCGGCGCTGGCGACGGTCGGAGGCGGGTTGGTCGCCGGTACCTGGGCGCACGCGTGCAGCGGCGGCCGGAGTGCCGCAGTCGCCGTCGGTACCGGCATCGTCGTCCTGTTCGGCGGCGCGTTCGCCGTCTCGCAATGGCCCACCGGCGTGATCCGGGCGCCGTGGCTGGACTGGTTCGCGGTGTGGATTCTGGTCGGCTGCGGATGTTCGGTCGCGTTGATCGTCGACTGGTGCGTACACCAGCGGGGTGGGATCGTCCACATGGGAGTATTCGGCACGATGCGCCTGCCGAACGCGATCGGACTCATGACCCTGCTGACCGCCGTACCGTTGCTGTTCCTCTGTTGCGCGGGCTTCCACCTCAACGACGCCGCGCTGCGTTCCGCCCCCGGTACCAACGAGATCCTTCCCCTGCCGTCGACGCTGCGCCTCGTCTCGGCCGGCCCGTGCCTGCGCGGCGGCAGCTCCAGCGGTTGTACCGCAGACTTCGTGGTATCGCCCACGGACGGCGCCGGCCGGGAGGTGACCGTCGCTCGCCTCGCCGACCACCTGCGCCGGCGGGGCTGGCCCCTACAGGCCGCCAACTCCTCCTACGACGGCTGCCGCCCCGTTGGCGGGATCCTGTCCTGGACACCGCACTGCATGTCCCTGTACACCGATCCCGTACCGTGGCGGCCAACCCCCGCCGGCGCTGTGGTCGTCTCCATCTCCAATCTGGACTGATGGCCCTCGGCGGGCGGCCGCCCACGTCTCCTGCCGGTTGTACCGGCGGGCATTCGTCCCCGCCACGGCGGCTGTGCACGGTACGGTGAGCCAATGGCTTATACGGCCGGCGTGGTCCTGCTCGCCCTCGGCATCGTGATCTCGATCGTCCTCCATGAACTGGGCCACTTCCTGAGCGCCCGTGCGTTCGGCATGAAGGTCACTCGGTTCTTCGTCGGCTTCGGTCCCACGCTGTGGTCGACGCGGCGAGGCGACACGGAGTACGGGGTCAAGGCGATCCCGGCCGGCGCGTTCGTCAAGATCGTTGGCATGACGCCACAGGATGACGACGTGGCGCCGGAGGACGAGCCCCGCGCCATGTGGCGGTACCCGGTGTGGAAGCGCACTGTCGTGATGTCGGCCGGTTCGCTGACCCACTTCGCCTTCGGGTTCGTCCTGCTGTGGCTGACCCTGTTCCTGATCGGCGTGCCCAACCCGGCCCTCTCCGATCAGGCGAAGGTCAACGCCCTGCCACCCGTGGTGGCCCTCGAATCGTGCGTGCCGCAGCAGGCCGACCGCACCGACTGCCTGCCCAGCGACCCGAAGGCGCCGTCGCGGTTGGCCGGCCTGCGGGACGGCGACAAGATCACGGCGGTGAACGGTACCCCGGTCGCCACCTACCTGGACCTGGTCAAGACGATCCGGGCCACGCCGCCCGGCCGAGCCACCATCACCTTCGAACGCGGCGGCGCGCTTCGGACGATCGACGTCACCCTGATCGGCGCGCCTCGCCACTCGCCGGACCACCCGGACGCGCCACCGACCACCGTCGCCGCCCTCGGCGTCCACCAAGCGCTGCCGCCCGGCGTCCCGCTGATGGTGACCTACGGGCCGGTACGGTCGCTCGGCAACGCGGGGCAGATGGTCGGTCAGACGTTCGCCGGCACCGGTAGCGCCCTGATGAACATCCCCGGCCGGATACCGGCCCTGGTGAACTCGTTGTCCGGCAAGCCACGCGACCCCAACACGCCCATCAGCATGGTCGGGGCGAGCCGGCTGGGCGGCGAGACCGTACAGCACGGCGCGTGGCCGCTGTTCATGTTCCTGCTGGCCTCGCTGAACCTGTTCATCGGCGTCTTCAACCTGTTGCCCCTGCTGCCCGCCGACGGCGGTCACATCGCCATCGCCTGGTTCGAGAAGGCGCGCTCGTGGCTGTACGCCCGGCTCGGCCGGCCCGACCCGGGCAGGGTGGACTACCTGCGCCTGATGCCAATCACCTATGCGGTCATCCTGATTTTCGGTTGCTTCACGCTGCTGACCGTGGCCGCCGACATCGTCAATCCGGTGACCCTCGTCGGCCGGTAGCCCGGCGGTGGCGGCTTAGCCTGAGCGTTGGCGATGGTTAGTGCGCGGTCCAGCCGCCGTCGAGCGGGATCGAGGCGCCGGTGATGAAGTCCGCGGCGGGCGAGCAGAGGAAGGCGACCAGCTCGGCGACCTCCGCCGGCTCGATCAGCCGTTTGATGGCGGTACGCGCAAGCATGATCTTGGAGATCACCTCGCCGGCCGGAATGCCGTGCGCCGCGGCCTGATCCGCGATCTGGCGTTCCACGAGCGCGGTGCGTACGAAAGCCGGGTTCACGCAGTTCGAGGTGACTCCGTGCTCGGCACCCTCCAGAGCGACCACTTTGGACAGTCCCTCCAGACCGTGCTTCGCGGCCACGTACGCGGCCTTGTACGGCGAGGCGACCAGCCCGTGTACCGACGAGATGTTCACCACCCGACCCCAACCGCCCGCGTACATGTGCGGCAGCGCGCGGCGTACCAGCCGGAAAGCCGCCTCGACCATGACCGTCTGGAGTTGTGCGAAGCGCTCCGGCGGGAACTCCGGCAGCGGCGCGACGTGCTGGAAGCCGGCGTTGTTGACAATCACGTCGATGCGCGGGTCGAGCTCGTCGAGGGATACCGGATCGGAAAGGTCGATGATGGCCGCGCGCCCGCCGGTGGCGGAGGCCACCTCCGTCACGGTCGCCTCGTCCCGGTCGACCAGCACCAGCCGGGCACCGGCGTCGGCCAGGCGCAGCGCGCACGCCCGGCCGATACCGCTGCCCGCTCCGGTCACCACGGCCGTCCGCCCGGAAAGGTCGAGCGCGACGACCCGCCCCGTCGTCACGGTATTGAACCTACGCGATGCATCCGGGTACGGCCACGGGAGCGGATCAGCCGCGGACGATGCCGAGGATGGTGTCCATCGCGGTGAGCCGGGCGGTACCGGTACCGAGCAGGCCGTCCGGCACGATGAGCTCGTCGAGCCCGATCTGGCGGTACTCGGCGACCGTCTCCGCCAGTTGCGCCACCGACCCGCCGATGACCGGCGCCGACAGGCCCTCGGGTACCGTCCCGCCCACCACGGTCAGCGCCTGGGCGGTACGCGCGATCGACTTCGGCTCCCGCCCGATCTCGGCGCAGTACCCGTCCAGCACCGCGGACTTGTGGGCGATCACGTCGGGCTTGCCCCAGGTGTTCCAGATGTCCGCGTACCGCGCGACGATCCGCAGCATCCGCCGCTCCCCGCCGCCACCGATGAGGATCGGCAGCGGATCCTGTACCGGCTTCGGCTCGCACACCGCGCCGGTGAGCCGGTAGTACTCGCCGTGCAGCGTGGTCCTCGGCTGCCGCAGCAGCCCGTGCAGCACCTGCAACGCCTCAACGAACCGGTCCAGCCGCCGCTTCACCGGCGGCAGCTCGATGCCGTACTGCTCGTGCTCGTTGACCTGCCAGCCGGCGCCGACGCCGAGGGTGAACCGGCCATCTGTGATGTGGTCGACGGTCGCCGCCATGTTGGCCAGTACGGCCGGATGCCGGTACGTGTTGCCGTACACGAGCGTGCCGATCCGCACCCGCGGTACCGCCGCCCCGAGCCCGGCCACCACCGAGCCGCACTCCAGGACAGGATCGTCAGCCGCGCGGCCGGTACCGGCGTTCGGCATGAAGTGGTCGGCGACGTACACGCCGTCCCATCCGGTATCCGCCGCGTGCCGGGCTACCTCCAGCACTTCGCTGTAACGCTGGCCCGCACCGGGCCAGATCGAAAGTCGCATCCCGCCACGATGCCATGGCGTCCCCGGATTCTGCCGCCTTCGTGCGG
>JBPYFB010000018.1:0-14713 GCA_051986465.1 Rugosimonospora sp.
TCTTGGGCGGGGCGGGGATCTTGGGCGGGGCGCGATCGGGGCGGGGCGCGATCGGGGCGGGGCCCCGATCTTGATCGGGGTTAGACGCGGGCGCGGCGGGCGAGGCGCTCGGGATCGAGGATGATCACGCTCTTACCGTCGAGGCGCAGCCAGCCCCGGGAGGCGAAGTCGGCCAGCGCCTTGTTGACCGTCTCGCGCGAGGCGCCCACCAGTTGGGCCAGCTCCTCCTGCGTCAGGTCGTGGGTGACCCGCAGTACGCCGCCGTCCCGGGTACCGAACTTGCCGGCCAGCTGGAGCAGGTTCTTCGCGACCCGGCCCGGTACGTCCGTGAAGATCAGGTCGGCGAGCGCGTCGTTCGTACGGCGCAACCGCCGGGCGATCACGCGCAGCAACTGCTCCGCGATCTCGGGCCGGTTGGTCAGCCACGGGCGCAGCGCGGTCTTGCGCAGCCGGGCCAGGCGCGTGTCGGTGACGGCGGTCGCCGTGGCCGTGCGCGGGCCGGGGTCGAAGAGCGACAGCTCGCCCATCATGTCGGACGGCCCCACGATGGCGACCAGGTTCTGCCGGCCGTCGGCGGCCCGCCGGCCGAGCTTGATCTTCCCGGAGAGGATGATGTACAGGCTGTCGCCGGGCTCGCCTTCGTTGAATACGATCTCGCCCTTGCGGACCTCCATGGTCTCGAGATCCTTGGCAAGCGCCTCGGCCGCCTCGGGTTCGACACCCTGGAAGATTCCACTGCGAGCCAGTACCTCGTCCATCTCGCACCTCCACCTGCGCGGATGACGCGCGGAAGCCAGTCTAGGCACACTGCGCGTACAACCCGAAGACGACCCCACGAACACGTACGCCACGATTGCTTGCATGCGGCCACAGCTCACCCACTGGTACGAGGACGGGGTGCCCGCGCCGGTGCTGGTCTGGCGCTTCGATACCCCGGTACGCGCGATTTCCTCGGGTGCGCTCGGCGGCGGTATCGGCGAGCGGAGCTGGGTGATCAACGCGTCGGTACCGATGTCCTACGACCGGCCCGACCCGCCCGGGCACCTCACCGAGGTGGCCGCCGCGCTCGACCTCGCCGGTACCGGCGTCGGCCTGCTGACCGGGGTCGACGTCGCGGACCACGTGATCACCGAGGACGGCGGCGTACGCGCGGTGGCCACGGTCGGGCTGGGCGCACCGGCCTGGGCGGCGGCACCCGATGGCGAGGCGCCCCGTAACGCGCGACCGGGTACGGTCAACGCCGTCATCTGGGTACCCGTGGCGCTGTCGCCGGCCGCGCTGGTCAACGCCGTGGCGACCGTCGCCGAGGCGAAGGCGCAGGCGCTGTGGGAGTTGGGGGTACCGGGCACCGGTACCTCGACGGACGCGACCTGCGTGCTGTGCCCGGTCGAGGGCGTACCGGCGCCGTACGGCGGGCCACGGTCGCAGTGGGGCGCGCGCATCGCCCGGGCGGCGCACATGGCGGTACGTAAGGGTGGCGAGTCGTGGCTGTCCGGTGGCGTGTCGTGGTCTGACCGGATGGGCCTAACGGCGCCGAGTCGGGACTTCGAGGTCGATTAGCGGCAAAATACTCCGAAACCGGCAGCAAAGACGAGCGTCACTTCGCTATCGTGCGCAGAGATCGCTTAGCAGGGCAACGCCCATCCACACCAGGACTCGCAGATGACCGTGTACGGCACGCGCAGCACGCCGCCGCCTCAGCCGGGCGGCGCGGCTCGCCGTACCGTCGTCATTCTTGTGGCGGCCTTGGCCGTGGCGGTCGTCGGCGTCGGCAGCGTCATCGTGGCGCTCACCCTGCGCGGCCACGGCACCCAGGCCGAGGCCGGCCCACCGCCCCCCAAGCCGGCGCAGACCGGCGCCAGCCCGGTCGCCTCGCCCAGCGCCGCGAGCGCCGGCGCCACCTTCACCCTGTCCGCCGTCGGGGACACGATCGTGGCATCCGCGCCGAACGCGCCACCCAACAACGGCCGGAACTTCTTCGACGACGTACGGGACGTGCTCGCCGCCGACCTCCAGATGGGCAACCTGGAGGAGCCGATGACCGACATCCCCACCACGTCGAAGTGCTCCCCGACCACCCTCAACAAGACCTGCTTCGCCTTCCGCGCCCCGACCAGCTGCGTCCGGGCATTGACGGAGGCCGGCTTCTCGCTGATGAACCTCGCGAACAACCACGCGCTGGACTACGGCGCGGGCGGGCACAGGCAGACCGAGGACACCCTGACCCGGGCGGGCATCAAGTACACCGGCCCGCCCGACATGATCACCACGGTTACGGTCAAGGGCGTCCGGGTCGCCGTCATCGGCTTCGCGCCCTACAGCTGGGCCAACAGCCTCACCGACCTCTCCGGCGCCGCCGAACTGGTCAGAAAGGCGAAGACCCAGGCCGACGTGGTCATCGTGCAGGCACACGTCGGGGCCGAGGGCGCTGACAAGACGCATGTACGGCCGGGTACGGAGTACTTCGTCGGCGAGAACCGGGGCGACTCGATCGCCTTCGGCCACGCGGTCGTCGACGCGGGCGCGGATCTCGTGATCATGCACGGCCCGCACGTGATGCGGGCGATGGAGTTCTACAAGAACCACCTGATCGCGTACAGCATGGGCAACTTCGCGGGGTACTACCACGCGCTGAACACGGCCGGGGTGCTCGGCATCAGCGGGGTGCTCCGGGTGACGCTGGACTCGCAGGGGCACTTCGTCGCCGGCAAGCTGGTCGCGACCCAGGTGGTGACGCCCGGGGTACCGCGGATGGACCCCAACCACCGAGCGTGGACGCAGCTACGGTCGCTGATCCACAGTGACTTCCCGACTACCGGCGCGAAGATCGGTACGGACGGGACGATCACGCCGCCGTAGGGGATGTCGTACCTACGCGCTAGCCTGATCCTCTGATCCTCACGGGAGGAGCGGCTTCGCCGCGCAAATGCGAGCGGCCCTCCGCAAGGAGGATCGGCCTTCGGCCGCGCTACCTTATTTGCGTGGCGAGGACCGAGGAGACCGACCTGGCGCGCAAGCGCCGAGCCCGCCGGATGTCGCGCGCGCTGGCCGAGGCGCACCCCGACGCGCACTGCGAGCTGGACCACCGCAACGCGCTGGAGCTGGCGGTGGCCACGATCCTGTCTGCGCAATGCACCGACCAGCGGGTCAACGAGGTGACCCCGAAGCTGTTCGCCAAGTACCCGACCGCCGCTGCCTACGCCGCCGCCGATCGGGCCGAGCTCGAAGAGATGATCAAGTCGACCGGGTTCTTCCGGAACAAGACGGACTCGCTGATCAAGCTCGGTGACGCCCTCGTCGAGCGGTACGGCGGCGAGGTGCCCGGTCGCCTCGTCGACCTCGTCACGCTCCCCGGCATCGGCCGCAAGACCGCTAACGTGATCTTGGGTAACGCCTTCGATGTACCGGGCCTGACCGTCGATACGCACTTCCAGCGCCTGGTCGGCCGCTGGGACTGGACCAAGGAGACCGACCCAGTCAAGATCGAGATGGCAGTCAGCAAGCTGATCGAGCGTCGAGAGTGGACGATGCTCTCGCACCGCATCATCTTCCACGGCCGCCGGGTCTGCCACGCCCGCAAGCCGGCCTGCGGCGCGTGCAGCCTGGCCACCTGGTGCCCGTCCTACGGCCTCGGCCCGACCGATCCCGACCTGGCCGGAAAGCTGCTGAAGGGTCCCCGGGTCGCGGAGCTGGCGGCGCTGGCCGCCGAGGCGCGCGGGGCGGAGCCCGCCGCGCCTGCCGTGCCCGCCAAGTCGGCCGCCGGGAAGACCACCGGGAGGCCCGCCGCGGAGCCCGCCGTGCCTGCCGTGCCCGCCAAGTCGGCCGCCAGGAAGACCGCAGCGAAGCCGGTCGTGCCTGCCGTGCCCGCCAGGTCGGCTGCCGGTAAGACCGCCGGAAAGCCGGCCGTGCCTGCCGTGCCGACCACGGCCGAGCCGGTGCGGGGGCGTGCGGCGGCGCCGTCGGCTCGATCGGCGAGAAGGCCGGCCGGGGCAGCGGCGCCGTGACCGGCGCGGTCGGTCGGTTACTGCTGGGCGCGGCGCTGGTCGCGCTGCTCGCGACCGGCTGCCAGGCGACGGCCACCCCGGCGGCGGCACCAGGCGCCGCCTCCTCCTGCCTGGCACCCGCATCGCCGGGTTCCGGCGAAGCCAAGTCCGGCACCGAGGCCGGGGCCGGCAGCGGCACCCCGCTCCCCGACGTGAGCCTTCCCTGCTTCACGGGTGGCACCGTGGCCAGCGGCTCGGGCGTCCGCCTCGGCGCGCTCGGGCGGCCTGCGGTCCTGAACCTCTGGGCGTCGTCGTGCGCGCCGTGCAGGGCCGAGCTGCCGGCCATCGAGCGGTACGCGAGCCGGGCCGGTGGCCGGGTCACGGTGATCGGCGTGGATACGGCCGACACGGGTACCGGTGGCGGTTCGGTGATTGCGGACCTCGGGCTCACGTACCCGAATCTCTTCGACGACCGGCAGCTCCTGCTGCACGGCCTCGGCCGGGCCGCCATCCCGGTCACGCTCTTCGTCGACGCGGGCGGTCGGGTGCGTCACGTCTACGCCAGCGGCACGGCCCTGACCGAGGAGGTGCTGGCCCAGCTCGTGCGCGAATACCTGGGCATCGCCACATGAGCCAGCTGCCGAGCTGGTGGTCTCCACTGCTGGAGCGGGTCGCCGACGCGCGCAGCAGCGACTTCAGCCGGTTGTCGACGCCTCGCGACGGCGGCCGGCCCAGTGCGGTACTGATCTTGCTCGGCGAGGCGGCGCCGGGCGAACCCGACGTGGTCATCCTCGAACGCGCCGCCGACATGCGCCACCACGCCGGCCAGCCGGCGTTCCCGGGCGGCGCGGCCGATCCCGGCGACGCGGACGCTGCGGCGACGGCGCTGCGCGAGGCCCGCGAGGAGATCGGGCTCGATCCGGCGAGCGTGGCGGTGCTCGCCACGCTGCCGCCCCTGTGGATAGCGGTGAGCCGGTTCGTGGTCACGCCGGTATTGGCCTGGTGGCGGGCGCCACACCCGGTGGCTCCCCGCGATCCCGCCGAAGTCGCGCGGGTGGAGCGGATACCCGTAGCGGAACTCGTCGATCCCGCGAACCGGATTCGGCTGCGCCATCCGAGCGGGTTCGTCGGCGCCGCTTTCCGGGTGAGGCACATGCTGATCTGGGGATTTACCGCCGGCGTACTCGACGCGCTGCTCAGGATGGCCGGCTGGGCACAGCCGTGGTCCAAGGACGCGGTACCGGTCGAGTTGCCAGTCGCTGGCGACCGGCCCGTACCCTAGGGTCCGTGTACGGCAGCCTGACCGACGTTGTCTTGATCATCCTCATCGCCGTGTTCGCGGTGAACGGGTACCGCCAGGGCTTCGTTATCGGCCTGCTCTCGTTCGTCGGCTTCTTCGGCTGCGCCGCCATCGGCCTGCAGATCGGGCCCTGGCTGGCCAACTTCGCGCAGAGCCCTGGGCTGCGGGTATTCATCTCGCTCGCTACCGTCTTCCTGCTGGCGATCGGCGGCCAGGCGCTCGCCGGCTGGCTCGGCGCCAAGATCCGCGCGGGTATCCACAGCGAAACCGGGCGTACGGTCGACGACCTCGGCGGCGCGGCGGTCTCCGCGATTGCGGTACTGCTCGTCGCCTGGCTGGTCGCCGCGCCGCTCGGCTCCTCGTCGCTGCCGGGGCTGGCCCGCTCGGTGCGCAGCAGCGCGCTGCTGCACGGCGTCAACGTGCTGATGCCGAAGCAGGCCCAGGCGCTGTCTGACGCGCTGCGGCAAAGCGTCGACACCAACGGCTTCCCGGACGTCTTCGGCAACCTGGACCCGACGCACGTACGGCAGGTGGAGGCGCCGGACACCGCCCTCGCCAGGTCGGCGGTGGTGACCCAGGCGCACAACTCGGTCGTGAAGATCCTCGGCAGCGCGCCCTCCTGCGGCAAGCGCATCGAGGGCTCCGGGTTCATCTACGCCGCTGAGCACGTGCTGACCAACGCGCACGTGGTTGCCGGTACCAACTCGATCGTCGTCATCCAGAACGGCAAGCGGCTGTCGGCCAAGGTCGTCCTGTACGACCCGGAGCGCGACCTCGCCGTGGTCAACGTACCGGGGCTGACCGGTCCCGTACTGAACTTCGCCGCCAGCCGGGCCGGTTCGGGCGCGGACGCCATCGTGCTCGGGTACCCGCTCGACGGCCCGTACGACGCGCAGCCGGCGCGGGTACGCGATGTCGGGCTGATCCGCGGCCCGGACATCTACAACGCGAACACCGTGACCCGCGACATCTACACGATCCGTGGCTGGGTGCGCAGCGGGAACTCGGGCGGTCCGCTACTCAACTCGACTGGCCAGGTGCTCGGCGTGATCTTCGCGGCCGCCGCCGACGACGCGCAGACCGGGTATGCGCTGAGCGCCGCCGAGGCGAATCCGGTGATGTCCGCCGGCCGGCACGCCACGAACGCGGCCGGCACCGGCAACTGCGCGGAGGGCTGACCAAAGCGGAGGGCTGACCAAGCGGAGGGCTGACCGGCTAACTCGGCTCGCCGATGCGCTGGGACCGCTCGGCCGCGTCAAATCCCGGGTGTCCAGCGTCGTCAAACCCCGAGTCGCCGGCTTCGCCAAAGCCCAGGTCCGGCTGTGCTACCCACGGGCGGCGGCGGATCAGCATGGCGCCGGACCCAAGCCCGCCGATCAGTACCAGGATCCCGGCGGCCAGGCCCCATGCCACCCCGCGGGGAATCGCGGGCACCGAGGCGGCGACGGGTACCGCGCCGGGGCTGGATGCCGCCGTGGGTACCGGCCCGCCGGCCCCCGAGGGTGCGCCCGTACCCAGAGCCGCCAGCGGGGTCGCGGCCGGCGAGGCGGGTACGAGCGGGTTCACCGCGACCGCCGGTACCGTCGCGGTCAGCGACCCGAGCGGGTTCACCTCGCCGAAGCCGTACGTGTTGTCCCGGCCCCGGACGCCGAGGTCGTACGCGGTACCGACCAGCCGGTTGATCACGTTCGCCGCGTTCATCCCGGGCCAGTGGGCGCGTACCAGCGCGGCGGCCGCCGTCACCAGGGGAGCCGCGAAGCTCGTACCCTGCACCCGCCAGTACCCGCCCGGCTTGGCGCCCAGCAGGTCCACGGCCGGCGCGGTGAGCACGGTGGCCGGCCCGGTCAGCGCGCCGGACCACAGCGCGAGATGGCTGGCTCCGCCCGAGCGGGTCTGCGCGAGCCCGGACACCGCGAGCACGCCGGGCTCCCGAGCCGGGTACCAGATTTGGTGCGAACCGTCGCTCTCCGCGGTGTTGCCGGTGCACGCCACCACCACCACGTCGTGCTGGTATGCGTACTGGATCGCGTCGGCGAGCTCGGCCGAGCGTCCGCTGCCGCCCAGCGACAGGTTCACCACCCGGGCGCCGTGATCGACCGCCCAGTGCAGCCCGCGCGCGACGGTCGAGGCGTCGGTGTACCGGTTCTGCCGATCCAGCACCCGTACCGGAAGGATCTTCGCTCCGGGCGCCAATCCGGTCACACCGCCGAGCCGGTCGCGCCCGGCGATGAGCCCCGCGACGGTCGTGCCGTGGCCGACGAAATCCTTGCGCCCGTCGGTCGTGCCGTCGACGAAGTCGGCCCCGGGCAGCACCTGCCCGACGAGATCGGGGTGGCTGGCATCTACGCCAGAGTCGAGCACCGCCACGATGATCCCGGCGCCGGTGGACATCCGCCATGCGGTACGCGCGTGCAGGCTCGTCAGCTGCCACTGGCTCGCCGAGACGCTCTCCGCGTAGGCGATCCCCGGCGGCGCGCTGAGCAATACGCTGAGCAGCGCGACGAGTCCGGCGAGAACGGCCGCCACGGCAGCGGCCGGGCGTGCCGCGGATCTGCGCATTCGGTTGCTCATCGCACGGCCCATTCTGCGACCTCACCAGCCACCCGTGGGCAAAATGCGAGCAACAACATGCGCCATAGTGATCGGACTTTGGTGGAGAAAGGGCGAGTCAGGTCCACATTTCTCCACCAGACGCCGATCATCAAAGCGGTTTTAGGTGCGCGAGCTGCACCAGGCGTACGCCCTCCTTGCGGGTGACGAGAAAGCCCCGGCCCGGCGGCATCGGCTGCGGGCGTACCGTGCCGAGCAGCGGCCCTTCGTCGCGATCGCCGGAGAGCACGAGCCCGGGTGAGGAGAGTTCGCGCAGCCGCTGGATCACCGGCTCGAACAAGGCTCGGGCCGCGCCACCGGAGCGTCGGGTGAGCACGAGGTGCAGGCCGACGTCGCGGGCCTGTGCCAGGTGATCCAGCAGTACCGCCAGCGGGTTGCTCGGCCCGGAGGCGACCAGGTCGTAGTCGTCCACCAGCACGAACAGGTCCGGCCCGGTCCACCAGGTGCGCTCGCGCAACTGGCGCGGTGTGACGTCGGGCCCGGGCAGGCGCCGCCGCAGGTACCCGACCGCGGAGTCGATCAGCTCGGCGGTCTGGTCGGCGGTGGATCCGTACCCGATGAGGTGTTCGGAGGTGACCGTGCCGAGCAGGCTGCGCCGGTAGTCCACGATGATCAGCCGGGCGCGCTCGGGCGGCTGCTGGGCCGCGATCGACGTGGCGAGCGCCCGCAGGAACGACGACTTGCCGCTCTCCGCGTCGCCGAACAGCAGGAAATGCGGTTCGGCGGCGAAGTCCAGCGATACGGCGCCGAGGTCGGCCTCGGCCAGCCCGATCGGCACGGTGAGGTCGCCGGGCTCGGCGGGCTCGGGCGCCTGGTACGGGACGACCGTCGGCAACAGGCGTACCGGCGCGGCCCGCGGCCCCTGCCACGCGGCGGCGACGGTCGCGACCAGATCGCCGGTGGCGAGAGTCGGCCGCGTGGCGGGGGTCGGGTGCGTGGTGAGGGTCGGGTGCGTGGTGAGGGTCGGCTGCGTGGCGAGAGTCGGCTGCGCGGCGAGGAAGTGCAGGCCTTCAGTCGTGACGCCGCGCCCGGGAGTGCGCTCCGGTACGTTGCCGGCCGCGCGGCGGGACACCAGCGAGTCGGCCGGGTCGCCGAGGCGCAGTTCGAGCCGGGATCCGAACAGGTCGCGCAGCCCGGGCCGGAAGTCGGTCCAGCGGGAGGCGGTGGCGATCACGTGGATTCCGTACGAGAGGCCGCGCGTCGCGATATCGGTGATCAGCGGCTCCAGGTCGTCGTACTCGCCCCGGATCGTGGACCAGCCGTCGATCACCAGGAACACGTCGCCGCCCGCCCCCGAACGCCGGTACGCGGCGATCGACTCGACGGCGGACGTGGCGAACAGCCGCTCCCGCTCGGTGAGCAGGCCGGCCACCTCGCCTACCGTACGGCGTACCGCGGCCGGGGCGAGCCGGCCGGCCACCCCGCCGACGTGTGGCAGGTCGCGCAGGGCGGTGAGACCGCCGCCGCCGAAGTCGAGGCAGTACAGCTGGGCCTCGCCGGGCGTATGGGTGAGCGCAAGTCCACAAAGGACGGTACGGAGCAGGGTGGACTTTCCGCTCTGCGGCCCGCCGACGATCGCGACGTGCCCGGCGGCCGCCTCTAGCGACAGCCACAGTGGCTCGCGCCGCTGCTCGAACGGCCGGTCCACGAGCGCGACCGGTACCCGCAGGGCGCCGCGCAGCCCCGGGTCGGCCACCCCGAACCCGCGCTCCGGCTCGGTACGCAGCGGCCCGACCAACTCCTCCAGCGTGACCGGCCCGGACAGCGGTGGGAGCCAGACCTGGTGCGCGGGTACCCCGGTGCCGGCCAGCCGCTCCACCATGATGTCCAGCAGCGAGGCGCCCTGTGCCGGACCGCTGGCCGCAGCGCCGTCCGGGGACGCGATGACCGGGTACGTCGAGTATTCGAGCACGAGCGGCCGGTCGGGCGCGGCCGTCGCCGGATTGGCCGGCCGGTACGGGCCGGAGACGTACGCGGCCCGGAACCGTACCAGCGGCTCGGTGCCGTACTTGAGGTAGCCGTGCCCGGGACTGCGCGGCAGCTCGTACGCGTCGGGTACGCCGAGCACCGCGCGCGACTCCAGCGCGGAGAAGGTACGCAGCCCGATCCGGTACGACAGGTGCGTGTCCAACCCGCGCAGCCGCCCCTCCTCCAGCCGCTGCGAGGCGAGCAGCAGGTGTACGCCGAGCGAGCGACCCAACCGTCCTATCTGGACGAACAGGTCGATGAGGTCCGGCCGGGCGGAGAGCAGCTCGGAGAACTCGTCGCACACGATCAGCAGGACCGGCAGGGGTGCGAGCGGGGCACCGGCGGCGCGCGCCTTCTCGTAGTCGCGCAGCGACGCGATGTTGCTGGCCCGGCGCAGCAGCTCCTGCCGGCGTACCAGCTCGCCGTTGAGCGCGTCGGTCATCCGGTCCACGAGCGGCAACTGGTCGCGCAGGTTGGTGATGACCGCGGCGGTGTGCGGCAGCCGGTCCAGCGACGCGAACGTGGCGCCGCCCTTGAAGTCGATGAGTACCAGGTTGAGCTGCTGCGAATCGTGCGTGCCGGCGAGCCCGAGCACCAGGGTGCGCAGCAGCTCGCTCTTGCCCGAACCGGTCGCGCCGATGAGCAGGCCGTGCGGGCCCATACCGTCCTGCGCCGACTCCTTGAGGTCCAGCTCGACCGGGCGGCCGTCGGCGCCGGTGCCGATCGGTACCCGCAGTTCGCCCTTGGCGGAGCCGCCGAAAAGCAGCTCGGTCGGGTCCGTATCGGCCTGCGTCGGCGCGTCGGTACCGTCGGTCGCGGTGCCCCGGCGCAGCGGCGCGAGTTGCCGGGCGAGAGCCGTGGCGGTGGCGAGGTCGAGCCCGTCCACCCGGCCCACCTCGCCCTCCTCGTCAGCGGAGAGGCTGTGCAGCCGACCGTCCACTGTGGTCGTCAGTACGATCGTGGAGCGGTCCGGTAGCCGCGGCGCGGCACCGGATACGTCCACATAGGTCACTCCCGGTACGTCCCGGAACTCCCCGGTGTCGTGCACCACGACCACGTGCGGTTGGGGCTGCCCGGCGAGCACCTCGGACAGCAGCTTCTCCAGTTCGGCCGGCTCGGAGGCGATGAGCCGGACCGGGCCGAGCGCGTCGTGCCGGCTGGGGTGCAGCGCGTGCGGCAGCCACTTGAGGTAATCCCAGTCGGCTCGCGTCTGCGGCCCGACGCACACGGCGACCAGCAGGTCGTCTGGCGCGTGGAAGACCGCGAGCTGGGCGAGCAGGGCCCGGACCAGCGGCCGGGCGGCCGGGCCGGTCACGTGTACCCGGGCAAAGCTGCGCAGCGAGACGGCGACCGGCAGGTCGGGGATCACCGAGAAGGTGTCGAGAAACCGGCGCAACGCGCCCGCGGTCATCGGTTCCAAGTCGTCGTAGGGGCGCGTCTGCGGCGGTACCAAAGGGGTCGCCAGAGTCTGGGGTCCCAGGCCGACCCGCGCGACGGCGAAGTCGGCGTCGTCCGGCCGCCGCTCCCACAGCCGATAACTGTCTACAATGGACCAAAGTTGAGCCGGCTCGGGGTGCCGGTAGTGCAGGCCGGTGCGCTGCTGATCGGCGATGTGCCGGACCCGCTGGCGCAGCGCACCGAGATGGCGCAGGTACTCCCGGCGCACCGCCATCATCTCGGCCTTCTTGAGGCCGGGCCCGGCGGTGCCGAAGCTGGTGGCGAGCATGCCCAGCGACGAGACGCCGAAGACGCCGCCGACCACGTAGGCGTAGACGCCGCCCTGGTGGCCGGCGAACATCATGGCGCTCGCCACGGTGCCGGCGAGCATCGGCAGCGCCGTCAGCAGCAGCCCCCAGCGCGAAGCGGTCACCTGCGGAACCTCCGGGGGCGCCGGCACCGCGAGCTCGCCGGCAGGAATCTCCGGTGCCGGCCGCCGGGGACGGGGCCTGACCATGACCGTCGTCATGGCCGGAAATGGTAGGGCGGCGCGGCCGTCCATGGGGCCCCACGGCGACGACCAGATCGCGTACGGTGACCGTCGTGGGAGCTCTCAAGCCATGGCACTTCGTGGTCATGCTGTGTGTCTGCCTCACCGTGACCGCCATGATCTCGCTCGTAGTGATCTTGGTGGCCTGGGCGATGAGGCGGAAGAAGCAGCCGTGAGCGGACTCGCGCGGGTCGTCGTCAACGCCCCGGGGCGCCGGGTGGACGTGGCCGTGCCCGAGCTGGCGCCCATCGCCGAGTTGCTGCCGGCGTTGCTGCGCCACGCCGGCGAGGGCCTGGCCGACCAGGGCCAGGCGCACGGCGGGTGGGTGCTGCGCCGCGCGGACGGCGCGCCGCTCTCGGTGGGCGAGGGCCTTTCCCAACAGGGGGTACGGGACGGAGACGTGCTCCATCTGGTACCCGCGCGGGAACGCTGGCCGGAGCTCGCATACGACGACGTGGTCGACGCGATCGCGCAGAGTGCCCGGCAGCACGGCCGCGCCTGGGATGCGGCGGCGACCCGCGCGACCGGCCTCGGCCTCGCCGGTGCCGTCCTGCTCGCCGGGTTGGTGGCGCTCGCCCGCGCCGGCGCCGCGGGCGGCCCGGTCGCGTTGGGCCTCGCCGTGCTCCTCGTCGCCGCCGGAACCCTCGCCTCCCGCGCGTACGGCGACGTGGTGTCCGGACGGGCGCTCGCCGCGGCGGCGCTGCCGTACGCGGCCGTCGGCGGCGCGCTGCTGCTGCGGGTACGCCAACCCGTGCTGGGCGGGGCGCACCTGCTCGTGGCGTGCGCGGCGGTGGTACTCGTGAGCGTCGTCGCGGCGGTGGGCGTGGGCGGCCCGGCTCGCGTATTCATGGCCGGTACCGTCGCCGGGTCGGCCGGTGGCCTCGGCGCGCTGCTGGCGCTGTGGCTTCCCGGCAGCGGTTCGGCAGCGGTGGTGCTCGCCGTACTGGTCGCCAGCGTGGCCGCGCTGCCGCTGCTCGCGATCCGGCTGGGCAAGCTGCCGACCCCGGTACCCGTCGGGGATGGCGGGGAGCAGGCGCGGCCGGAACGGACCCGGCTGTACGCCGCGGTCGCCCGTACCGACGACATGCTCACCGGGATGCTGGCCGGCACGGCGCTCGCCGCGGTCGGCTGCTGCCTGGTCGTCGCGGCCTCCGGTGGCACCGCGGGGTGGATCCTGGCCGCGATCGGCGCGACGGGGTTGGCGCTGCGGTCCCGGCTGTTCCCCACGGTGCGCCAGCGGCTGCCGCTGCTGCTCGGCGGCGCGGCCGGTGGCCTGGCGCTGCTCGCCAGGGTGATCGCCGCCGGTCGCCCGCCCGGTGCGGTCCTCGCCGCCGGCCTGGTCGCGGTGGCGCTCGCCCTCGTCGTGTCCGCCCGCGTGTACCAGCGCCGCCCGCCCGGGCCCTACCTCGGCCGCGCCGCCGACCTGCTCGACGCCGCCTGCGTGGTGTCGGTGACGCCGCTGGCCTGCGGCGTGCTCGGCCTGTTCGGGGCGGTACGCGCGCTGGTCAGCTGATCAGTCGGTGAGTTCCTGATCGATCGCGGGTGCGCTGGGTGCCACCCCGGGATCGTGGTACGTGCCGTCCGCGATGCCCGCCGTGTACCGGTCGCGCGACGCGACGATCTCCTCCTCGGCCTCGGTCCGCCCCACCCAACTCGCGCCCTCGACGCTCTTGCCCGGCTCAAGATCCTTGTAGACCTCGAAGAAGTGTTGGATCTCCAGCCGGTCGAACTCGGCGACGTGGTGAATGTCGCGCAGGTGCTCCAGGCGCGGATCGTCGGCCGGTACGCACAGCACCTTGTCGTCGCCGCCCTTTTCGTCGGTCATCCGGAACATGCCGATCGCCCGGCAGCGGATCAGGCATCCTGGGAAGGTCGGCTCCTGTACCAGTACCAGCGCGTCCAGCGGGTCCCCGTCCTCGCCGAGCGTGCCCTCGATGAATCCGTAGTCGGCAGGATATTGCGTAGCGGTGAAGAGAGTGCGGTCCAGGCGGATGCGACCGGTACGATGATCTACCTCGTACTTGTTGCGCTGTCCCTTGGGGATCTCAACCGTGACATCGAACTCCATCTTGGCGGCTCCCCTGTATCTTTGGCTGCTCGCGCGGTGCCCCGCCGGTCGCCGTGATCCTTCGGGCGTGACCGACCGGATTAGTGTGACCGACAAACGCGGTCGACGTAACTAGGAGGGGTCCGTGGGGAGGCAGGATTCACAGGACGAGACGGCGCCGGAGGCCACGCCGCCACCCTCACCCGCGCCGGCTGCCGGGGAATCTTCGGGGGAGTCCGGCGAGCAGGCGCCGCCAGCTCAACAAACGGTCAAACTGACGCCGATCGACAAGTTGCCGGGTACGGCCCGCGCCCGGGCAGCCGCGGTACCGCCCGCCCCGGCACCGGTACCGCCGCCTTCTGCCCCGGCCCCGCCGCCAGCCCGGGCCGCCGCACCTCCGGCTCCGCCGCCCGCGCGGCCGTCTCCGCCACCGCCGCCTTCGCGGCCGTCACCGCCACCGCCGGCTCCCACGTCTGCGCCGCCTCCGCCGACGAGGCCCGCGGGTGCTCCGCCGCCCGCCCCGCCCGCCCCGCCATCGGTTCCGGCCGCCGCGCCGCCTCCGCCGCCGCTGCCTCCCGCGGCGCCACTGACGCCGATCGACAAGCTGCCCGGCACGGCCCGCGCCCGGGTGGCCCCGGTGCCACCGGCACCTCAGCGGCCCGCCCCGGAGGCGCCATCCGGCCCGAACCGGCCCGGCCCGGAGGCGCCGTCCGGTCCGAACCGGCCCGGTCCTCAGCCGCCGTCCGGTCCGAACCGGCCCGGCCCGAACCGGCCCGACTCAAACCGGCCGGACCCGAACCGGCCCGGCCCGCAGCCGC
>JBPYFB010000019.1:0-8087 GCA_051986465.1 Rugosimonospora sp.
ACACCATGACAAGGGCTGTCACGGCCGCCTCCCTTCCCGCCCGTGCCTAGGCTGAAGAAGCCAGGCACGCCGCCCGGTGGAGACGCCCGACCCGCGGGTGTTTGTCCAGGTGCCAACTGCCTGGCCCGGCTCGTATCCGTCAGTAACCCAACGGGTACGCTGACGTAGTCGACGTGACTTTCCGTCGACTACGCTGTAGCCAGTCGCAAGCTTTCCGGCCAAATGATGCTGTACCGTTACGCGATCTATGTTGTGCGGTTAGCCCGCAATGGGTCGGACGTTCTCCTGTAGTAACCCGAGGCTAGGTTGCGGACGCCGGTTCGGTCAAGGACTCATGATCCGGCATCGGTACGCACAGATCAGGCGAGCTATCAATGCGTAGTGGTCTAGCTGCGGAAATCGCCCTCGCCGGTTCGGACGACAACTAAGGGTCTTAGTGGTTAGGTCGGATCACCGAATCGGTTCCTCGGTGTCGCCGACAAGATCCGACGTGTCATCCGGATCGAGGAGCTCCGCGTAGGCGGCGACCTGCTCATCGGCCACCGCTGCCAGCGCCTCCTTCACCACCCGCAGCGCGAGACCCGGCGGGTAGCCCTTGCGGGCCAGTACCCCCACCAGCCGGCGCAGCAGCACGTCGGGCGGGGTCGACCCGGCCGTGCGCAACCTCCGGTCGACGAGCTCCCGCGCCGTCGCCGCCTCGGTCTCGTCATCGACCTCGTCCAGCGCCGCACCGACGACTTCGTGGTCCACCCCGCGCTGGCGCAACTCGCTCGCGAGCGCCCGGCGGGCCAGCCCGCGACCGTGGTGCCGGCTGCTCACCCAGGCACGGGCAAACGCCGCATCGTCGATCATCCCGACCTCGTCGTACCGGTCGAGTACGGAGCTCGCGACCTCCTCCGCGACGCCCTTGCGACGCAGCGCGGTGGCGAGTTCGGCGCGGGTACGGGGACGGACCGCGAGCAGCCGGAGGCAGATCTCGCGCGCCTGCTCGGCGGGGTCCTTCGCCGGCTGCTCTCGCCGGTCGCCGTCTCTCCAGTCGCCTTCCCGGTCGCCGTCTGCCCTGCCGCTGTCTCCCCTGCCGCCACGGTCACCTGTGGCCTGTGCGGAGCGGGTTCGGGGTGGGGCGGCATCCCAGCCCCGACCCGTACGCGCCCCGCGACGCCTGCCCGGCACGATCAGAAGTCCACCGCGATGACCTCGGCACCGGCCTCGGTCATCCCGACGCCGAGCTTCTCCAGGATCTTCTTCTCGATCTCGGCGGCCACGTCAGGGTTCTCCTTGAGGAACTTCCGCGCGTTCTCCTTGCCCTGGCCGAGCTGGTCGCCGTCGTACGTGTACCAGGCGCCGGACTTGCGGATCAGGCTCTGCTCGACGCCGACGTCGATAAGGGAGCCCTCACGGGAAATGCCCTGACCATAGAGGATGTCGAATTCCGCCTGCTTGAAGGGGGCTGCGACCTTGTTCTTGACGATTTTCACTCTTGTCCGGTTTCCTACCGCGTCGCTGCCATCTTTCAGGCTTTCGATGCGGCGGATATCGAGGCGTACGGAGGCGTAGAACTTGAGTGCCTTACCGCCCGTAGTCGTCTCGGGTGAGTTATGGACCATGACCCCGTCGACGAAGTAGTTGTGGTTGCCCTCTACCTCGATATCGAACCGGTTCATCGACCGCGTCCTAGGCTTCACATGTACGTCGAGGATGCGCGCGGGCATCGGACGACGCTCAGCGGGCTGGAAGATCGCCTGGACCGCACACCGGCCATGCAGCCGAGGCAGCAACTTGTGGTCCATGCTGCTTGGCACGTACGGCGCAACGATCTCCTGGAACTTCGCCGACGCCGCGGTGCTGAAGCGCAGAGTCGCCTTGCGCAACGCGCCCTTCACGGTCAGCTTCACATCGAGCGCATGGACGTCTTGAAGGTACTGGACCAGACGTTCCCGTGAACCTTCGCTCATCGCCTCGACGCAGATCTCGATGCGCCCGCTGCCGCCCTCGGTGCGCTCCTGGAGGCCCTTGGAACGCAGCGTGAAGCATCCGTCGTCGAGATACCAGATTGCCAGTGCCAGCGGGGTCAGCGCCTTGAGGTAGTCCCAGCTGAGATGCTTCTTGCCATCACCCAGGTAGACGGCCTGGCGCAGCTCGTCAAGCTCGGGCAATGGGGTGAAGTCCGCGAACACGGCACCGCGATCATCGATCCGGCGCGAGTGCTCGATGTTGCCCAGCAGAGAAACCTTCCAGTTCAGATATTCAGCCTGAGCGCTGCCATGGCCAAGACGGAACCGGACCCCGGACCGGTCACGGCGGTTGGGCGAGAGGCTGCCATCGCCCATCAACGAACCGAGTACGACCTGCCACTGCTGGTCACCGAGGCGCCGATCCTCAGCGAGCATCACCCGGTCACCGACGACCAACTCACCCGCCGCACGCCAGCCGCCTGGTGTACGGATCAGATGGTTGGCGGTAGCGGCGAACTGGGCTCTCCCGTTACCGCTCGACTTTGCGACGGTGAACTGTAGGAACTCCTCGGCTGGGCCGTTGTTGAACCAGTTGACGATCTTCTTGGGTTCGATCCGATCAGTCTCAGGATCGTAGGAGAGCACCTCAACGTCCATCCGCTGATTGACGATCTTGCCAATCTTCTCTTGAGTTCCGTCCGCCAGCGTCACGCGTGTCGAGTAGTTGAAGCACCCGAACATGACGCCGATCTTCTCGCGGAGCTGGTTGATGAAGATCGCGGTGGTGCCGGAGTTGCTCAGGGCGCCGGTGATCTTCCGCAGCGCCTGGCTCATCAGGCGCGCCTGCAGACCCACGTGGTTGTCGCCCATCTCGCCTTCGATCTCGGCACGCGATACCAGCGCGGCCACCGAGTCGATCACGATGACGTCCAGGGCACCGGAGCGGACCAGCATGTCGGCGATCTCCAACGCCTGCTCACCCGTGTCGGGCTGGGAGACCAGGAGCGCGTCGGTATCCACACCCAGCGCCTTGGCGTAGTCGGCGTCCAGCGCGTGCTCGGCGTCGATGAACGCGGCGATGCCGCCGGCCGCCTGGGCGCTCGCGATCGCGTGCAGCGCCACAGTCGTCTTTCCGCTGCTCTCCGGTCCGTATATCTCCACGATCCGGCCCCGGGGCAGGCCCCCGATGCCCAGCGCCACGTCCAGCGCGATCGAGCCGGTCGGGATTATGGCCATCGGTATGACCGGGCGCTCGCCGAGGCGCATCACCGAGCCCTTGCCGAACTGCTTGTCGATCTGTGCGAGGGCTAGGTCAAGCGCCTTCTCGCGGTCAGGCACTGAAGCCATTGCTGCCACCCCTACAGTTGCCGTCTTCGTAGGTTTCTTGGTCACGCCGACACGCTAGGCGCTAGGTCCGACAGAAAACAGCCACCGGGCCGAAGCCTGTGGATAACGTGTCCGCCTGTGGACATTACCCGTACACGTGTACGATCACCCGGCGACACGCCGTACGGGTCAGCGCAGCTTCGCGGGTACCCGCTCGGGGTAGGCGGCCACCACGGCCCGCCACACCACGGCGGTCTCCTCCCCCGCGGCCAGCGCCTGGTCGATCGTCCGGCCGCCCAGCTGCGGCAGCACCTGGTCGGATGCCACGCTCGCCGCGTACGCGGAACCGAAGACCTGCTCCAGCCGCCACCAGAAGTCCGTCAACCTCACAGGCTTAACTCCCGGCTCACAGGCCCAGCTCCCGGCCGATGATCTCTTTCATGATCTCCGTGGTCCCCCCGTAGATCGTTTGTACCCGGCTGTCCAGCCACGCCTTGGCGACGGGGTACTCGCGCATGTACCCGTACCCGCCGTGCAGTTGTACGCACCTGTCGACGAGTCGGTTCTGCAGCTCGGTCGTCCACCACTTCGCCTTGGCCGCGTCGGTCGCGGTCAACCGGCCCGCGTTGAACTCCACCACGCAGTGGTTGAGGAAGGTCCGGGCGATGGTGACCTCGGTGGCCAACTCGGCGAGCAGGAACCGGTTGTGTTGGAAGGCGCCGATCGCCTGGCCGAAGGCGGTACGGGAGCGGGCGTACTCGAGCGTCAGCGACAGTACCCTTTCGCAGGCGGCGACGGCGCCGACCGCGATGGACAGGCGTTCCCTGGGCAGGTTCGCGGTGAGGTGGTAGAAGCCGCGGTTCTCCTCGCCGATCAGGTTGGTGGCCGGCACCCGGCAGTCGGCGAAGAACAGCTCGGCGGTGTCGTTGGCCTTCAGGCCCACCTTGTCCAGCCGCCGGCCGCGCTCGAAGCCGGGCGTACCGCGCTCGACCACGAGCAGGGAGATGCCGTGCGGGCCGCGCTCCGGCGCGGTCTTCGCGACCACGACGACGAGGTCGGCCAGCTCTCCGTTGGTGATGAAGGTCTTCTGTCCATTGAGGACGTACGAGTCGCCGTCGCGCACGGCGGTGGTACGCACACCGGCGAGGTCGGAGCCGGCCCCGGGCTCGCTCATCGCGATCGCGGTGACGAGGGAGCCGGCGCAGAACCCGGGCAGCCACCGCTTGCGCTGCTCGTCGGTGGTGAGCTCGGTGAGGTACGGCGCGACGACGTCGTTGTGCAGGCCGAAGCCGAGCCCGGTGCAGCCGGTACCGGTGATCTCCTCGACGAGTACCGCGTTGAACCGGAAGTCACGCTGGCCGGCCCCGCCGTACTCCTCGGGTATGTCGAGGCCTAGCAGCCCGGCCGCGCCCGCCTTGTGCCACACCGCGCGGTCCACCACGCCGGCCTCCTCCCACGCGGCATGGTGCGGGATGGCCTCGCGGGCGAGGAAGGTGCGGCACAGCTCCCGGAACTCCTCGTGCACCGGCTCGTACAGATGCTGCTCCATAGCGCACGAGTCTGTCAGGTCAGCAGCTCCGCGACGACGCGCAGGTCAGCGACGAAGCCCTGGTACGCGGCGTCCCGGTCGTCGGCGCGCAGAATCGCCGACGGGTGCAGGGTGGCGACCACCTTGGCAACCCCGCCGGCCTGGGCGAAGTCCTCCGCGTGGTAGGCCGACTCGGGCCACGGCAGCGGTACCCCGCGCTGCTTGGTGACGCGGAAGGACGGGCCGAGCAGGGCCTGGGCGGCGGTGGCGCCGAGCGCCACGACGACGCGCGGGTCGAGCTGGGCGAACTCGGCGAGCAGCCGGGGCCGGCAGGCGACGATCTCGACCCGGTCGGGCGTTTGGTGGATGCGGCGCTTGCCCTGTCCGGTACGCCGGAACTTGAAGTGCTTGACCGCGTTCGTGATGTACAGGTCGGCCGGGTCCAGACCGACGTCCCCGACGGCCCGGCGCAGCAGCACCCCGGCGGGGCCGACGAAGGGCTCGCCGCGCTGGTCCTCGACGTCGCCGGGTTGCTCGCCAACCATGACGATCCTGGCCTGCGCCGCTCCCCGGCTGAACACGGTCTGGGTCGCGTCCTTGTAGAGGTGGCAGCCGTGGCAACCGAGGGCGGCCTGGCGCAACTGGTCCAGGTCGCCGCCGACAGGTACGAACGGCGCGGCGGTGGGAGCCTCATCGACGGGCACGCCTATCACCCTATGCCAGCCGCCAGCACCGCCCGGCGCCGATCATCGCCGGAGTTCCGGCCGAAAGGACGACTATGCGGTGTCGTAGGCGTAACGAGCGAGAAATGTGAGCGAAACCACATATCGAGATCCTTCTTGGAGTCGACCCGTACTCCCGACGGTGTGAACCTGACGGCGGAGGAGGGAACATGCTCCCCTATCCAGACTGGCTGAACCCGGGTGACAACGCGTGGCAACTGGTGGCCGCGACGCTCGTCGGCCTGATGAGCATCCCCGGAATCGCGATCCTCTACGGCGGCCTCGTACAACGGAAATGGGCCGTCAACACCATGCTGATGGCGTTCACGGGCTTCTCGCTCGTGCTCATCGCATGGGTTCTCTACGAATTCAAGATGGGCTTCGGCAAGCCGCTGACGCCGTCGTGGCCCGGGATTCTCGGCGCGTTCGTGGGCGTGCCCGGACCCATCATCGGCCACGTCGCCGAGGAGGGACAGGCGCACATCCCGCTGGTCAGCGACGCCGGCCTGATGCCACCCTTCCGGTTCCCGATGTCCTCTCTCGCGTACTTCCAGTTCGTCTTCGCCGCGATCACGCCGTTGCTGTTCCTCGGCTCGGTGGTCGGCCGGATGAGCTTCAAGGCGTGGCTGCTGTTCGTGCCGTTGTGGTCCGGCATCGTCTACTCCGTCAACGCCTTCCTGCTCTGGGGCGGTGGCTGGTGGGCGCAGAAGGGCGCGCTGGACTACTCCGGCGGATACGTGATCCACCTCGCGGCCGGTACCTCCGGCTTCGTGGCGGCCGCGGTCATCGGGCCGCGGCTGGCCCGCGACCGCGCCAAACCCTTACCCAACAACCTGCTAATGTGCGCGGCCGGCGCGGGCATCCTGTGGTTGGGGTGGAACGGCTTCAACGGCGGCGACATGTACTTCGGCGGCTTCCAAGCCTCGGCCGGCGTCATCAACACCAACCTTGCCACGGCGACGGCGCTGTTGACCTGGGTGATCTGGGACATGGTCGCCGGGCCGCAGCGCAAGCCGACGTTCCTCGGCGCGATCAATGGGATGATCGCGGGCCTGGTGGCGATCACCCCGGCCGCCGGCTTCGTCGACGGCCTCGGCGCCATCATCATCGGCCTGGTCGCCTCGACAATCGTCTGGCTGTCCTGGAACAAGCTGGCCAAGCTGGCGCTGTTCCGGAAGGTCGACGACGCGCTCGGCGTGGTGCACACGCATGGCATCGCGGGGCTCGCCGGCGGATTGCTGGTCGGCTTGCTCGCCAACCCGCACATGACGGTGTACCTGGGCTCGGCCGACGGGAAGACGCCGGGGTTCGCCACGAGCGGTTTGTTCTATGGGCACCCGAAGCAGTTGCTGCTGCAGGCGGGCGCGGCCGGCACCATCATCCTGTGGGACGGCGTGATGACGTTCGTCATTCTCAAGGTGCTCGGCCTGTTCGTGAAGTTGCGCCTGCCCGACGAGGTCCTCGAAACCGGTGACCTGGGCGTGCACGACGAGGAGGCGTACCCGAGCGACGACCTGGTCGGGGCGGGTGCCGCGGGTGGGCATACCGCGACGCCGAGCATCCCGGCACAGGCACCCGCATCGGCACCGACCCCGGCGGTCGCGACCGAGTGACGCACCGAACGACGTACCGAACCCTGGACGGCTGGGCGACGGAAAGGGGCCCGGGCAATGATGCTCATCACCGCCGTCGTGCCGCCGTCCAGGGTGGAGGTCGTCACCAAGGCCCTGGCGATGTTCGGGGTACGCGGGCTGACGCTGTCGCACACGTACGCACCGGCCCGCCCCGGTACCGCCGTCGAGGTGTACCGGGGCAGCCGGTGGAGCAAGACGTTCGTGCCGTGGGTACGGCTGGATGTGTTGGCGGCCAACGCGGATACCCAGGATCTGGTACGGGTCATCTCCCGCGCGGTCGGTAGCCAGGACGTGTCGGACGTCCTGGTATGGGTCACCCGGCTGGATTACCTGATCCGCATCCGTACCGGCGAGGTGGGGTTCGACGCACTCTAGGCGCTGAACGTTCCCGCGGGTACGTCCACAGTGGACGCGAGTGCCTCGGCGAGCGGCTCGATGTCGCGCGGCGCCAAGGGCGCCACGGTGACCCGTACCCCTGGCGACGTGGCCTGGCGATAGAGGGAGCCGGGCGCGACCGCGTACCCGGCCACCCGCAACCGGGTCACGGCGGCGGTCTCGTCGGGTACCGGCACCCAGACGTTGATCCCGGTGCGGCCGTGCGCGGCGAGCCCGTGCCGGGCAAGCGCGTCAAGCAGGGCGTGGCGGCGCTGTTCGTAGCTGTCCCGTGCATACTCCACAGTGGACGCGACCTTGGCATCCCGCCACATCTCCAGCACCAGCCGCTGCAGCAGGACGGAGACCCAGCCGGCGCCGACCTGCATGCGCCCCTGCACGCGCGCCACGGTCGCCTCGTCACCGGCGAGCGCGGCGAGCCTGAGGTCGGGACCGTAGGGCTTGGAGACCGAACGCAGGAAGGCCCAGTGTGGTGTGGCGCCGGCGAGCGGGTGCGGCGGCTCGGTGGAGAGTTCGGCGGCGTGGTCGT
>JBPYFB010000020.1:0-3560 GCA_051986465.1 Rugosimonospora sp.
ACCCGTTGATCAGATGCAGGTCGGAGCCGCAGACGTTGCTGGCCAGTACCCGGATAGTCGCGTCACGGTCGCTGTGCACCACGGGCTCGGGAACGTCGCGTACCTGGAGGTCGCCGACTCCTTCCCAGCACAGCGCCTTCACGCCCGACCTCCCACGGTCAGCCGGTCCCGCGCCACCCGGGTCGCCCGCTCCGCCACGCGTCCCCGCCACGACGGTCCCTGCGCCGCGGAGACGACTTCGCCGCCCTCGAGGACCGACTTGGCGCGGCGCAGCAGGGCACGCAGCACCTGGTCGGGATCCCGCCCGTCAGCGTCCGCGCGGCATGGCGCAGCCGACCGCCGGGATAGGTCAGTTCCACCCGCACCTCAGTCGCGCGGTCACCGGGCGCCTCGGTCAGTTCCATCCTCCCGTCATGCCTCAGCCGACCGTCACGCAGCCGCCACCGCGCCGATCCGGCCTGCTCGTCGATCACAGCATCGGCCGACCAACCGGCCCCGGTGTCGCACTCCGGTGCGATGTAGTCCCGCCGGCCGTCCGGACGCGTCTCCACGGTGATCGCCCGGCCCAGGATGGTCGACAACTGCGGCTCGCTGCGCCACAACTCCAAGACCACGGCCACCGGCCTGTCCACTGTGACCAGTCGAACGGTGCAGTACCCGTCGCCGCGGCGTACCGGCATGTCACGCCCACGCCGCTGGCGAGCGATCACCGCGCCCAGCGTGGCGGCGCAGCCGGCTCCCACCGCGATGACTCCGGGCACGACGGCCCGCCGACTGAGCCTACCGACCAGTCCCATGCGTCCCCCCGTTGTGAGGCCAGCCAGTACCGCCGGGCAGCCACCTGGGATCGTCCGTTGGGCTACCGCTCAAGTCGTATGGCCCTGCCATCGTTGCGCGCCCCGGTACCCCTGGCGTGCGCAGGTAAACCGCACTCACGCCTCCGCGGCACCCCGCGGCAACGCCTCCAGGCCCGCGCAGCACCGGCCTGACAGGTTGCCAACCGTGACTCCGTCAAGCGGGGCACCATCTGCGGGCGGCGAACGGCGACGCCCTGCGTGAGCAGCAGCAGCGGGCCGCCGGTTCGCTACGCCGCGGCCCGTGGCGCGGGTGCAGCCGCCGATATCCTCGGATCGAAAATCCGTCTACAGAAAGTCGAGTTGGGCGTGGTCCTGGCCGTGGTCGGCGGTGAGGGTTGCCGAGCGGCCGCGCACCCATAACCGGTCCACGGTGATGCCCTCCCACCCCTGGGGCATCCTCACCGGCTGTCGGCACCAGGTCGCGGGTTCGTCCGCGGTGGGGTTCATGCCGGTGAGGCCGTAGAGGCAGCCGGTCAGGAAGCCGCCGACGTTGGCGGTGAAGGGGGCGGCCCGGGGCTGGTCGGGCGCAGTGGTCGGGCTGGTTTCGGTGACCAGTGAGTGCGGGGCTTGGACGAAGTCGGCGAAGCCGTGCTCGTACAGGTCAAGCGCCCGTTCCCGTTGCCCGAGGCGCGCGGCGTAGACGCCGAGCAGGGCGGAGAGCATCGGCGATCCGGCGTATCCGTCGGCCCGCCCCACGGCGGCGGCCAGCGTGCGTGCTTCGGTGTCCGCGTCGACCGGGTATCCGACGGGGAACAGCCCGGCGGCTGCCTCGGGCGTCGCGCCCTGTGGTTCGTCGGGCCGGTAGCCGTCGTGGTTGATGATTGTTCCGTCCGTGTCCCTGGGCAGTACGAGGTTGTCGGCGATGTGTGTCCACGCGGGGTTCGCGGGCAGACCCAGGGCGTCGGCGAGCCTGGTCGCCTCGCGTAGTGTCGTCGCGGCGGCCATGTTGACGAATGCGTTGTTGTTCACCGGGGTGCCCGTCTCCGCGATGCCCTCCACGCGGTGGATCTCGTATCCGCGTTGGGTTCGGTTCGTGCGGCTGGCGATCCAGCGGGCGACGTCAGACAGCACGGGCCACGCCTCGGTGCGGGCGAAGTGGTTGTCGGCGGTGGCGTGTACGTAGCGGGCGAAGGCCAGGGCGATGTCCATGCTCACGTGGTGCTCGGTGACGGGGGGCAATTGGCCGACCGGGGTGGCTTCCTGGCCGGCTCGGGGGCTGCTTTCCCAGGGGTACTGGGCGCCGTCGTACCCCTGGGCGGTGGCGTTGTGCCGGGCGCTTTCCAGCCGGGTACTGCGGTAGTGCAGCAGGGCCCGGGCCGCGTCGGGCTGGGTGAGTATCAGGGCCGGGACCGCGAACGTCTCGATGTCCCACATGACATGGCCGCGGTAGTAGTGGTAGTCCGGCCAGTACGCCATTCCGAAGGGTGAGGTCTCGCAGGGCGAGGCGCGGTGCACTGAGGTGTGCAGGTAGAAGTGGGCGGCGTCGCACATGGCCTGCCACCGCGTGGGCGCCCCGGTCAGCTCGACCCTGCCACGCCACAGCTGCGCCCACCGGTCCGCGTTCTCGCCAAGGAGAGCGTCGTACCCGCGGGTGAGCGCGTGCGTGAGCATCCGTACCGCGTGCAGGTGCGGCGAGCCTTGCATGGCGTCGGGGACGAGTGCGGTGAGCTGCCGCAGCCGGTACCGGCGTCCCGGCCGCGCCCGCACCGTGTAGGCCGTGACCATCTGGCCCTGCAGGGTGTTGCGGAACGCGGGCGGGCAGCCGTCCGCGCCGTCCAGTTGCGCCAGGTAGGCCAGGCCGCACGACGCGGCACCACCGGCACTGTTCCAGCCCAGCACGCCGTGCGCGGGCTGGAACCGCCCCCCGGCGCCCATGTCGGCCAGGTAGGGGCCGCCGGATCGGCCGGCTGGGTCCAGGCCGGCTGACAGCTCCAGTTCGCACTCGGCATCGACCACCACGGTCAGTTCCTGCATGACAACCGCGGGCAGAGCCCGGTTGCACAGCGTGACAACCTCGGCGTCGACGCGGGTGCCCTGGGCGGTGAAGCTCAGCGCGGTGTGGAGTTGGCCGTGGGCGAAGTCGTACCGCTGCTCGCGCAGCAGCGCCGCGGCCGGGCTCGCCGACATGGGTGAGCCGTTGATGGCGATGTCAGCGGCGAGCGGGAACGGTACCGGTACCAACGACTCCACCTCCGCCACCGGGTCCGGGCCGGTGAAGCCGTTGACCACGGCCATTCCGCCGAGCGGAGGCGCGGCGCCCACGCGCAAACCCACCAGTCCGTTGGAGAGGTAGGCCGGTAGGTAGTCGGGGTGCCATTCGTGTATGGCTTCGGGGCTGATCGGTGCGCTCATCCTCGCCTCCATCGTGCCGGCGGCGTTCGCCAGCGGGCCTCCGGCTCCGGTCGTCTACCCCTGACCGCGGCCGCTATGCGCGAGGGTGGGCCCGCGCTGTGCCGCGGACCACTCCGACCGGCTGAAATCTGGTGGTACTGGCCGGAATCCGCCCTCCGGTCCGAGAAGGGCTGGCTGAATATGGGTCATGACAGATGGCGCGCAGAGTCGGCGGTTCGGCCGGGCGGTCGGCCTGTTACGTGCGGAGGGCATTGCCACGCAGGCCAGCTTCGTCGAGTTGTTCTTTGATCTGTTCGTCGTCTTCACCCTGACCCGGCTCGTCGCCTACGCCGCGACCAACCTTTCCCCGGA
>JBPYFB010000021.1:0-6293 GCA_051986465.1 Rugosimonospora sp.
GGGTTGACTCCGCACCTGTTGTCGGAGACGTTGCTGACCTCGTTGTATGCGGTGGCTGACCGGTACAAGGAGCGCGCCGATCTGGACCTGCTGCGCCCGACCGTCCGCTGGCGGCGTAACGAAGCGCGGAGCAACTAGCCGCGGAGTAACTAACCGCGATGGCGCCCGAAGTTCGAGCCGGGCGACGCATACCGCCGTATGCGTCGCCCGGCTTTGTCGGTCCACAGTAGAGCGTCACTCGGTGGCGATCGCGCGCAGCACGTCCAGCCTGGCCGCCCGGCGCGCCGGTGCCAACGCGGCGAGCATCGCGGCGGCGATCGAGACCACCGCGTACGCCACCAGGTTGCCCGCGGGTACGGCGATGCTGGCGGCTCCGGCGAGCGCGGCGGCGAGTGCGCCGCCCAGCCCGGCACCGAGCACGATGCCCAGCAGCGCGCCGAAGACGGCGATCATCCCGGCCTCGACGGTCACGGTCGCGGCGAGTTGCCCGCGGCGCATACCGATCGCGCGCAGCACGCCGAACTCCCGGGTGCGTTCGGTGACCGACAGGGCCAGCGTGTTGACGATGCCGAGCAGCGCGATGATGACGGCCAGCACGAGCAGTCCCGTGGTCAGGTTGAGGATCTGGTCGAGCATGGCCCCGCTCGCGTTCTGGTAGCCGGCGCGGTCGAGCACCTGCGCGCCGGGGTAGTCGCGCAGCAGGCCGGTCAGGTCGGTGCGCAGGCCGGCGACGGCGGTGCCGGGCGCGGCCCGTACCAGAATGAGGTTGTCCAGCGGGTGATTGGTGGCCGCGTCGAACGTGTCCAGGTCGAGCAGGTAGTCGCCGAGCGGGCCACGGTTCGCGAACGTACCGGCGACCGTAACGCCGCGCTGTGACGCCTGTCCAAACTGGACGGTCACGACGCTGCCGGTGTGCCAGTGGTGCGCCGCCGCCACCTTGACACTCACCAGCATGCCACCGCTCGCGAAGCCGCCGGTGCGCACGGCGAGGTCGGTCACCTCGGCGATACTGGCCGGGTCGACGCCGTACACCGTCTGGTGCGCGGTGCCGGCCACCATCGCCTCGGAGCGGCGTACCGCGGAGACCGCCGCGACCCCCGGCCACGCCGCCACCGCACGCGCCAGTGCCGGGTCGAGGCTGCCGTCCTGGCCGCCGCCGGCCGTGATGTACAGGTCGGCGCGGCTGGCCCGGCCGATGTCGCCGGCGGCCGCGCTCTTCGCCGACTCGATGAGGACGTTGACCGCGACCACCGCGGCCAGACCGATCATCAGCGCGGCCGTGGTGGCGGCGGTGCGGCCGGGGTTGTGCGCCGCGTTGGCGTGGGCCAGCCGCCCGGTGCGCGCCGGGAGCCGGCGCAGCGGCGCGCCGATCACCCGCAGGGCGGGGCGCGCGGCGAGCGGGGTGAGCAGGTTGACACCGAGCACCACGGCGAGCGCGCCGGCGCCCGCGACGGCGGCGCCCGCGTGAGCGAACAGGCCGGCGGCGAGCGCGCCCAGCCCGGCCGCGGCGACGCCGAGGCCCACGATCAGCCGGCGGCGGGAGAAGGTGTACGGGGCGGCAGCCGTCTCACGCATCGCGGCGACGGGTGGCACCCGGGTGGCCCGCCGCGCGGGTGCGACGGCGGCCAGTACCGTCACGGCGACGCCGGTGCCGACCGCGAGTGCGGTACCGGCGAGCGGCAGCCGCGGCCCGTGGCTCGGCAGGTCCAGCCCGAACACGCTGAGCAGGGCGGCCAGGCCCCGCGCGGCGAGCAACCCGAGCCCCACGCCGGCGGCGGAGGAGACGGTACCGAGTAGCGCCGCCTCGACCAGCACGCTGCCGAAGACCTGCCGCCGGCTCGCGCCCAGAGCGCGCAGCAGAGCCAGTTCCCGGGTGCGCTGGGCGATCAGGATGGAGAAGGTGTTCCAGATGACGAACGCGCCGACGAACAGCGCGACCGCGGCGAAGCCGAGCAGCCCGTCGGTCAGGAAGCCGAGGTCGCCGCGGAGCGACGCGGACAGCGCCTGCGCCTGCGCCGCGCCGGTGAGCGCCTCGGTCTGCGCCGGCAGCACGGCGGCGATCCGGTCGCGCAGCGCCGCGCTACCCACCCCGCCCGCCGCCGATACCTCGATCTGGTCGTACCTGCCGGCCTTGCCGAACAGCACCTGGGCGGTACCGGTGTCGAACAGCACGAGCGAGCGCCCGATGCCGCGGCCCGTACCGAAGCCGACGATGCCCACGACGGTGAAGCTTCGCGCCCGCCCCTCGATGACGACGCGTACCGGGTCGCCCAGGTGCAAGCCGTACGAGTCGGCGGAGGTCTGGTCGATCGCGACCTCGCCGCCGGTACCCGGTGCCCGCCCGGCGCGCTGCGGGTACTCGGCGCGCAGGGTGGGATCCGCGCGCCAACTGGTCGCGAGGCCCGGCCCGCTGCCGAGGAGGCGACCGTCCACTGTGGCCAGTTGAGCCGTGTCGGTGATGACGCCGTCGGCGGCGCGTACTCCGGGCACCGCGCGGATCGCGGGCAGCAGCTCGGCCGGGATCGCCGGCCGCGAGCCGTTGCCGGCGCCCGACTCGCCGGCCGGGGCGGTGTGCTCGACGATGACGTCGGTCGAGGCGGTGACGGTGTGGAACAGCGCGTCCAGGTCGGACTGGAGCGTCGCGGTGAAGGTGAAGGTACCGGACATGAACGCCACGCCCAGCGCGATCGCCAGCGCGGTCAGCGCCAGCCGTACCTTGTGCGTCAACAGCGTTCGCAGGCTCGCCCGTAGCATCTCGCTCAGCCCCCCAGCAACTTCATCCGGTCCAGTACCAGCTGCGGCGTGGGCGCCTCGGCGCTGTCCACGATCCGGCCGTCGGCGAGGAAGACCGCCCGGTCGGCATAGCTCGCCGCCACCGGGTCGTGGGTCACCATCACCACGGTCTGGCCGAACTCCCGCGCGCACCGGCGCAACAGGTCCAGCAGTTGCGCGCCGGAGCGCGAGTCGAGGTTGCCGGTGGGCTCGTCGGCGAAGACGATGTCCGGCCGCCCCACCACAGCGCGGGCCACCGCGACCCGCTGCTGCTGCCCGCCGGACAGCTCGCTGGGCCGGTGGTCGAGCCGGTCGCGCAGGCCCACCGCGTCGACCACGGTGTCCCACCAGGACGGTTCGGGGTGCCGCCCGGCGATGTCCAGCGCCAGCGTGATGTTCGCCGCCGCGTTGAGTGCCGGCAGCAGGTTGAACGCCTGGAAGACGAAGCCGATCCGGTCGCGCCGCAGCGCGGTCAGCGCCCGCTCCGGCAGCCCGCCGATCTCGGTGTCGCCGATCCAGACCTCGCCGTCGCTGACCCGGTCCAGGCCGGCGAGGCAGTGCAGGAAGGTGGATTTGCCCGAGCCGGACGGCCCCATCACCGCGGTGAATGTGCCGCGGTTCACGTCGATCGAAACGTCGTCGAGGGCGGTGACCGCGACCGCTCCGCTGCCGTACACCTTTGTCGCCCGGCACATCCGGGCCGCTGCCGTTGTCATGTCTTGGAAAGTAGGTTCGGCGCGGCCCCGGTTCATCGATCCACGGAGCTGTCCTGCGGCTCCATCCCGGGATCGAGGCTCCATCTCAGGATGGAGACCGGGCCACTCCGGTGTCGTACGCGAACACCACCAGTTGCGCCCGGTCGCGCAGGTCCAGCTTGGTCAGCAGGTGGTGTACGTGGGTCTTCACGGTCGTCTCGGTGACCACCAGCGCGGCGGCGATCTCCGCGTTGGACAGGCCGCGGGCGACCAGCCGCAGCACCTCCAGTTCCCGGCCGGTGAGGTTCCCGGTCGCAGGTGCGGGCGCGTCGCCGCCGGCCGGCAGCTGGTGGATGAAGCGCTCCAGTAGCCGCCGGGTCACCGCGGGCGCCACCATCGCCTCGCCGGCCGCGACCACCCGTACCGCCGCCACCAGGTCGCTCGCCTTGACGTCCTTGAGCAGGAAGCCGCTGGCCCCGGCCCGCAGCGCCGCGACCACGTACTCGTCGAGGTGGAAGGTGGTCAGGATCAGTACCCGTACACCGTCCACACCGGACAGTTCCCGGGTCGCCGCCACCCCGTCGAGTACCGGCATCCGGATGTCCATCAGCACCACGTCCGGCCGCACCTGCCGGGCCAGCCGTACCCCGGCCGCGCCGTCACCCGCCTCGCCCACCACCTCGATGTCGGGTTCGGCCGAGAGGATCAGCCGGAAACCGGTACGCAGCAGGGGCTGGTCGTCCACGAGCAGCACGCGGATCGTCATGACTGCGCCGGTATCCGCGCGCGCACCTCGAAGCCACCGCCCGGCCGGGGGCCGGCGGCCAACTCCCCGCCGAAGAGCGCCGCGCGTTCCCGCATGCCGACCAGGCCGTGCCCGGGCCCGCGCGGTGCGGGGCCGGACAGGTCGGCGGCGGCACCCCGGCCGTCGTCGGTGACTGAGAGCACCACGCCGGCATCGCCGTACTCGACGAGTACCCGCGCCGAGGCGGGGCCGGCATGCTTGAGCACGTTGGTCAGCGCCTCCTGCACGATGCGGTACGCGGAGAGGGCGACGGCGGGCGGCAGCGCGCGGCTGGCGCCCCGTACCGTCACATCCACCGCAACCCCCGCCTGCCGCATCTGCTCCACGAGCGCCGGCAGCCGGTCCAGGCCGGGTTGTGGCCCCAGGGCCTCGGTGGCCGCGTCCTCGCCCGCATCCGCGGTCTCGCTCGAAGCCCGCAGCACGCCGAGCAGGTGGCGCATCTCATCCATCGCCTCCCGGCCGACGTCCTCAATGGAGAGTGCCAGATTCCTTGCCAGGTCCGGGTCGCGCGTCACCGCCGGCCCGAGCGCCTGCGCCTGTACCACCACGACGCTGAGATTGTGCGCCACCACGTCGTGCAGTTCGCGGGCGATGCGCAGCCGCTCCTCGGCGACCGCCTCCCGGGCCAGCAGGTCGCGCTCCCGCTCCAGGCGGTCGGCGCGTTCGGACAGTTGCTGCGACTGCGCCCGCCGGCCGCGGATGAGGGTGCCGATCAGCCATGCCCCGGCGCCGCCGACCAGCAGACCCGCCATGTCACCGCGCAGGTGGGGGAAGGGCTGCCACGGCAACGCGATCGCGACGAGTACGGCGCCGGCCGCGACCGCGGCGGCCAGGCGCACCCGCCGGCTGCCGTACAGGGCCGTGCTGTACGGGATGATGAGCTCGGCGGGCACGTTCGCGCCCGGCGCGGTGCGGGTCGCCGAGAGTCCGACCTGCACTCCGACCACGATGGCCAGCGCGAGAGCGGGGTACCGCCGGCGCATCGCGATCGCCGGCGCCAGCACAGCCAGCAGTGCGACGCCGACCGCCGGTACCCGCTCGTGGTGCTGGCGCTCGCCGATCGCGCTCAGCATGACGAACCCGGTGACCGCGACGGCCAGCGCCACATCCGCCACCACCGGCGGGAGGGTTCGTGCCCACCGCAGCACGCCAGGATCGTACGGCCAGCGGCGCCGTTCCCGGAAGCGCGAGCCCTGTTCCCTGGCAGGATGCGGATCTAGACTCGCGGCGTGAACATCGTCGTTCTCGTCACCCACCCGCCGCCGGCCGGCGCCCTCGGGCCGCGCGCGGGGCTGGACGAGGCCGACGAGCGCGCGCTCGACCAGGCCCGGCGCATCGCCGTACGCCGCCGTGACGTGCGTGTCGCCGCGCTCACCGCCGGTGCCGGCGAGGCGGTCGAGGCGCTGCGCGGCGCGCTCGCCCGTGGCGCGGATACCGGCATCCACGTGCTCACCGAGGCGGCTAACGGGTGCGACCCGCTGGCCGCCTCCCGGGTGCTGGCGGTGGCCGTGCGCCGGCACGGCTTCGATCTCGTGCTGTGCGGTACCGCGTCGACCGGCTGCGCGGCGGCGGTGCTCGCGCCGATGCTCGCCGAGCGCCTCGGCGTACCCGCGCTGTGCTTCGCCGACGCCCTGGCGGTGCGGGAGGCCACTGTGGAGATTCGCCGCGACGACGGAGCCTGTGGTGCCGGAGCTGGGCTCGGCGCGTACGCCGCGCGGCTGCCCGCGGTGGTGTCGCTGAGCGAACGCTGCGGCGAGCCGCGCTACCCGAGCTTCGCCGCCGCGGTCGAGGCCCGGTACAAGCCGGTGGCCACCTGGTCGCTGGCCGATCTCGGCCTGGCCGGGGCCGACCTGGACGGGGCGCAGGGGGCGGGCGAGGCGGCGGCGCCCGGCGCGCATCTGACGGTCCGGGCCGACCCGACCAGCGCCGCCATCCGCGTCGCGGACTTCCTGGCCGAGCGCCAGTTCCTTTAGGGGGTACGGGTGGCGCAGGTGCTGGTGCTCGCGGAGCGCGGTACGGCG
>JBPYFB010000022.1:0-2493 GCA_051986465.1 Rugosimonospora sp.
CCGGGCGCGTACGGTCACGCCGAAGACCTCGCCGTAGACCACTCGGACCTCATAGCCCGAAATCTCGTTGCTCGTGACGACCAGCATGCCGCCCAGGATAGGGGGTCCAGCCAAGTCGTCTGCCGTCGGCTAAATTACTTTGCCCCCTAACAGTTCGGGTGCTAACTTCGTGCCCGTGGCCGACGACGACCTCCGCGCATCGCTCGCGGAGGATCCGCTCCTGCGGCTGGTGTCGCTCGCGGGCAACCTCACGGCACAGCGGTTCACGCGGGTCATGGGCCGCCAGCGCAACCTCACCGCGGCCGGCGCCTCCGTCCTGAGTGTGCTGGCGTGGGGTGCCGGGCGCAGCCTCGACAAGGGCACGCCGGGGCGGGCGACCCATGCCCAACTCGCGCGGCGCTGCTGGATCGCGCCGGGGACCCTCACCGGCATCATCGACACCCTTGAGAAGGCGGGCTACGTCCGCCGCGAGCGCGACGCCAAGGATCGGCGGGTGGTCTGGCTCGTTGCTACAGAGGCCGGCGAGGAGCAGATCAGCGACCTGGGCCGGCAACTGTACGAGACGTTGGGGCGCACCCGCGCCGAACAGGACCCAGCGAAGGAAGCGATCGTCCGGGAGTACCTCATCGAACTGATCATGAGTGGCCCAGAGATGGCCGGCGAGTGCGCGCCACCCACGCCGGCGCAATCGCCGCCAGCAAAGGAACGTCGTCAGCGAGGAGACGGGGAGTAGATACATGACAACCACCGGCGACGCCGTCGAGGTACACGAGCTCAAGAAGCGGTACCCCAAAAGGGATGTGAACGCGGTCGACGGGCTGAGTTTCTCGGTCCGGCACGGCGAGGTCTTCGGTTTGCTCGGCCCGAACGGCGCCGGAAAGACCACCACGGTCGGCATCCTGACCACCCGGTTGAAGGCGACCAGCGGCGAGGCCTACCTCGCCGGCGTGGATGTGCGGCGCAACCCGGTCGCCGCGCGCGCCCGGCTCGCGGTCGTGCCGCAGCGGGCCAACCTCGACCGGTCCCTCACGCCGCGGCAGAACCTCACCTTCCACGCGGCCTACCACGGCGTGGGCCGTGCCGAGCGCAACGCGCGCGCGGCCGACCTGCTGGAGCAGTTCGGGCTCGGGGACCAGGCCGACATCAAGGTGGACTGGTACTCGGGCGGCATGGCGCAGCGCCTGATGATCGCGCGTGCGCTGATCCACGAGCCCGCCGTGCTCTTCCTCGACGAGCCCACGACCGGGCTCGACCCGCAGGCGCGGCTGTTTGTGTGGGACCGGATCCGGGAGATGCGCGACCGGGGCGTCACCATCGTGCTGACCACGCACGACATGGACGAGGCGAGCGAACTCTGCGACCGGGTCGGCATCGTGGACCACGGCAAGCTGCTCGCGCTGGACAGTCCCGCCGCGCTCACCCGCGGACTGACTGGTCAGTCAGTACTCGACCTCACCGTGCTACCAGGTGCCGGCGACGACGTACCGTCCCTGCTGTCCACGCTGCTGGCGGTGGAGGGTGTGGCGAAGGCCGAACGGGTCGGCGCGGGACCGGCCGGCTTCGGCGGCTTCGGCCCGGGGATGCCGGGAGCGGCGGGCGGCGGCGCCGCGCCACGCCAGGCCGCCGTCGCCGTCGCGGAGGCGGCGCCCGCACAGGTGCGGCTGTACCTCGACGGCGAGCCGGCCGCGCGGCTCGGTCCGGTAGTGGCCGCGCTGGCCGCCCGGTCCGCCGTACTCACCGACGTCCACATTGGACAGCCGAGCCTGGAGGACGTCTTCATCAACCTCACCGGAAGGGGGCTGCGGTGACCACAGTGGACATTGCCGTACGGAGGCCGGCCGCTTCGCGCGCCTTCGGCGCGATCCTCTGGCGGGACCTGTTCGTCACCGGCAAGGAATTCTGGGTACTGCTGGTGCAGGTCGCCCTCACGCCGCTGTTCATGCTGTTCATCTTCGCCAAGGTGCTCAGCGGCGCGGGTTACGTGCGGGCCAACTACGGCAGCCTGCTGCTGGCCGGCATCATCGCGCTGACCGCGTTCCTGACCGCACTGCAGAGCGTCGCCTTCCCGCTCATCATGGAGTTCGGCTGGACCAAGGAGATCGAGGACCGGCTGCTGGCTCCGCTCCCGGTGGATCTGGTCACCGTGGAGAAGCTGCTGATGGCCACGCTGCGCGGGCTGCTCTCGGCGATCATCATCTATCCGATCGGGGCCCTTGTGCTCGGCTCGGCTCCCTGGCACCCGGCCGGGATCCCCCTGCTGCTCGTGGTGCTGCTACTCGGTTCGTGGGTCGGCGCCGGTGTCGGTATCACGATCGGGTGCCTGGTACCGACCTCGAAGATCAGTATCCTCTTCGCGGTCATCCTGACGCCGCTGATGTTCACCGGAGCCACCCAGTACCCGTGGCACGCGCTGAACAACCTGCGCTGGTTCCAGGTGGTCACCTCGATCAACCCGCTGACGTACTGCGCGGAAGGGGTACGGGCCGCCATGAT
>JBPYFB010000023.1:0-6775 GCA_051986465.1 Rugosimonospora sp.
TCTGCGCCAGGGAGAGGTTGGCCCAGCCCTCGTTCGGGTACGGGTGCGCCGAGGTGAAGTCGACGTACGGCGACTGTTGAATGGCGACGAACGGGTTGCCCTCGTCGCCGCCGAAGCCGTACTTGGTGCCGTGCCCTTCCAGGCCGGCGTCGACCATGTGGTTGCTGTCGATGCCCTTGATGTACGCGCCCATGGTGTCGACCCACTTGCGCAACGTGGTTCCGTTGACGCTCTCGTCGGTACCCTGGCCCTCGTAGCGCGGCTCGTTCATCAGTTCCCACGCGAAGATGGTCGGGTCGTCCTTGTACTTCACGCCGGTGTAGTGGTTGGTGCGGTTGAGCGCGAAGTTCACGTAGTTCTGGTACTGCGTGAAGCAGCCCGGGCAGGCGGACTGGTTGAAGAAGCGCCACCGGTTGGACTGTCCGGTGGGCAGGCCCTCCCACGACAGCCGGGTGTCGATGCCGCCGTACGCCTCCCAGTAGTTCTCGAAGACCGGGATCACCCGGATGTTGTGCTGTTGCGCCGAGAAGAGGATGTAGTCGAACTCGGAGAACTGCTGCTCGCTGTAGGTACCCTTGCTGGGTTCGAAGCCGTGCCACGTCTCGTGGTCGAACATCCACGTGCGCAGTACGGTGACCCCGTCCGCGGCCATTTCGGCCATGTGGTTGTCGATGCGGGTCTTGTCCATCCACTGTGTCTCGGTGTCGCCGAAACTGCCGCCGTACGTGAAAATGTCGTAGTCGTTCGTCCCGGCGAAGTAGTACGTGTGGCCGTTCAGGCAGAAGTGGATGCCGCAGCGCGTGGCGAAGCCGCTGGTGGCCGCGGCGGCGTGCACAAGGGGCACCGCGACAACGGCGGCGAGTACCGCCGCGGCGGCCGCGATGGCGAGCGCGAACCGGCGCCGGAGACGTGCCGGGCCGGGTACGGAATCGGACTGGAGCATGGGGGAACGCCCTCCTGGCGTGCGAACCCCGAATCGGTGCACCGGCCCGGACCACAATCTCGGAGCACGTAATCGGTTTGGTGTGGACGGGTGAATCGCCGTGGCTTTGCCCCGCCAGGCGCAACTGAACCGCTTCAGTAAGCCAAAGTTCGTCGATCCCTGTCAAGGCCATCGGAAGGCCACCCGCGCCCGGCGGCCGGCACTGTCTTGAGTGATTCCAGACCCTCTTGAGTGATACCGGGAGATTTTCTTGACTCATTCCAGATAACGCGGCAGACTCGATCAAGTGCGCACGAGGTTCGACGCCGCTCCCCTGCTGCGCGGGGCTGCCCTACGGGTGACCCGTCCCCGGGTCGCGGTGCTGGCCGCGGTGCACAAGCACCCACACGCCGCAACAGACTCGATCATCCGCATGGTTCAGGAAGAGCTCGGCGCGGTGTCAACGCAGGCCGTCTACGACGTGCTGCGGGCGCTGACCGCCGCGGGTCTGGTACGGCGCATCGAGCCGGCGGGCTCCGTCGCCCGCTACGAGGCGCGGATCGGTGACAACCATCACCACGTCGTGTGCCGGTCGTGTGGCGAGATCGCCGACGTCGACTGCGCCGTCGGCGAGGCGCCCTGCCTGACCGCGTCCGTCGATCACGCCTACGCGATCGACGAGGCCGAGGTCGTCTACTGGGGCCGCTGCCCGGCCTGCTCCACCTCAACTGCCCAAGGAGAGCAACGTGGAAAATGAGAAGAGGGGCCTGATCTCTGGCGAGGCTCCCGTGCGCCCGCCGCGGGCCAGGTCCAACCGGGACTGGTGGCCCAACCAGCTCGACCTGAGTGTGCTGCACCAGAACCCGCCCGCCGGCGACCCGATGGGCGCGGACTTCAACTACGCGAACGAGTTCAACAGCCTCGACCTGGCCGCCGTAAAGGCGGACATTGAGGCGGTTATGACCACATCCCAGGACTGGTGGCCGGCGGACTACGGCCACTACGGCCCGCTGTTCATCCGGATGGCCTGGCACAGCGCGGGCACCTACCGGACCAGCGACGGCCGTGGCGGCGCGGGCTCCGGGGACCAGCGTTTCGCGCCGCTGAACAGCTGGCCCGACAACGCGAGCCTCGACAAGGCGCGCCGGCTGCTGTGGCCGGTCAAGAAGAAGTACGGAAAGAAGATCTCGTGGGCGGACCTGATGGTCCTCGCCGGCAACTGCGCCCTGGAGTCGATGGGTTTCACCACGTTCGGCTTCGGCGGCGGGCGCGTCGACGTCTGGGAGCCCGAGGAGATCAACTGGGGTAGCGAGGACACCTGGCTCGGTGACGAGCGCTACAGCGGCGACCGCGAGCTGGCCAAGCCGTACGGCGCCGTCCAGATGGGTCTGATCTATGTGAACCCCGAGGGCCCGAACGGCAACCCGGACGCGCTCGCCGCGGCCCGGGACATCCGGGAGACCTTCAGCCGCATGGCCATGAACGACGAGGAGACCGTCGCGCTCATCGCCGGTGGGCACACGTTCGGCAAGGCCCACGGCGCGGCTCCCGACACCAACGTCGGCCCCGAGCCCGAGGCGGCCCCGATTCAGGAGATGGGCCTGGGCTGGAAGAACGGCTACGGTACGGGCAAGGGCGGCGACACCGTCACCAGCGGCCTCGAAGGCGCCTGGACGCCCACCCCGGTCACGTGGGACAACAGCTACTTCACCATGCTGTTCAGCTTCGAGTGGGAGCAGGTGGAGAGCCCGGCCGGTGCCAAGCAGTGGACGCCGGCCGAGCCGGGTACGGCCGACCTGGTACCGGACGCCCACGACCCGGCGAAGCGGCACGCGCCGATGATGCTCACGACCGACCTCGCGCTGCGGGTCGACCCGATCTACGAGCCGATCGCGCGCCGCTACTACGAGCACCCGCAGGAGTTCGCCGAGGCGTTCGCCAAGGCGTGGTTCAAGCTGACGCACCGCGACATGGGGCCGCTCGCGCGGTACCTGGGCCCGCTGGTCCCGGCCGAGCCGCAGCTGTGGCAGGACCCGGTTCCGCCGGTCACCCACGAACTGGTCGGCGCGGCGGACATCGCCTCGCTCAAGCAGACCCTTCTCGACTCGGGGCTGTCCATCGCCGAGCTGGTCTCGACCGCCTGGGCGGCCGCCTCGACGTTCCGGGGCACCGACAAGCGCGGTGGGGCCAACGGGGCGCGCATCAGCCTGGCTCCGCAGAACCAGTGGGAGGTCAACGATCCCGCCCAGCTGTCGAAGGTCCTGCCGATCCTGGAGGGCATCCAGCAGGAGTTCAACGCCGCGGGCGGGGGCCGGCAGATCTCACTCGCCGACCTGATCGTGCTCGGTGGGTGCGCGGCCGTCGAGCGGGCCGCGAAGGAGGCCGGGTTCGACGTGGTGGTCCCCTTCACACCAGGGCGTACCGACGCGTTCCAGGAGCAGACCGACGTGGAGTCCTTCGCGGTACTTGAGCCGACCGCCGACGGGTTCCGCAACTACCTCAGCAAGGGACAGGTCCAGCCGACCGAGCAGCTACTCGTCAACCGGGCCCAGCTGCTGACGCTGACCGCACCCGAGATGACCGCGCTCGTCGGCGGCCTGCGGGTACTGAACGCGAACACCCAGCAGTCCCAGCACGGCGTACTCACCCGGCAGCCGGAGACGCTGACGAACGAGTTCTTCGTGAACCTGCTCGACCTCGACACGACGTGGCAGCCCACCTCCGACGACGAGGAGACGTTCGAGGGCCGCGACGCGCGTACCGGCGAGCTGAAATGGACGGCCACCCGCGCCGACCTCATCTTCGGCTCCAACTCCCAGCTGCGCGCGCTCGCCGAGGTCTACGCGAGCGACGACGCGAAGGAGAAGTTCGTGCGGGACTTCGTCGCGGCGTGGGACAAGGTGATGAACCTCGACCGGTTCGACCTCGCCTGATCCTTCGGTAGCGGAACCTGTGGCACACCGTGCGAGCCGGCACCCGGCCGGCTCGCACGGTCTCTCTATTTGGGACAGTCCTTATTGAGGCAGCAGATCCGCGAGCGCGCCGGCCAGGTGCGGGTACCGGAAGTCGAAGCCGGCCGCGGCCAGCCGAGCGGGTACGGCACGGCGCCCGGTGAGCGCCAGCGCCGGGTCGGTACGCAGGAGGACCGCACCGAGCCGGACGATCGGCGCGGGTACCGGCGGTGCGGGCGGGCGGCGCAGGGCGTGCCGCAGGGTACCCATCAGCTCCTTGTTCCGTACCGGGTTCGGTGCCGTGGCCAGCAGCACGCCATCGGCCTCGGCGAGGCTGTACCGCACAATGCCCAGCCAGTCGTGGATGTGAATCCAGCTCACCCACTGCCGGCCGGTACCCATCGGGCCGCCCAGTCCCCAGCGCACCAGGCCGGCGAGGCGATTCAGCGCCGGGGTGTCGCGGTCGAGTACGAGGCTGGTACGCAGGACCACCCGCCGCAGCGCCGGCACGTCGGCCGCGGCGGCCTCCCAAGCCCGCGCCACGCCGGCCATCTGCGGCGGCCCCTCGGCCAACGGCGATTCCTCGGTCAGTTGCTGCTCGCCGCCGTCTCCGTAGATGGCCAGGGTGCTCACCTGCACCCATACCGGCACCGGTTGGTCGAGTCGGCGCGCGGCGTCGGCGAGCGCGCGCGTCGGTGCGACCCGCGACCGGGTGAGCAGTTCGATGTTGGCCGGCGTTGGCCGCCGGTCGACGAGCTCGCCGGCGAGATTGACCACGGCGCTGCCGGCCAGTTCCCCAGCCCACGGGCCCACAGTGGACCCATCCCAGGCCACCTGCCGGTACGGTCCCGGACGGGGGGTGCGCGTCAGCACCACCACGTCGTGGCCGCGACCGGTCAGGTCGCCGCAGAGGCGTCGGCCGAGAGCACCCGACCCGCCAGCGATGACGACCTTCACCTAGTCAGCGTAAGTGGCGCGCAGCACGTGAGGGTGGAGCGGCGCGAGGCCCGCCAGTGCGGTCATGTTGGCGCTTCCCGGCCGCTCCAAACGAAAGGGCGTAGATGCCCTGCTAAGCGTTACACCACGGGGGCGAAGATGCCAGGCTGAGCGCTACGCCACACCGGAACGATCATGCTTGCCCAATCGATACATTCATCGTTATCGTATGTGCGCGGTCGGTCATCCTATGGCGCTTCACGGGGGAGGCTTGCCGTATGCTGCACTTTGTCAGGTTACTCGGTCCGGTTGATGTTCGTCGCGATGACATCGTTGTCAGCGTCGCGGCGCCCAAGACCGCAGCTCTTCTCGGCGCGCTCGCGCTCGCCGCGAATCATCCGGTATCCCTGGTGGAACTCGCACAGACTCTATGGGGGGACAAGCCACCTGCCTCGGCCCTGAAGAACCTACGCAGCTACGCCTACAGCCTGCGCGGCCTCGTGGGCGACCGGCTGGTAACCCGGGCGGGCGGGTACGAACTGCTGCTCGAGGACGATGAACTCGACGCCACAGTCTTCACCGCGCTCGCCGATCGGGGCAGCGAGGCGCTCGCCTGCGCCGACATCCTCGGCGCGGTCGCCGCATTCGGCGAGGCGCTGCGGCTGTGGCGCGGCGAGGTTCTGCATGGTGTATTCCGCACCGAACGGCTGGACGCCACGCTGGCCGGGCTGCGGGAGCGGCGGCTGGCCGTATTCGAGGACTACATCCAGGCCCGGCTCGCCGCCGGCCTGGACCGTGAGCTCATCGCGGGGGTTCGGCTGCATCTGGCCAGCCACCCGTTCCGCGAGCGCGCCTGGGGCGCACTCATGCTCGCCCAGTACCGCAGCGGCGACGTGCCGGGCGCACTCGCCTCGTACACGCAGATGCTGGCGATCCTGCGGGAGCACCTCGGCGTCGATCCGGGGCCGGACCTCGTCGAGTTGCACCGTGCCGTGCTGGCCCGGGATCCGCGCCTGAACCACGTCCGGGACGCGCGGCCCATCATGGCCGGGGAAATCTGAGATTACGTGCTAGGCCCTCGGCCGGCCTGCCGGATCAGATGAAGTTTTTGTCGACCACCCCGCGAGCCCAGTGTCCCGCGGACAGGCGTTCATGCCGCTCGCGTGCCAGTGTGGTGTTGCGTTCCCACATCGCCCGTAGCTTGCCGGGCAACTCGTCGTCGAACTCCATCTGCGCCGAAACAATCTCCTGCCACGTGCCGGCGGTGCCGTAGACGCGTTCCAGGCTCGGGGCGAGCGCGGTCAGTCGCGCGGCCTGATCCGCGTGAAGCTCGCCGATCGACCACAGGACGAAGCAGTCCAGCAGCCGCAGGAACGGACGTCCGTCGTATCGGTCAGCGTCGGCCTCCGACGTCATTGGCCTGTGGGGGTTGTCGGGTACCTCATGGCAGCCTTCTCTTCGGTATCGGTTGAGGTCGTATGCTCCCGCTAAGGGCCGTTCTGGATAGCCTGCCAAGAACTAAACGATGTATCCCCAAGGCGTGGCGGGACTCCTGACGGCCTGTCGGGTTGCCGGGCAAACATCGGACCGCTAACTGTCCGCATTGTATCTCGGCTATATCTCTGCCTATATCTGCTTCCTCTACGGTGAGCGCGCCCACTGTCGTCGGTGGGTGTCTGCTCGTCGATTGTGGAGGTTGCGATGCCCCGGCTACCCCGCAAAACTCGGATAGGCGCCTGGCGCCCATGGACCATAGTACTAACAACATTGGTATTGGTGCTAGCGGGTCTGGGTTGGCCTGGTACCGCCGTCGCGGCGCCGCCGGCCAAGGACCCAGCCAAGGTGCAGCCGCCCGGTGATGAGGGGTGGACGCCGCAGAAGGCGCCGAAGTCGACGACGGTGCCGTACAAGGCGAAGCCGGGGCCGGGTGGTCCGCCGGTGGTGAAGCCGGATCCGAAGGCTAAGC
>JBPYFB010000024.1:0-21224 GCA_051986465.1 Rugosimonospora sp.
TACTGGAGTCGCTGTCCGCGCGTGGCTTCACCGGCTCGGTCGCGGTCGAGGTGAACAGCCGGCGCGCGCCCAGCCGTGCGGAGCGCGAGGCGGACCTGAGCGAGGCTCTCGCCTTCGCCCGGTCCCATCTCGCTTCGTCTACAGTGGACGTTTAGCCGACCGCGGCGAGCGCCGGGTCTTCAACGGCGGCGCGCTTGCGGGCGCGGTGTGCGGCCACGTGCGAGCGGGTCGCGCAGCGCTCAGAGCAGAAGCGCCGGCAGCAGTTCGAGGACGTGTCGAGGTACACGTTGCCGCAGCGCTCGTCGGCGCAGACGCCGAACCGGGCGCTGCCGTACTCGCACAGCCAGACCGCCAGGCCCCATACCGCCCCGGCGAGGTATTCGGCGCTGACCGACGAACCCCGGCTGGCCACGTGCATGTGCCAGTCGTCCGCGTCGTGGCCCGAGATGCGCGGCTGCACCGGGTGCGCCTCCAGCAGCGTGTTGAGCGCGGCGACCGCCTCCGGGTCGCGGTTGTTGGTGCCGAGGTCGAAGATCTCCCGAAGCCGGCGCGAGGCCCGGCGGAAGAGGGCCAGATCGCGCTCGGTCACCTCGTCACGCATCCATGGCTCGGCATTGAGTAGCCGCTTGAGCCCCTCGAAATCGTCAAGCCGGGCATTGACAAGGTCAACCGCACGGTGCGCGTACGCGTCGAAGTTCACTCGACAAACGTAGACGGTAACGCGCTGGTAAGCGATATCGCGCATGGCCAATCCGCGCAGGAGGTGACAAATCAGGTCGCTGTGCGGGGCCCACTCGCAGGTCCACAACCCTGGTTGGCGATACGCTCCACCCATGCTCCGATCCGCCATACTCGCCGCTTCCCGGTCAACCCGGATCGAGCGGCTCGTACAGACCGCACCGGTGACGCGCGACCTGGTGACCAGGTTCGTCGCCGGTACCGGCAGCGACGACGCGTTGCGCGCGACCCGCGAGCTCGTCGGCGAGGGCCTGCTGGTGACCCTGGACTATCTCGGCGAAGACACCCGCAACGCCGAGCAGGCCGCCAGCACCAAGGATGAATACCTGAATCTGCTCAAGCAGTTGGAGGGCGCCCAGCTCAACAGGTCCACCGAAGTGAGCGTGAAGCTCTCCGCGCTCGGCCAGCTCTTCGACGAGCGGCTCGCGTACGAGCACGCACACGCGATCTGCGCCGCGGCCGCGGCCGCCGGTACCGCCGTCACGCTGGACATGGAGGACCACACCACTACCGACGCGACCCTGGACGTGTTGGCCCGGCTGCGGCGGGACTTTCCGGCGACCGGTGCCGTGCTGCAGGCGTACCTGCGCCGTACCGAGGGCGACTGCCGCGAGCTGGCTACGCCCGGTTCCCGGGTACGCCTGTGCAAGGGCGCCTACAAGGAGCCGGAGTCGGTCGCGTACCAGTCCGCCGTCGACGTGGACCGCTCGTTCGTACGCTGCCTGAACATCCTGATGTCCGGGCCCGGGTACCCGATGGTCGCCACCCACGATCCCCGGCTGATCGCGATCGCCCTGGACCGGACGAAGTGGTTCGACCGGGCGCCGGAGGAGTTCGAGATGCAGATGCTGTTCGGGGTACGCCCGCAGGAGCAGCAGCGCCTCGTCGGCGAGGGGTACCAGGTGCGGGTCTACGTCCCGTACGGCACCCAGTGGTACGGGTACCTGACGCGCCGTGTCGCCGAGCGCCCCGCCAACCTCGCCTTCCTGGCCCGAGCCGTCGCGTCAAGGCGCTGACCAGCGAAAATTCCTCTGAAATCTGGCCCAATTGTACGAATAGAACGCGCCGGCCTCACGAGTACCGGTACCGTTCTAGTTAAACGTGCGTTACCCCGCCGCCGGCGCCGGGAAGTCGAGGAGAACGGGGCACGCAAAGGATGGAACCGGGGTAGGCCATGTCCGGATCACCACCCTCCGAAGGCAGGCTGGCGGAGGTGAGATTCCTGACCGTCGCCGAGGTGGCGGAGCTGATGCGGGTGTCCAAGATGACCGTCTACCGTCTTGTCCACGCCGGCGAGCTCACCGCGGTCAGGGTGGGGCGTTCGTTCCGGGTACCAGAGCACGTGGTGCACACCTACCTTCGGGAGGCGTTCCAGGAGACCGCCTGACCGCCCGATTTCCCCGCTGGGCCGGCCGGCGGCTAGGCTGAACGGCGCCCGTGGCCTTAGACGCGTCATGGGCTGTGGTTGGGCAGCGAGAGGAACGATCGTATGGGCTCCGTGGTCAAGAAGCGGCGCAAGCGCATGGCAAAGAAGAAGCACCGCAAGCTGCTGCGTAAGACCCGGGTCCAGCGTCGCCGCCTCGGCAAGTGACTTAAGGCCGGCCCGGCCGGTCGCGAGTCGCACACCGGGCGGCCGGCTGCGGTAACGCCCGGCGCCCGGTGTGCCACGTCGATAGCGGGTAAGCGAGGCGCACGTGAACGCACGCCAAGGTCCCTCGGTAGTGCTGGTCACCGGCGTGTCGAGGTACCTCGGCGCGCAGGTGGCGGCCCGGTTGGCGGCGGACGTGCGGATCGGTCGCGTGATCGGGCTGGACAGCGATCCGCCGCACCCATCGACCGCGGGCACCTCCGCGTTCGAGTTCGTGCGCGCCAACATCCGCACTCCCGAGCCGGCCAGCGTCATCGCGGGCAACCGGGTCGAGGTGGTCGTCCATCTCGCGGTCGCCTCCGCCGCCGTCCCGAGCGCCGGTGGCCGGGCGGGGATGAAAGAGCAGAACGTCATCGGCACGATGCAACTGCTCGCCGCGTGCCAGCAGGCCCCCGACCTTCGGAAGATCGTCTTCCGGTCGTCGACAGCCGCGTACGGCGCCTCCTTCCGCGATCCCGCCGTGTTCACCGAGGACACCGAGCCACGCGAGCTGCCACGCGGTGGTTTCGCGCGCGACGTGTTGGACATGGAAGGGTACGTGCGAGGTTTTCGCCGCCGCCGCCCGGACGTCGCGGTCACGGTACTGCGGTTCGCGCCGTTCATCGGCCAGTACGCCGCGACGAGCCTCACGAGGTACTTCGCGCAGCCCGTCGTGCCGACCGTGTTCGGCCGGGACCCGCGGCTGCAGTTCGTACACGTCGACGACGCCCTGGAGATCCTGCACCGCTCGGTGGTGGAGGATCACGCCGGCACGTTCAACGTCGCCGGCCCCGGCGTGATCACGCTCTCCCAGGCGGTACGCCGGGCCGGGCGGGTCGCGGTACCCGTGCTGGAGCCGGGCATGTCCGCGCTGGCCGGGATCACCAGGGGCTTCGGCCGCTGGGATCTCAGCCTCGACCAGTTGGACCTGTTCGTACACGGCCGGGTGGTGGATATCGGCCGGTTGGTGAGCGAGTACGGCTTCCGCCCGCGCCCGACGTCGGCCGCGTTCGCCGACTTCCTTCGCGGCACCGGCTCCGGCGCGGTGCTGCCGCACGATGCGGTGCGCTCCGCGGAGCGGTTGATCCTCGACCGGATCCGCGAGGTTCGCACCGCCCTGGACAAGGCCTACTAGCAATGAACGAAGAATTCGACGCCGGCCTCGGGCGCGCGGGCATCGCGCCGCCCCGCACGACCGGCCCGCCCCGCATGCCACAACCCCCGCCGAAGCCCGCTCCCACCAAGCCCGCTCCCGCCAAGCCCGCACCGGACGTCTGGGACCAGCGGATCGCCAGCGGCCTCGCGTTCCTGCGCCGCCGCCTCACCGGCGAGTACGACGTGGACGAGTTCGGCTTCGACCAGGAGCTGACCGACGCGGTGTTCCACCCGCTGCTACGCGTGCTGTACCGGTCGTGGTTCCGGGTGGACGTGCTGGGCATGGAGAACCTGCCCGCGACCGGTCCCGCGCTGGTGGTCGCGAACCACTCCGGCACCATCGCGATCGACGCGCTCATGCTCGCCCTCGCCGTACACGACGAGCATCCGGCCCACCGGTACCTGCGCCTGCTCGGCGCCGACCTGGTGTTCCGGGTACCGGTCCTCTCCGAGCTGACCCGCAAGGCGGGCGGCACGCTGGCCTGTAACCCCGACGCGGAGCGCCTGCTGAGCGCGGGCGAGGTGGTCGGCGTGTTCCCGGAGGGGTTCAAGGGCGTCGGCAAGCTCTACCGCGACCGGTACAAGCTGCAGCGCTTCGGGCGGGGCGGCTTCGTCTCCGCGGCGCTGCGCACCGGTACCCCCATCGTCCCGGTGGCGATCGTGGGTGCCGAGGAGGCGTACCCGATGATCGGCAACCTGAAGCCGCTGGCCCGGCTGCTCGGCACGCCGTACTTCCCGATCACCCCGACGTTCCCGTGGCTCGGCCCGCTCGGCATGGTGCCGCTGCCCTCGAAGTGGTACATCGAGTTCGGTGAGCCGATACCCACGGCGGCGATAACGGACCAGGCCGACGACCCGCTGGTCATCTTCAACCTGGCCGACCAGGTACGGGAGACGATCCAGCAGTCCCTGCGGGACCTGCTCAAGATCAGAGAATCAGCGGCCGGCTGAGCGGCGGCGTGCCGCGACCGTGGCGAGCACGGCGCCGATGACGATGCCGGTACCGAGGGCGGAGGGCACCGCGATCTTCGCGGCCTTGCGGCCGGTGCGGAAGTCGCGCACCTCCCAGCCACGCCGGCGCGCCTCGCGACGCAGCTTCGGGTCGGGGTTGACCGCGACCGCGTGCCCGACCGTGGACAGCATCGGGATGTCGTTGGCGGAGTCGCTGTATGCCGTGCAGCGCGCCAGGTCCAGCCCTTCGGCCTCGGCCAGCGCGGTGATCGCCAGCGCCTTCTCCGGCCCGTGCAGGAGGTCGCCGACCAACCGTCCGGTGTAGACGCCGTCGTGGATCTCGGCGACCGTACCCAGCGCACCGGTCAGCCCGAGCCGCTCGGCGATCACCTGGCCCAGCTCCACCGGGGCCGCGGTGACCAGCCAGACCCGCTGGCCGGCGTCGAGGTGCAGGCGGGCCAGGGCGTGCGTACCCGACCAGATCCGCTCGGCCATGAGCTCGTCGAAGATCTCCTCGGCGAGTACCCGGATCTCCGCCACCCGGCGACCCTTCACGAAGCTGAGCGCGGCCTGCTTGGCGTCGGTCATGTCACCGTGCCGCTCCGTCGCGAGTACCCGGAACTTCAGCTGGCTCCAGGCGAAGCCGGCCAGATCCCTCGTCGTGACGTACTTGCGGGCGAACAGGCCACGGGCCAGCCAGTACAGGGAGGCGCCGTGGATCATCGTGTTGTCGACGTCGAAGAAGGCGGCCGAGCCGGGATCAGCGGGTACGGTCAGGGCCTGTTCCAGCTCGGCGACGGCGTACCCGGCGAGGAGTTCCCGCTTCGGCGGTCGCACCATGCAGCCTCCCTGACTCCGTCCCCTGTCGAGGGTAGCGGAGGCGGCAACGCGGGCTCGCCGCGGTCAAGTCTGCTGGTTGCCGCTCGGAGAAGGCAGCGGCGAACTGGCGGGCTGGCTGGGGCTGGTCTGCGGTGAGGGAGCGCCGGTCGGTGCGGTACCCGCGGGAGACCGCGTCGGCGAGGTGCCCGAGCTGCTCCGGATGCCCGGGGATCCAGCGCCGCCGGAGCTACCGGAGCTGCCGGAGTTGCCGGTACGGCCCAGGTGGCTGCCCGAGCCGCTGGCCGTCGGGCACGGCGCGGGTACTGGACCGAACCGGTCCGTGTGCCCGGTCATGGCACCGCAGGCGAGCGCCGCGTGCAGGGCCGAGGACCTGGTCTGGATCTGCAGGAGCAGGCTGACCGATCCGCCGACCCGCTGTCCGTCCGAGCCCGTGACGTCCAGCCCGCCGAGGCGCGCGCGCTGGGTCGTGGTCCATTCGTCGAGGAAGTCGAGGGCGGAACCGTCTCGCCGGTCGACCGCCCAGCCGGTCAGCAGCCGTACCCCCGCAATGGTCTGGCTGTCCATGTCGGTGAGCAGCCCGATGAGCTCGCCCGGCTCGGCACCCCGCGCGGCCTCGGTGGCGCGGTTGCCGGCGAAGTCCAGGTAGAGCTGGCCGCGCATCATGTCGTTGGTGGTCAGCGCGAGCCGGGCGCCCTCGGCGGAGCGCTTGATGCCGTAGAGCGGATCGCCGGGTACCGCGTCGCCGCTCGCCGCGGACATGCCGGAGAGCGCGAGCGTACCGGCGGCCAGCGCGACGATGATCGCGGCCCGGGTCCGGCGGCTGTGCAGGCTGAGCCGCGGTGGCCGGCCCTCGGCCGGTGCCTTCACCCCAGCCGGGTACGCCTGGTCGCGGGGTCCGTCAACGCCGGCGCGGCCGAGCGCGGCCGGGCTACCGCCGGCGGCCCGGCCGATGCCCTCGCGCTGAGCGGTGGCCACGAGCATGGCGCGCAGGCTCGTCCGGAAGTCCTCCTCGGGTACCGCCTCGGCAGGGCGCGGTTCCTCGCGCAGCCGCTGCCCCAGTTCGACGTAGGCCGCGAGGTCGTCGTCGAAGGGCGAACGGCCGTGGCGCCGGCGCCCGGCGTCCTCGAGGAGTTGCGCGAAGCGCTCTACCCGCCGTCGATGAAAGATCGTATTGTTCAACGCGCGCACCCCCTTCACCTGCATGCCCATTCCAATTGATCGACGCTGACATGTGGGGCTATGCCAGCGGGCAACTCTCCCAACGAGCCGCCTCCATGATCAGTTACGGGTTGCTCGGCTTTTTTGTCACCAACAGTGACGACGCGCGTCAACGGTCCCGCCGGAGCGGGACCGTCCACAAGTGACAATCATGAGTGGAAGCCGTCCGGAAGCAGGCGGGCCAGCGCACGTACCGCGCGGTACTGCAGTGCCTTGATGGCACCCTCGTTCTTACCCATCGCCTGGGCGGTCTCTGCCACCGAAAAGCCTTGCAGGAAGCGCAGGACGATGCACTCCTGCTGTTCCGGGTTGAGCTGCTTGACGGCGCTCAGGAGGGCGACGTTCGTGATGTGGTCGACGACGGCCGCCTCGGGGCTTCCTTCCGGACCGCGGTCCTCGCGGTCCGCAGCCAGAACGTCACCCGTTGTAACTTCGAGGCGGTATCGACCTGATTTGAAATGGTCCGCCACCAGGTTGCGGGCGATCGTCACCAGCCAGGCGCCGAGGTCCCGTCCCTGCCAGGTGAAGCTGCCGATGCGCTTGAGCGCGCGCAGGAACGTATCGGACGTCAGGTCCTCGGCGAGCTGCCGGTTGCCGACCCGGAAGTAGATGAACCGGAAGACGGTCTCGACGTACCGGTCATAGATGAGCCCGAACGCCTCGGACTCGCCCGCCTGTGCCCGCTCGACCAACGCCCACACCTCGTGCGCCGCGTCCGACGGGTCTGGGCGATCCGGATACTCGTTGGGCGGCTCGGGCGGCGCCTCGACCGGTTGCTCCAATGCGGCCGGCAGCACCTGAGTCGTCGCGGCCGCCAACTCCGGATCGATGACGGTGGTCACCGAGGGCGCCGGCTCCGGGGTACCCCCGGGCTCGCTGGTCTGCGACGGGATCCGCCGACCCGGTGCCGGCCGCGCGCCCAGGGCCTTCCCGTTGCCCTGCAGGTGCCGTACGGGCCCCTCGTTCGTATGTGGACGGCGGACCCGGACACTGTGGCTCTCGTCCCGAAGTGCGGTGCTCAGCGCCTCGTCGAGCGACTCCCGCAGTGCCGCGAGGCCGGCGGCCAGCGCGTGCCGGGCGGCGACCATCTGCGGGCTCACGGCCAGCGGTACGGGTTGTACCGGGGGCGGCTGCGTCCGGCCGTAGCGCCGCGCCTTACCAGCGTTCATCCGCCAACTGGCGGGTCCCGCTCCGGTCAGTCCGAAGGAGGTCACCGCACCCCCTCAGCCGCGAGAGGTAGGAACATGGGGGCGGATTCTGGCCGCTCCCGACCCGGGCCGCGTCCGTCGCCCGCGCCGACGAGGTGGTAGTGCGGTGCTGATTCGGGCACTGCGGTCTCCTCAGGGTGAAGGGTGCTGGCACACGGAGAAAACGGATGAGCCAACCCAGGTGATAATAGGGCGAACGTCACTCTGATGTGTGGACTCCGTTACACAGAGGCGAAGTATTTCGGATGCGGGGATCTCGCCGTCGCACATCTTGTGCGTTGGGTTTGGCCGCCACCGGTCCCCGGACCACCACGGGCATGTCGCGAACGGATTCCTGTGCCAGACTCAGCCTCCGTGCAGGAGCCTCGTAACCTCGCCGACACAGTCCGCCTGGCGGCGCGGCGCGACCCCGGTCGCACCGCACTGACCTGGCAGGACCAGTCGGTGACCTGGGGCGAGCTGGACAGTGCGGTAGACGCGGTGGCGCGCGGTCTGCGGGCGCTGGGGCTCCCCGACAGCCAAGGACGTCCGGCGCGGGTGGTACTCGCGATTCCCAACGTGCCGCAGTTCGCCGAGGCGTACTTCGGCGTACTGCGCGCCGGGCTGATCGCCGTACCGGTCAACCCCGGGTACACCGCGCGGGAGCTGACCCACGTACTGACCGACTCCGGGGCGGTGGCGCTGATCGGCACCCAGCGGGTACTCGACGTGCTGGGCGACCTGGCGCCGGCGCACTCGTTCGCCAACCCCGGCGAGCTCGCGCGAGCGGGGGACACTGTGGACGCCCCGACGGGCGGCGACGACCTCGCCGTACTGCTCTACACCAGCGGTACCGAGGGCAACCCGAAGGGCGCCATGCTGTCGCACCGGGCGCTGCTCGCCAACCACGCGCAGCTCGGCGCGATCGAGCCGCCCCCGGTCGGCCCCGACGACGTGGTGCTGCTCGTACTGCCGCTGTTCCACGCGTTCGGCCTCAACTCCGGACTCGGCTCGGTCGCCTACCACGGCGCGCGGGGCGTGCTCGTGGAGCGCTTCGACCCGGTCGATGTGCTGCGGCTGATCGCCGCGCACGGCGTGACGATCGTGGTGGGCGTACCGCAGATGTTCGTCGCGTGGTCGCTGCTGCCCGACCTCGCCGAGGCATTCGCCGGGGTGCGGCTCGCGATCAGCGGCGCGGCGCCGCTGGACCCGGTCGCCGCGCGCCGCTTCCGGGACGCGGCCGGGGACATCCTGGCCGAGGGGTACGGGCTGACCGAGACCGCTCCGGGACTCACCTCCACGCTGATGTCGCCGGCCCGCAAGCGGTCCTCGATCGGGCGCCCCATCCCGGGGGTCTCGCTCAAGCTGGTCGCGGCGGGCGGCGACGAGATCGACCTCACCGACGACGACTTCGACGACGGCTCGCCCGGCACCGACCCCGGCGAGATCGTGGTGGGCGGTCCGAACCTGTTCAGCGGGTACTGGCCGGATGGGCGGGACGGCCCGGACGCGGAGGGCTGGTGGGCAACCGGGGACGTGGCGTACGCCGACGGAGACGGTGACCTGTTCCTCGTCGACCGGCTCCGGGAGTTGATCCTCGTCAGCGGGTTCAACGTGTACCCGTACGAGGTGGAGCAGGTGCTCCAGGCGCACCCGGCGGTCGCCGAGGCGGCCGTACTGGGCGATCCGCACCCGTACACGGGGCAGACGGTGAAGGCGTTCGTGGTGACTCGGGAGCCCGTCACGGTGGAGGAGTTGATCGGCCACTGCGAGCGCAACCTCGCCCGCTTCAAGTGCCCGACCTCGATCGAGTTCAGGCCCGCGCTGCCGCACTCCGCGACGGGCAAGGTACGGAAGGCGGCCCTTCGGTGAGCGAGACGCGGATCACTCTGATCACCCGGCACGGCTGCCATCTGTGCGAGGACGCCAAGGCGGCGCTGGAGCGCATCGGTGAGCCGTACGTCGAGCGGTACGTCGACGGGGACCTCGACCTGGAGGCCGAGTACGGCGACCGGGTACCGGTGGTGCTGCTCGACGGCAAGGAGCACGGGTACTGGCGGGTCGAGGAGGACCGGCTGCGCCGGGACCTAGCCGGTTAGGCTCGACCGGTGCATCTCGTCTGGGACTGGAACGGCACTCTGCTCGACGACCTCTCGCTCGTGGTGACCGCGACGAACGCGTCCCTCGCCCTGCTCGGCGGGCCGGCCGTCACCGAGGAGGAGCATCGCCGTGATTTCCGGCGGCCGATCTCCGAGTACTACGCGTCGGTCCTCGGCCGCCCCGTCGACGAGGTGCAGTTCGCGGCGCTCGACGCGGCCTTCCACCGTGCGTACAGTGACGGCCTGACGACCTGTGCGCTATCCCCTGGGGCTATTGAGGTGCTTGCGCAGTGGGCGGGTACCCAGTCACTCTTATCGATGTGGTTCCACGAGGAGTTGGTACCTACCGTGCACCGGTACGGGATCGCCGGGTACTTCGCCCGCGTGGACGGATTGCGGGCCAGCGTCGGTGGCGGGCCGAAGGCACCGCACCTCGCCGCACACCTGGCGAGCCTGGGCCTGGCCGGCAGCGACTGTGTCCTGATCGGCGACTCCGTTGACGACGCGGACGCGGCAGTCTCGCTCGGCGCCCGGGTCGTTCTGTACACGGGCGGGTTCACCGACCCCGATCGGCTGCTCGCCACCGGCCACCCGGTCGCCCGGACGCTGGCCGAGGCGATCCAGATCGCCGCCCGAGCGTCGGCCGCCGACCAAGATCGCGATTTGTGCACGCCTTCACAAGCGCCTACTCTGTAACGGCGGCGGGCTTGACTGTGTACGCCGGGTGACGGCATACCTACGCGAGTTCCGCCCAAAAGGTCAGCTTCCGCACGGAGTCACATGAGCGAGCACAGTAGCGACAGGCCGGCGATCCGCACCGACGTTCCGGGTCTCCCGGACCTCCCCGACGCGACGGTGGGCCGCCTTCCCGAGTACCTTCGCGCCCTGCATGCCCTTGCCGAGGCCGGCAGTGACGTGGTCTCCAGCGAGGAGCTGGCCGCGGCCGCCGGCGTCAACTCGGCGAAGCTGCGCAAGGACCTTTCCTACCTGCGCTCCAACGGCACCAGGGGCGTCGGGTACGACGTGACCCAGCTCATCGAGAAGATCGAGTACGTGCTCGGCCTCAACCAGCACCGGGCCGTGGCACTCGTCGGCGTAGGTAATCTTGGTCACGCTCTCGCCGGCTACGCGGGCTTCGGCTCGCGCGGCTTCCACATCGCTGCGCTGTTCGACGCGGACCGCGCGCGGGTCGGCGAGCGGATCAACGGGCTGGTGGTGTGGCACACCGACGACCTGGCCATGGTGGTGGTACAGGAGGCGATCTCGATCGCGGTGATCGCCACGCCGGCACACGCTGCCCAGTCCGTCGCGGATCACCTGGTGGCGTGCGGAGTCACCAGCATCCTCAACTTCGCGCCCTGCGTACTGTCGGTACCGGAAAACGTCGACGTACGCAAGGTCGACCTCGCCATCGAGCTGCAGATCCTCTCCTTCCACGAGCACCGCAAGGCGTCGCTGACCGCCCTCCCGTCGACGTTGCCGCACACCCTCGGACAGGAGGCGGTGGGGTCGTGAATCTGCTGGTCGTCGGCGTCTCGTACCGCAATGCACCGGTCGCCGTACTGGAGCGCCTCGCGGTGCCCAGTGCGGAGGTGCCGCAGGTACTCGCCTCGCTGCTGCGTCAGGAGTACGTCAGCGAGGCGCTGGTGCTGTCGACCTGCAACCGCGTCGAGGTCTACGCGGGCGTGAGCGCCTTCCACGGCGGCCTCGCGGACGTGGGCGCGGTACTCGCCGCCCGGGCCGGCTGCACGCCCGGCGAGCTGGCCCAGTACCTACACGTGCACTACGACACGGAGGCGGTACGCCACGCGTTCCAGGTCGTCACGGGTCTCAACTCGATGGTCGTCGGCGAGGCGCAGATCCTCGGCCAGATGCGCGACGCGTACGGCGTGGCGGCCGAGCACGAGGCGGCCGGGCGGCTGCTGCACGAGCTGATGCAGCAGGCGCTGCGGGTGGGCAAGCGGGCGCATACCGAGACCGGCATCGACCGCGCCGGGCAGACCGTGGTCTCCGCCGCGCTGGAGCTCGCGGGCGAGCTGGCCGGCCGTCCGGCGATCGTGGTCGGCGCGGGCTCGATGGGCGCGCTGGCGCTCGCCACGCTGCGCCGCGCCGGCGCCGGACCGCTCTACGTCATCAACCGCAATCCGGAGCGCGCGGCGCGCCTCGCGGAGCTCTACGAGGCCACGCCGCGGCGCGACATGGATCTGTCCGGTGTGGACCTGGTGGTATCGGCAACCACCTCGACCGGGCATGTCATCCTGCCCGAGCACATCCGCGGTCCGGTCACCCTCGTGGACCTGGCCGTGCCTCGCGACGTGGACCCGGCCGTGGGCGACCTGCCCGGGGTCGACGTGATCGATATCGACCGCCTCGGCGCCACACTGCACGGCGGCGAGGACGGGCTCGGCGCCGACCGGATCGCGGTCGAGGAGATCGTCGCCAGCGAGGTGGAGGCGTTCCTGGCGTGGCTGCGCAGCGCCGAGGTCGCACCGACCGTGGCCGCCCTGCGCGCCCGTGCCGACGAGGTGGTCGGCGTGGAGCTGCGCCGGCTGGGCCAGCGCCGCCCCGACCTGAGCGAGGAGCAGCGGGCCGAGGTGGCCCGTACCGTCCACCGCGTGGTGCAGCGGCTGCTGCACCAGCCGACCGTACGGGTCCGGCAACTCGCCGCCGAGCCGGGCGGCGACCGGTACGCGACCCTGATGCGCGAGCTGTTCGACCTCGACGTACCCGGCGAGCCCGCCTCCGTCGCCGAGATCCCGGAGGTCGCATGAGCGAGCGTCAGCGAGCGAATCAGGAAGCACAGCGCGTTTGTGCCTCATGCCCGCCCGCAGCGAAGCGAGGACGGGCATGAGCGAGGTCTTGCCATGACCGCGCTTCGATTGGGTACCCGCGCGAGTGCGCTCGCGCTGACCCAGGCGAACCTCGTCGCCGACCAGGTACGGCAGGCGACCGGCCGGGTCGTGGAGCTGGTGGAGATCGTGACCTCGGGCGACCGGTCCAGCGCGCCGGTTTCCCGACTCGGGGTGGGTGTCTTCGTCTCGGCGTTGCGCGACGCGCTGGCCGCGAAGGAGATCGACTTCGCGGTCCACTCGTACAAGGACCTGCCCTCGGCGCCGGCCGAAGAGCTCGTGATCGCCGCGGTACCCGAGCGCGAGGACCCGCGCGACGCGCTGGTGGCCCGCGACGGGCTGACCCTGGCGCAGCTGCCCCGCGGCGCGCGGGTGGGTACCGGTGCGGTGCGGCGCATCGCCCAGTTGCACGCGCTCGGCCTGCCCGTCGAGGTGGTGCCGATCCGCGGCAATGTGGACACTCGGCTGCGCAAGGTAGCCTCTGGTGAGTTGGACGCGATCGTCGTTGCCCGGGCCGGACTGGCGCGGCTGGGCCGGGTCGACGCGATCACCGAGGTTCTGGACCTGTCGGTGATGCTGCCCGCGCCCGCGCAGGGCGCGCTCGCCGTGGAGTGCCGGGCCGACGATCCCGACCTCGTCGAGGCGCTGGCGCTGCTCGACGACGCGCGCAGCCGGGTGGCGGTCACCGCCGAACGCGCGCTGCTGGCCACGCTCGAAGCCGGCTGCTCCGCGCCGGTGGCGGCATTCGCCACCGTCACGGGCGCGTCGGACGTACAGAACGACCGAACCTCTGCTGAGATTCATCTGCGCGGTGCGGTGCTGAGCGCGGATGGGCGGGTAGTTCTCCGCCAGTCCCGCACCGGGACGCTCACCGACGCCGCGACGATCGGCCGCCAATTGGCGGAGGATCTGCTCGGCGCCGGTGCCGGAACATTACTGGGAGTACAGAATGACCCGCACCCGTAAACTCGCCGGCCACGTCAGCTTCGTGGGGGCCGGGCCAGGCGACCCGGGGCTGCTGACCCGGCGGGCACATGACGCGCTGCGCGGCGCCGACCACGTCGTCTACGACCGGACCGTGCCCGAGCCGCTGCTCGACGCGATCCGGGCGCTGTCGACCGACGAGGTCGCGGACGGCGAGCGCGGCGAGGTGGCGCAGTTCAGCCCCGCCGAGGGTGCGGCCGGCGACGTGGCCAAGGTGCTGCTGTCGGCGGCGCGGTCCGGGCTGCACGCCGTACACCTGGTGCTCGGGGACCCGTTCGGGCACGAGTCCGTGGTGCGCGAGGTGCAGGCGGTGGCGCGCACGGCGGTGCCGTTCGAGGTGGTACCGGGCGTCGGGCAGGCGGCCGGGGTGGCGGCGTATGCGGGGGTACCGCTGACCGGCGTGCGTACCGTCGCGGACGTCGACGACGTCTCGGCGGTGGACTTCGAGGCGCTCGCGGCGGCGGTCGCGCGCGGCTCGGTCGCGCTCGCGGTGGACGCCGGTGACCTCGGCCCGGTACGCGACGGGCTGCTCGCGACCGGCATCGACCCGCAGACCACGGTCACCATCACCGGCGACGGTACCGGCGAGACCCAGTACACGAACACTTCCACTATGGACGCTCTGGTTACCTCGGCGATCGGCTTCAGCGGCCGGGTCGTGCTGGCACTCGGCACCGCGGTTGCCCAGCGCGACCGGCTGAGCTGGTGGGAGAACCGCCCGCTGTACGGCTGGAAGGTGCTCGTACCGCGCACCAAGGAGCAGGCCGGCGTGATGAGCGAGCGGCTGCGCTCGTACGGGGCGATCCCCTGCGAGGTACCGACCATCGCGGTCGAGCCACCGCGTACGCCGGCCCAGATGGAGCGCGCGATCAAGGGCCTCGTCGACGGCAGGTACGCCTGGGTCGTCTTCACCTCGGTCAACGCCGTACGCGCCGTCTGGGAGAAGTTCGCCGAGCACGGCTTGGACGCCCGCCACTTCGGCGGCGTGAAGATCGCCTGTATCGGCGAGGCGACCGCTGAGGCGGTGCGCGCCTTCGGTATCCGTCCCGAGCTGGTACCCGCCGGGGAGCAGTCGTCCGAGGGTCTGCTCGCCGAGTTCTCGCCGTACGACGAGGTGCTCGATCCGGTCGGCCGGGTCCTGCTGCCGCGCGCCGACATCGCGACCGAGACGCTGACCGCGGGACTGACCGAGGGTGGCTGGGAGGTCGACGACGTGACCGCGTACCGGACGGTGCGCGCCGCGCCGCCGCCAGCCGAGATCCGCGACGCGATCAAGTCGGGTGGCTTCGACGCGGTGCTGTTCACGTCGTCATCGACCGTACGCAATCTCGTGGGTATCGCCGGCAAGCCGCACACCCGCACGGTGGTCGCCTGTATCGGCCCGAAGACCGCGGAGACCGCGGTCGAGTTCGGCCTGCGGGTCGACGTACAACCCGCCCACGCGTCAGTTCCCGACCTCGTGGAGGCGCTCGCCTCCTACGCCGTGGAACTGCGCGAGAAGCTCGCCGCAATGCCGGCCAAGCAGCGCCGGGGCTCCAAAGTGCAGGGGCCGACCGCGCTGCGCTTTAGATAAGGTTGGGACCGATGGGTTATCCGGAGATCAGGCCACGCCGGCTGCGCCGCACCGCGGCGCTGCGACGACTGGTGGGCGAGACCACGCTGGCGCCGCGCGAGCTGATACTCCCGATGTTCATCCGCGAGGGCCTGACCGAGCCGCGCCCGATTGCCTCGCTGCCCGGCGTGGTCCAGCACTCCCGGGATTCGCTGCGCAAGGCCGCCGTCGAGGCGGTCCAGGCCGGCGTGGGCGGCCTGATGCTTTTCGGGGTACCGGCGATCCGCGACGAGATCGGTTCGGGCGGTACCGACCCGGACGGCATCCTCAACACCGCGATCCGTGACGTCATCGCCGAAGTCGGCGACTCCACCGTCGTCATGGGCGACCTGTGCATCGACGAGTTCACCTCGCACGGGCACTGCGGCGTGCTCGCGGCCGACGGCAGCGTCGACAACGACGCGACCCTGGCGCGCTACGCCGATATGGCGGTGGCCCAGGCCGAGGCCGGGGTACACGTCGTGGGCCCGTCCGGGATGATGGACGGCCAGGTTGGCGTGGTACGCCGCGCGCTGGACGCGGCCGGGCACGACGGCGTGACGATCCTCGCGTACGCGGTCAAGTACGCCTCGGCGTTCTTCGGCCCGTTCCGGGAGGCGGTCGAGTCGGCGCTTTCGGGCGACCGGTGTGCGTACCAGCAGGACCCGGCGAACGGGCGCGAGGCGCTGCGCGAGGTCGCGCTCGACATCGCGGAGGGCGCGGACATCGTGATGGTCAAGCCGGCCCTGCCGTACCTCGACGTGGTCAGCCAAATAGCGTCCACTGTGGACGTACCGGTCGCCGCGTACCAGGTGTCCGGCGAGTACGCGATGGTCGAGGCGGCGGCCGCCAACGGCTGGCTGGACCGCGACCGGGCGATCCTCGAGACGCTCACGTCGATCCGGCGTGCCGGCGCGCAGATCATCCTGACCTACTGGGCGGTCGAGGCCGCGGGCCAGCTCCGCACGCTGTACTAACCACACGTCACGCTTCGTGAAGTAGGCGCACGCATCACTGTGTAGATGCACGCGCGCCGGGTGCGATAACACAAACCCGGAAAGCGGTTTCTCGGTCATTTCGACGGTGTTTCGATGCGCTTTACATGCCTTGCGGGCTGTGCAAACATACGGGCCCGACGGACCCGACCGCCGACCCGGTGCCGCAGACGTGAAGGGATGAGCCACGGTGACGCAGGGTGAGCCCATCCCGGTTCACGACACCACGTCGCTCGTGCGGGCCGCCCAGGATGGGGACGAGCATGCGCTCGGCCAGCTCGTCGCGGCCCATCTGCCGATCGTCTACAACGTCATCGGGCGCGCGCTCAACGGGCACGCCGACGTCGACGACCTCGTCCAGGAGACGATGATCCAGGTCGTACGGGGGTTGCCCGGGCTGCGCGAGCCGGAGCGGTTCCGGTCGTGGACGGTGGCCATCGCGTACCGCCAGATCCAGATGCACCACCGCGGGGCGACCCGGCGCAACCAGCGCGCCCGTGAGGTGCCCGAGGAGCTCGCCGACCCGGGCGGCGACTTCGTCGAGCGCAGCATCACCGGGCTCATGCTCACCGGGCAGCGGCGGGAGCTCGCCGAGGCCACCCGGTGGCTAGCCGAGGGCGAGCGGCACCTGCTCGCGCTGTGGTGGCACGAGGCCGCGGGGGAGCTCAGTCGCGCCGAACTCGCCGCCGCACTCGGGCTCAGGCCGACCCACGCCGCGGTACGGATACAGCGGATGCGGGCACAACTGGACGCGGCCCGCGGGATCGTACGGGCCCTGCACGCGACGCCGCGCTGTCCCGAGCTCGCCGAGCTCCTCAAGGCGTGGCACGGCGAGGCCGACGCGCTGTGGCGCAAGCGCCTGACCCGGCACGTACGCGGCTGCCGGCGCTGTGCGGCGCTCGGTGCCGACCTGCTCGCGCCGGAGCGGCTGCTGCCCGGTATCGCCATGCTGCCGGTACCGGTCTTCCCGCTGGGCGGGCTCAAGGCTTCGGCGGCGACGGCCGGTGTCGCCAAGGGCGCCGGAGTGCTCGCGCACCTGCAGCAGTTCGTGCACACCAAGGCGGCCGTCGCGGTCGCCGCGGTGGCCCTCGTGGCCGGCGGCGGGATCGCGTTCGCCGTGTACGAGACCCCGCTGACCGGCGACGGGCCGACCATGACGATCGCCGCGCCGCCAGCCACCGGCGGTGCCCTCGCCCCGGCCCCGACCGGACCGGCCGGGACGGCGGGACCCGTGGCGCCACCGGGGCCGTCCGCACCTGGCGTGGGTCCGGGCAACGGAGTGACGACCGCGGACATCTTCCTCGCCCCGAACGGTAGCGACACCGGGGACGGGAGCATCGCCCATCCGTACGCGACGCTGGGTAAGGCCGTGGCTGTGGTCCGGCCCGGCCAGACGATCGCGCTGCGCGGCGGCACCTACCAGCCGACCGCGCCGATCACCATCGACACCAATGGCGACGCCACGCATCGCATCACGCTGAGCGCGTACCGCGACGAGCACCCCGTCATCGACGCCAGCCGCATCCCGGCCGACAAGTGGGCGGTCACCCAGCACGGCTCGTACTGGACCGTGCAGGGCCTTGAGGTCAAGAACTCCCGCAGCCACGCCTATGTCTGCATGTCGTGCAACCACAACGTCTTCCTGCGCCTGTCGATGCACGACAACGTGGAGTCCGGCCTGACCCTGCGGGGCGACGGTACGACCGGCAACCAGGTGCTCGACAGCGACTTCTTCAACAACCACAATCCGGCCGACCAGGGCCAGTCCGGCATCGGTATGGCCATCAAGTTCGGCTCCGGCGAGGACAACCTCGTGCGTGGCTGCCGCGCCTTCGACAACGCCGACGACGGCTTCGACTTCGGCGACTTCGCGAGCGCGATCGACATCGTGCACAACTGGGCGTACGGCAACGGCGTGAACCGCTGGAACGTGGCCGGCTGGCGCAGCAACGGCAACGGCTTCACCTTCGGCGGCGGCAGCCCGCCGGCGAGCGCGAGCCACAGCGTGCGCCACAACGCCGCCTGGGACAACATCCACGATGGCTTCGCCGACGGCGGCAATCCGGCGCAGCTGCTGCTGCAGAACAACACCGCGTTCCGCAACGGTGCCACCGGCTTCGCCATGTCCAGAAATCCCGCGACGCTACGCAGCAACGTCGCCATCGGCAATGACTCGTCCGTCAGCATGGGCACCGGTGCGCATACCAGCCGCAACACCTGGGACGAGGGCAGCTGGAGTGCGTCGATGTTCCGCTCCACCGACGACGCCGCCGCGCAGGGCGCCCGCCGTGCGGATGGCACGCTGCCCCCGACGAACTTCCTGACCACCGGCAACGGCATGGGCGCATCCATGTCCGAGACGTGAAATTTACGACGGTAACTGGGCTCTAACGGCGAATGCCGGAAGTCCTCGTTATGTACGCCTCGGCGTCCTCATCTACGGAGTGGTCGGCGCGATCCGCACGATTGCCGCGCCCTTCTGGAGAGGACGACTATGTCGCCACAACCCGCCGCCGGCGCCCGTCGGCGGCCGAGAGCCCGAACCATCGCCGCGGTCGCCGTCACCGCCGCAATGCCGGTCGCCGTATTGGCGGTGACCGTGTGGCCGTCGCAGGCGGCTACGACACCGGTGGCGAATGGGGTGTACACGCTGGCATCCGGCGCTAGCGGCAAGTGCCTCGATGTCGTGGGTGCGTCGCTGGACAACAGCGCCTTGCTGGTGCAGTTGGCGTGTAATGCCGCGGCGGCGACCCAGCAGTGGAAGGTGGTGGCCCGTACCGGTGGTCAGTTCAATCTGACCAATGGCAACAGTGGGCGTTGTATCGATGTGCCGAGTGGGACCACGGCCTCGGGGACGCAGTTGCAGCAGTACGGCTGCGGGGACGGTACCAAGACCAACCAGTTGTGGACGTTCACGGCGTCGGGTGCGGCCTCCGGGAAGTACCTGGTGAAGAGCGTCGCGTCGGGGTTGTGTATCAGTGACAAGGATGGTTCCACGGCCGGCAGCAACCCGATCGTGGAGGAGACCTGTTCCGATATCGCGCGGATGCAGTGGTCGTTCACCTACGTCACCGGCGCCACCTCCGCGCCGTCCACCGGCGGCGGTGGCCGGAGTTGGTCGAACTCGCCCGACGGGTTCGCGTCCACCGGCGGCGGTACCACCGGCGGCGCGGCCGGGCAGACGGTCACCGTCACCACCTACGCGGACCTGCTCAAGTACGCCACGTCGAGTTCGGCTTATGTCGTCAAGCTCGCCGCGACCATCACCGTGCCGCAGTACGGCTACGAGATCCCGGTGACGTCGAACAAGACGCTCATCGGTGTCGGCAAGTCCGGCCGCATCAAGAACGGCGGCATCTTCCTCGGTACGGGCGTGCACAACGTCATCATCCGGAACCTCACGATCGGCGATACCGCCGTCGCGTCGGACGACCCCGACGACAAGGACTTCGACTACGACGGCATCCAGATGGACACCGCCGACCACGTGTGGATCGACCACAACACGTTCACGAACGTCAATGACGGGTACATCGACTCCCGTAAGGACACCAGCTACGTCACTGTGTCCTGGAACCAGATGGGCAACCACAACAAGACGTTCGGTATCGGCTGGACCGACAACGTCACGGCCCGCATCACGATCCACCACAACTGGTTCCACGACAACACCCAGCGCAACCCGAGCGCCGACAACCTGGCCTACGCGCACCTGTACAACAACTACCTCCAGAACATCACCAGCTACGGCAACTACTCGCGCGGCTCGACGAAGATGGTGCTGGAGAACAGCTACTTCGACCACGTCAACAACCCGTACTACCCGGACAGCACCGCGCAGCTCAAGGAGAGCGGCAGCATCCTGGTGAGCTGTACCGGCCGGCACGACACGTCCGGCTCGGCGTTCGACCCGCACAGCTTCTACGCGTACACCCTTGATTCGGCCGCCGACGTGCCGAACATCGTCAAGACCTACTCCGGCCCGCAGGCCAACATCGGCGGGTGAGGCAAGGCCTGCACCGCAAAGTCTCTCCTGGGGGAGCGGTCACGGCGGGTTGTTGCGTCCGGGCGCAACAACCCGCCGTGACGTCAGCACTAACCGAGCCGGCGGGCGAGTTCGGTGACGTCCGCCTCGTACTCCATCCACTGCCGGTCGGGCACGAAGCCCAGTTCGCTGTTGACCCGCAGCATCGGCTCGTTCTCGAACGCGTTCCAGGTCTGCACCTCGGTCAGCTGGGGCTCGGCGGAGCACAGCTCGAGCAGCATGCGCGCCTTGATGGCACGGCCCAGCCCGTACCCGCGGTGCGCCGGTACCACCACCGTGTCGTACTGGTCGGCGCGGGTCGGGTGCTGCGCCGGTACCACCACCTCGGTGAGGCCGGCGACCTTGCCGGTCGACTCGTGGATGCCGAGCACGATGTACGGCTTCATCCCGCGCGCGTGCAGGGTGGCGAGGCTGCACTTGAGTCGCTCGGCGTCGTACGAGGAGGGGCGGAGCTCCAGGTCGCCGACGTCGTACGAGTCGCGCACGACCTCCTTCGCCTCGGCGTACGCGTCGTACATCTCCTCGGGTGGCCCGCCCGGAAAATAGTCCAGCCGGTACCCGGAGCCCACGCCGGTGGCCATCTCGCCCAGCTTCGACCAGTCCACAGTGGACAGCCGCAGGACGCCGCGCGTCTCGACATACGCGCAGCGGAACCCGTGCGCCTCGTAGAACTCGACGGCCGACGTGGCGCCGATGACCTCGACCCCGATCGAGGCGAACCCCTCCGCGTACGACCGGCGCACCGCGGCGGCGAGCAGCGTGCGCCCGATCCCCAGGCGCCGGGACTTCGGGTGCACGACGATCTCGAGTACGCCGATGTCGCCTAGTAGCAAGAGGGTGGCCATGCCCAGCAGCCCGTCGCCATGGTGGTTACCGGCCTCGGCGAGCCAGCAGGCGCGCCGCTCATCCGGCATGGTTACCGCCAGGTACTCCCGGAAGGCCTGG
>JBPYFB010000025.1:0-8080 GCA_051986465.1 Rugosimonospora sp.
CGCGATCCGGCGGTACAGCTCGTCGAAGGCGGCCTGGTCACCGCCGGCGACGCGCCGGACGAGCTGCTCCTCGTCCAGCGACGTCATGACTGGCATCCTGCCCCGCACATCCAGCTAGACGGCGATCGCCGATGATCAGGTTCTCGATTTGACGTGGTGGACCAGCAGTGTGACCCAGGTCACAGCAGGTCTCCTCGCCCCCGAGTGCCGCCAGGTAGGCGAGGATTCGGCACGTTCGTCGCGCTGGCTCGGGCGTCCTCCTGGCGTCCTAAGTGGACAGCAGTGCGGGACTTGAATGCAAAGAGCTCCCGGAAGCAGGCCGGCGGCGTGTTGCGGCAGGCGGGGCCTGCGTACCGCACCGCCCTGCCCAGAGCCATTTCCCGATCCGTACGGTCACTAGCCATCCACTCCCGAGGTTGATGCAATGTGTGCGCGGAACCTCACGAAGGATGACGACAAGCCATTACAAGGGAGGGAACCAGGTGAGACTGACCAGAAGTGCCATCGGTGTCGTCGCCGTGGCGGCGACCCTCACACTGGCCGGTGCCGCGGCGCCGTTGGCCGCGTCGGCCGAGAGCGGGACGCAGACCGAATACACCGTTCTCGCTGCCGACGGGGTCGCCGCCGGTGACGCGGCCGCCGCGATCACCCGGCTCGGCGGTACGGTCATCGAGCGCAATGACGCCGTCGGCCTGTTCCGCGTCTCCGCACCGGCGAGCTTCGCCGGCCGGGCGGCCAGTTCGGCCGCGCTGACCGGGGCGGCGCCGCGGATGGCGATCGGGCATGCGCCCGCCCAGAAGCCGTTCGCCGTGGAGCGTGAGGCGTTGACCGCCGCGCAGACCGACACGGCGCGGGCGGCCACGGCGGCGAAGCCCGGCAACGGCCATGGCAAGACGAAGGTCGATCCCCTGGACAGTGCGCTGTGGGGGATGCAGATGGTGCACGCCGACCAGGCACACGCGGTGGAGCCCGGCAGCAAGCGGGTGAGCGTGGGCATCCTGGACACCGGTGTCGACGCGAGCAACCCGGATATCAGCCCGAACTTCGACTGGCGGCTGTCCCGCAACTTCGCGCCGGACCTCCCGGTCATCGACGGACCTTGCGAGGTACCCAGCTGCCTCGACCCGGTCGGTACCGACGATGGCGGGCACGGTACGCACGTGGCGGGCATCGTCGCCGCGGCGCTGAACGGGGTCGGCCTCTCCGGGGTGGCACCCGGCGTGGACATCGTCGAACTCAAGGGCGGCCAGGACGACGGCTTCTTCTTCCTGGAGCCGGTCGTCGACGCGCTGACCTACGCCGGTGACAACGGCATCGACGTGGTGAACATGTCGTTCTTCGTCGACCCGTGGCTGTTCAACTGCGACAACAACCCGGCCGACACTCCGGCGCAGCAGGCCGAGCAGCGCACCATCAAGCAGGCCATGAACCGTGCCCTGGAGTACGCGCACCGGCACGGTGTCACCCTGGTCGCGGCGGCCGGCAACGAGCACGAGGATATTGGAAATCCGTTGCCCGACTCGACCAGCCCGGATTTCCCGCTCAACACCTCGTACACCCGCACGGTCGACAACGCCACCTGCCTGGTGGAGCCGACCGAGGGGCCGCACGTGATCGCGGTCTCCGCGCTCGGCCCGTCCCAGCGCAAGGCGGACTACTCAACCTATGGCACAGAGCAGGTGACGGTATCGGCGCCCGGCGGCTGGTTCCGGGACGGCCTCGGCACGCCGACGTACCGCACCAACGGCAACGAGATCCTGTCCACCTACCCGGTGAAGGTGCTGCGGGAGCGCGGCCTGGTCGACGCGGACGGCAACATCACGCCGGCCGGCGACGGCCTGGTCTTCAAGGACTGCACCGCAGCCGGCGCGTGCGGCTACTACACCTACCTGCAAGGCACCTCGATGGCCTCGCCACACGCGGTCGGCGTCGCCGCGCTGATCGTCAGCCGGTACGGGCACCCCGACCGGGCCCACCCGGGCACGCTCACCCTCGACCCGGATCGGGTGCAGTCCATCCTGACCGGTACGGCGACCGAGCACGCCTGCCCGGATCCGCCGCTACAGAGCTACGTCGACGTGGGCCGGCCGGCCGAGTTCGACGCGCTCTGCGTCGGTAGCGTGGACTTCAACGGGTTCTACGGCAACGGAATTGTCAACGCTCTCGCGGCGGTGACCCGCCACTGAGTGTCGCTTGTGGACGGGCCGGGTCTGGTCCCGGCCCGTCCTGCTTTCTCGCACATCAACCAGTCGATCAGGTACCCGTGATCCAGGCCTGTACCTGGTCGGCGTGGGCGTCGACCCACTTCTTCGCCGCGTTGTCATTCGAAGAGGACACGCACCTGTTCGACTGCCGGATCGCGCACCATTCCACCAATAACGTGTCGCTATCGGCGATTAACTGGCGGCTACGTTGGGGTACCCCTTAGTGATGAGCATCGTGGTCGAACGCGAGTCCAAGTACGACGTCCCGGTCGGATTCCACCTGCCGGACCTGTGCGGGGCGGGTGCCGTGGCGCGGGTCGGGCCGCCCGCCGTGCACGAGCTGGACGCGATCTACCTGGACACGGTCGACCTGCGGCTCGCCCGCCACCACGTGACCCTGCGCCGGCGCACCGGCGGAAGCGACGCCGGCTGGCATGTGAAGGTGCCGGGCGCCACGGGCTCACGCACCGAGTACCGGGCGCCGCTGGGCGCCCGGCAGCTGCCGGACGAGCTGGACTTGCAAGTACGCGCACTGCGCCGGGGCGCGCCGCTGCATCCGGTGGCCCGCATCCACACCACCCGCCGCGAGTACCCGCTGCTCGACGCGGGCGGCCGCGTCCTCGCGATGCTAGCCCGGGACGAGGTACGCGCCGAGGTCGCCAAGGCCGATCCGCGTGAGTGGCAGGAGCTGGAGGTGGAGCTCGTCGAGGGCGACCCGCGCGTACTGTCCGAAGTGGACGAAGTGCTGCGGCGTGCCGGTGCCCGCCCGTCCGCCGCGGCGTCCAAGCTCGCGCGCGCCCTGGGTGACCGCCTCTGCGACCCGCCCACCCCGCAGGATCCGACACTGGCGGCTGTGCTGGAGTATGGGCGGGCACAGCGCGACGCTCTCCTCGCGAAGGACCCGGCCGTGCGCCGCGACGAGTCGGAAGCCGTGCACGACATGCGGGTGGCCGTGCGCCGCCTGCGCAGCACCCTGCGCACCTTCCGTCCACTGTGGAATCCGCAACACGCCAGCAAGCTACGCGACGAGCTCAAGTGGCTGGCGGACCAGCTCGGCCCGGTACGCGACGGCGAGGTCATGCGCGAGCGCCTGCTCGCCGCGGTCCGCGCCGAACCCGAGCACCTGGTGGTGGGCCCCATCGCCGATCGCATCCGCGAGTGGCTCGACGCGGACCTCGCCCAGGGCCGGCAACGGCTGCTAGCGGCGCTCGACTCGACCCGGTACCTCGCCCTCCTTGATGCGCTGGACGAACTGCTCGACGCGGCACCCCCGGACACTGCACCGCGTACCCTGCTCGCCCGCGCCCGCAAGGCACTGCGCCGCGCCGACCGCGACCTGGACGCCGCGCAGACCGACCCGCAGCTGCACGAGGCGCGCAAGGAGTTCAAGCGCGCCCGGTACGCCGCGGAGGCCCTCACGCCGGTCGGGGGCAAGCCGGCCAAGCGGCTGGCGAAGCGCCTCGCCGACCTGCAGGACGTCCTCGGCACCCACCAAGACGCCGCGGTCACCCAGGCCCTGCTGCTCGACCTGGATGACCGGGCCCGCGCCCGCGGCGAGAACGGGTTCACTCTCGGGTTGCTGCACGCCCGCCAGCGCGAGGCCGGCCAACGGGTCCTGCGCGACCTGCCCGCGGCGGTACGGCGCGCCCGGCGCGGCAAGTACCGCCGCTGGCTGCGTGCCGCATGACAATTGCGACACTCCACATTGGACTACTCAGTCCAGCCGCATAGGAGGCCACCGCGGTGCGCCCTGCGCGTCCGAGACGGCGCTTCCGGATGGTGGCGGCCGAATTATCGGAGAAGTTTCGAAAAGTTGTCGATGCCGATGCCTTGACAGACGGATGTTAACGATCACATCCTTGTGGTCACGTCGCGGTCCGCTCCGGAGCACGCCACGCAGGTGTCTGCCCGCGCCCGCCCTCCGAACCGAGTCGCGCGCCGGCCCAGCTCCACACCCCTGACGATCCGCTGTCCAAGGAGATCACTATGCGAGTCTTAGCGCGGTATCGAGATATTTCTCCGCGACGGCTACTGCGTCCTGTCGTTGTCGCCGCTGCCGCGATTGTTCTGGCCGGGTCCGTCCACGGCGTCGCCAGGGCCGCTGACGCGGTGTTGCTGTCCAGCGACTTCGAGTCCGGGTTCGCACCGTGGGGTGCCCGCGGTCCGGTGACTCTGGCGCTCTCCGACGAGGCGCACGGCGGCTCGCACAGTCTTTCCGTGACCGGTCGTACCGCCAGCTGGAACGGGCCCTCCACCAGCGTTACCGCGATGTTCCAGGCTGGCGGGACCTACCAGGTGACCGGCTGGGTCAAGCTCCCGGCGGGTACCAGCGGGTCCGCGGGGATCCACTTCACCGTGCAGCACACCCCGGCGGACGGCAGCGGCACCGGCTACACCTGGATCGCTGGTGCCGTCGCCACCACCGCGGACACGTGGGTGCAGATCGGCGGCAGCTACACATTTCCCGCCGGTCAGAGCGATGCCCAGCTCTACGTCGAGTCCGACGGGATCACCCCGTTCCTGCTCGACGACGTGACCGTCACCGGGCAGCCGGGCACCCCGCCGGCGGGCCCGGACCTCATCACGAACAGCGGGTTCGAGGACGGCCTCACCGGATGGGTGCCCAATACCGGAAACCCGACCGACAGTGCGACGCTCGCCCTGACGAGCGACGCCTACTCCGGTTCGCAGGCGGTGCTGGTGACCAACCGGACGTCGACCGCCTCCGGCCCGATGCAGGACGTCTCCGGCAAGGTGCAGGCGGGTCAGACGTACACGGCCAGCGCCCGCGTGAAGTACGAGAACCCGAGCAGCCCGGCCACGAAGCAGTTCTTCATCACGATGTACTACGGCGGTGCGACCTACACCAACCTCGCCACAGCGACCGTGCCGCGGGGTCAGTGGGGGCTGCTGCAGGGCACCTTCACGATCCCGGCGGGACAGAGCGTCGCGATCGCGCGGATCTTCCTGGAGACCCCCTGGACGTCGGACCCGGCGTCGGACCCGGCGACGCATCTGATGGACTTCAAGGCGGATGACGTGACCCTGCAGGAGGGTACGCCGCCGCCGGCGCACCCGACCGGCAACGCCGCGCCGGCCAAGAAGGTCGGAAACGGCAACCCGCTCATGGACTACCAGTACGGTGCCGACCCATGGGCGATGGTCTACGGCGGGCGGGTCTACGAGTACATGACCTCTGACGGGGAGCAGTACGACTCGAGCGGCAACGTCGTGCAGACCTACGAGTACGACGCCAGCGGCAACATCAAGGACAACGGCTACGGTCAGATCAAGACGCTCACGATCCTCTCCTCCGCGGACCTGGTGAACTGGACCAACGAGGGTCAGGTGAAGGTGGCGGGTTCGTTCGGCGCCGCGAAGTGGGCGTCCAACTCGTGGGCCCCGGCGGCCACCCACCGGACCGTCGATGGCAAGGAGAAGTTCTTCCTGTACTTCGCCAACAGCGCCGGCGGCATCGGCGTGCTGACGTCCGACTCCCCGGTCGGGCCGTGGGTCGACCCGATCGGCAAGCCGCTGGTGACCGGCGCGACGCCCGGGGTTGCCGGCGTGGTCTGGCTGTTCGACCCGGCCGTCCTCGTGGACGACGACGGCTCGGCGTACCTGTACTTCGGCGGCGGTGTACCCACCGGGGAGACCGACCACCCGAAGACCGCCCGGGTCATCCAGCTCGGCGACGACATGGTCAGCACAGTCGGTACGGCGGCGACGATCGACGCACCGGCGATGTTCGAGGACTCGGGCATCAACAAGATCAACGGCAGGTACTACTACAGCTACTGCACCAACTTCAGCCACTCCAGCGTGATCGACGGGACCCCGATCGGTACCGGAAACATCGCCTACATGGTGTCGGACAGCCCGATGGGACCCTTCACGTACCAGGGGGAGATCCTGAGCAACCCGGGCGCGTTCTTCGGCCAGGGCGGAAACAACCACCACGCGATGTTCGAGTTCAACGGCCAGATGTACGTCACGTACCACGCCCAGACGGTGCAGTCGGCACTGGTCGCCGGCGGATCCCTCAACACGGCTCACGGATACCGCTCGACCCACATCGACAAGGTGACGATCAGAGCCGATGGCAGCATCGCACCGATCACCGGGACCTATCAGGGAATCTCCCAGCAGGGCGTGCTCGACGCGCATGGGCGGATCGAGGCCGAGACGATCGCCTGGGACTCCGGCATCCAGGATGCCTACGTCGACTCGTCCGGCATCCGCGTGTTGCCGGCCGGAACGGACAGCACCGGCGGGCAGAAGCTCACCAACATAAACAGTGGTGAATGGACATCGTTGGCCAAGGTGGACTTCGGTGACGAGGCTTCCGGCGGAGCCACCGGTCTCACCGCCGACGTACTGCCGAAGGCCGGCGGCCAGGTCGAGGTCCGTCTCGACAGTGCGGACACCTCCAGCGCCGCCAACCTGGTCGGCACGCTCACCGTCCCGGCGTCGTTGGCCGGCACCTGGACGACGCTCAGCACCAACTTCGCCACCAGGGTGACCGGCGTGCACAACGTCTTCTTCATCTTCAAGGGCACCGCAACCAACGAGCTCTTCGATGTCGACGACTGGCAGTTCAGGTTCGACCACACCGCCCCGGTCGTCACCGCGGCCACCAACCCGGCATCGCCCGACGGCCAGGCTGGCTGGTTCACAGGCCCGGTAACAGCGACGCTGTCCGCCACGGACGACTCGGGTGTGGCCAGCATCGAGTACCGGCTCGATGGACAGGATTGGCGGCCCTACAGCACCGCCATTCCGCTGCCAGAAGGTGTGACCACAATGGACTATCGGGCCACGGACCAGGTGGGCAACGTCTCTGACGCGGCCAGCCTGGTGGTACACCGGGACTCGACCGCGCCAGTCGTCAGCCTGGCCGGTGGCCCGACCGGCACCGTGACCTTCGGCGCTGTGCCGGCGAACGCGACCTGCGTGGCCAGCGACGGCGGCAGCGGCCTGGCCAGTTGTGAGGTGACCGGCTACGGCACGGCGGTGGGTGACCACGTCCTGGTGGCTACGGCGACCGACATTGCCGGGAACGTCGCGACCGTGACCCGTTCGTACACGGTCGCTCCGTACCGGCTCAGCGGGTTCTACCAGCCGGTGGATATGAATGCGGTCAACACCGCGAAGGGCGGCAGTACGATCCCCGTCAAGTTCGAGGTGTTCGCCGGCTCCACTGAACTGACCGCGCTGAGCGAGATCACCTCGATCAGCTACGCGCCAATTCCCGCGGACGGCTCGGCGCCGACCGATGAGATCGAAGCCCTCGCCACCGGCGGCACCAGCCTGACCTACGACACCACCGCCGGTGTCTACCAGTACAACTGGAAGACACCGACAACGCCCGGCGACTACCGGCTCTCGGTGAAGACCCGCGACGGTTCGACGCTGACAGCGGACTTCCGGCTCCGCTAGCCACGGCCGGCGCAGTGACGCAGGCGGGGGCTCTCCACGGAAGTCCGGTGGAGGGCCCCCGCCCGGTGTGAGTTCCCGTGCACCTCGACGCGCTGGTGCTCAGGATCTGGCGGTGATCGTGCGGGGCAGGTGGTGCAGGGTCAGGGTGATGCGGGTCAGGCTGGCCCCGATGGCGGCGAGTAAAGGCCAGGCCGCGCCTGGCCGCAGGAGCAGGACGGTGGTGAGCATGGTGGCGTCCAGACCGATGAGGCCGAGCGCGGCGGGGGTGCTCAGGCTGGCGCGTCGGTAGCTGTGCCGGCTGGTGGCGGCCAGGGCGAGGGCGGCGGTGACCACTATGAGGAGCACGGCGTAGGCGGCGCTGGCGGGGCGGGGGATGGGCCAGGTCCAGGCGTGGGCGGCGGAGAGACTGGTTCCCCAGGCGGCGGCCGCCACCGGCC
>JBPYFB010000026.1:0-6150 GCA_051986465.1 Rugosimonospora sp.
ACGACCACCGCCTCAAACACGAAGGCGGCTGGAAACTCCACCAGATCCACCCCGGCGTCTTCCAATGGACCAGCCCACTCGGCCACCGCTACACCACCCGACCACCCAACCTCCACAATGGACCATCGGGGTAGCGTCACAGGCTACGGTCAACGTGCCGCTGCGCGATCCGCCGGTAGGCGCCGGCGGCGCGCGGCGTCGCCAAGGATGGGCGGCTGCCATGCACCATCGGCCCGGTACAGGTTCGTGCCCGGTGGCACGATCTCATCGATGCGGTCCAGCGTCGCGTCGTCGAGGCTCACGGACGCGCCCTTCAGCAGCCCGTCCAGCTGTTCCATGGTGCGCGGGCCGATGATCGTGGAGGTGACGCCCGGGTGGGCGGTGGTGAAGGCCAGCGCCAGCTCGGGCAGCGAGCAGCCGATACCCGACGCGACCTGAACGAGTTGCTCGACGACTTCGAGCTTCGCGGCGTTCTCCGGGATCGAAGGGTCGAAGCGCACCGGAGTGAGCGCGGCCCGCCCTCGGGACAGGTCGACGGTTTGACCCTTGCGGTACCCGCCGGAGAGGAAGCCGGAGGCGAGCGGTGCCCATACCAGCACACCCATCCCGTACCGCTGGCAGACGGGGAGTACGGAGGTCTCGATGCCCCGCGCGAGGATCGAGTACGGCGGCTGCTCGGTGCGGAAGCGCCCGAGGCCGCGCCGCTCCGCGACGTGGTGCGCGTCGACAATGTCCTCCGCGGGGAAGGTGGAGCAGCCGAACGCCCGGACCTTCCCGGCCCGAACCAGGTCGGTGAGGACCGACAGGGTCTCCTCGATGTCGGTGGTGTAATCGGGGCGGTGGATCTGGTACAGGTCGATCCATTCGGTACCGAGACGCCGCAGGCTCTCCTCGACCTCGCGCACGATCCACCGTCGCGAGTTGCCGCCCCGGTTCGGTCCCTCCCCCATCGGGAAATGCACCTTCGTAGCGAGCACCACGTCGTCGCGGCGCCCCCGCAACGCCTTGCCCACGATCTCCTCGCACTCGCCGGCGGAGTACATGTCGGCGGTGTCCACGAAGTTGATGCCCCGATCCAGGGCGGCGTGGATTATCCGTACGCAGTCGTCGTGGTCAGCATTGCCGACGGAGCCGAACATCATGGTGCCGAGGCAGTAGGCGCTGACCTCGATTCCGGTACCCCCGAGAACCCGGTATCGCATGGTGACGCACTCTAGGTGTTCGAGCGCGCTCGAAGTCAAGCTCGGCTGGGTCAGTAGTCGAGGTAGTGGTGCCGGCGGCGCTTGCCGCGCATCCCGTACACGATGAGCCCGACGAAGAACACCGAGCCGCCGCCGACCAGAATGCCGCCGGCGAAGCGTGGGATCGGGATGCCGGTGTGGCTCGTCGCCGCGGTCGTCGCGGCGCGCACCCGCATCGGCTCGACCGTCATGGCCGGGTCGGTGGGTGTCGCGGCCGGCGCGGCCGCCGCGGGACTCGCACTGGGCGCGGCGGACTCGCGCGACGGGTCGTCGGCGCCGGAGGTGTCCGCCGGCGCGGGCGGCCGGATCACCGGCGCGGCCTGCGTGGGGCCAAGCGTCGTTTCCGGTGCCACACTGGGCTTGATTGTCACCCTCGGCCGCAGGCTCGGCACGCGCGTCGGACTCGGACTCGCGACGCGCGTCGGACTTGCGCCGCGCGTCCACGACGGGCTGGGGTTCGCCGTTCGCGTCCTGGACGCGGTCGGCCGCGCCGTCGTCGGCTGCGTCGTCGTCGGCCGCGTCGTCGTTGGCCGCGTCGTTGGCGGCTGCGTCGCTGGCGACTGTGTCGTCGGCTGCATCGTGGGCGAATTCGAAGTCGTTGAGGGCTGCGTCGCCGTCGGCCGCGCCGTCGGCGGCGCGGTCGTGTCGAAGGTCGCGCCGACCACCACGTCGCCCCGGGTCACGAGGTGCACCGGGTTGCGCATCTTCAGCATGTCGCCGCAGCTGAGTACGTCGAAGCTGCCGGCCAGCCGCTGCGCGAGGAACGTGAAGAGGCTGTCGGCGGCGCCCGAATCGGGCGAGACCATGTGCCGGGTCAAGGCGCGGTCCGCCCCGACCCGCGGCATGCCAACGCCGACCAGGCTCTGGCAGTACGCGACAGGCGTCTCGGTCGCCATGTCCACTGTGGACTGATTGACGCCGGCGCGGTACCGGTTGGTCTTCGCCACGCTCGTACCGCCGCTGTCCTGCGCCATCGGGTCGCTCAGCGGTACCAGCGCCACCGGTGCCGTCTGGTACGCCGCGGCCTGCAGCTCGTTGAGCGCGAGCGAGGTCGCACTGCGACCGGGCTCGGCAAGGTCGGGCGCGGTGAACGGCACGCAGCCCAGCGCCGGGTCCACGAACGCGTCGAGCAGTGCGTTGTCGCTTCCGTTGATTTCGATGCGGGCGCCCTGCGCGGAGAGCGCGGCCGCGTTGGCGGTGGTGTTCTGCGCGATCCGCCCGTTGGGCAGCGACAGGTACGAGGTGGTGACGTTGTCACTCTGGTCCATGTCGACGAGCGAGAAGTCCCGTACCGTCGGGCAGGGCTGGTTGTCGCGCGCGACGCCGAGCGCCGGGATGTGCAGCCGCCCGGCGGTGACCGCGGCGGCGGCGGTGTTGAAGAACGCGGGCGCGTTGCAGTACGCGAACTGGCCGAAGATGGAGTCGCCTTCGCCGTTGACGCAGGCGCCCGTATTCAGGCTGCCGGAGTTGCCGCGCAGCCGGAGGTTGTCGCCGTTGAAGCCGAACCAGATGCCCACGACCGCGCCGTCGGGCAGGCGCGGTACCACGGGCCGTACGGCGGGCGTGCTGGTCTCGTCGATGACCAGCGGGGCGTAGACGGACACCTGGCCCGAGGCCGGGTCGATCACCGTCGCCTGGACGAACGCGGCGGTATCCGGGTCCGCCTCGTGGCAGGGCGCCAGCAGCCGGTACGGGGTGGCGAGTCCGGCCGCCGTCAAGGGATTCGGCGGTACCAGAAGGGTACAGTCCACCGAATCCGAACTCGACGCATTGGTCGCGGCGGGGCCTTGGGCGAGTGCGACTCCACCCATGCCAAGAAACAGTGCGGACAGGGCCGCGCCGAGTGGGATCCGCCACCGGCGACGCGGCTCACGCGCATTCCGTACGTGCGCACCACGGCGATACTGAGCAGCCAACTCTCGACCTCTCCGGGGGGACCAACGCGCTTCACGCTGGCGAAGTAGTCAGGCGGCAATGTCACCGTCACACTAGTCGCCAGGGTTGGCCTATTGCCCTTCCCGGAGTTCTTACTGTTGTATTACCGAGCCGGTTCGGCGGTGGCGGCCAATGCGTGTACGGCGGCGGTGAAACACTCCATCGGCGGATTCACCAGTCCCGCGCCCACCTGGCCGGTACCCGCCACCCGGCCGGCGATACCGGTGTTGATCTGCGGCAGGATACCGGTACGCACCACCTTGGTGACGTCGATACCGGTCGGGGTACCGCGGAAATCCAGCACCGGCAGGGTGTAGGCGGGGTTCTCGGCCACGGTGATCTCGTACATCTCCCCGGTCGTGCGCAGCGCGTCGGCGACCGTACCGCCGACGAAGCGCACGATCGCCGGGGCTCCCGCCATCGCGAAACCGCCCAGCCCCGAAGTCTCGGTGATCGCCGAGTCGCCGATGTCGGGGTTGGCGTCCGCCGGCCCGTACCCGCCGAGGAACAGGCCCACGGGTACCGCGGCGGGGCCGGTGAACCACGCGTCGCCGGTACCCGAGACCTGGATGCCGAAGTCGGTGCCGTTGCGCGCCATGGCGGTCACCAGGGTGGCACCCGGGATGCCCGCGGCGGCCCGGTTCTGCAGCTTGCCCGCGGGCATGACGAGGTTCAGGAAGAAGTGGTCGTTGCCGCCGATGAAGCGGGCCACCTCGGCGACCTCGCGCTGCGGCCGACCACTGTCCACAATGTACGGAAGCAGCTCGCGCAGCAGCATGAGGGTACCGGCCCGGTTGCGGTTGTGCCCCTCATCGCCCATGTGCAGCATCTGGGCGACGATCGCCTTGACGTCGAGCGGCCCGTACCCGCGCACCGCCGCGCCCAGCGCCGGCCCGAGCACCGCCGCCATCCAGCGCAGCCGCTCGATGACGTCGGGGCCGTACGCGCCGTAGCGCAGCACCGTGCCCAGCCCTTCGTTCAGGGTGCACCAGCTGGTGTTGCCGTGCACCTCGTCGCGCACCACGAACACCCACATGGACGGGGACACCACGCCGGCCATCGGCCCGACGCCGCCCAGCGCGTGGCAGGGCACCAGTTCGATGCCGGTACCGCTGGAAAGCGCCTGCCGGGCCTGTTCCGGATCGCTGGCGAGCCCTTCGAAGAGCATCGCTCCGATCAGCGCACCGCGCAGCGGCCCGGAGGCGCGCGCCCAGTCGACAGGCGGGCCGGCGTGGCAGAACTGGCCGCGCCGCAACCCGACCACCTCGCTCGCCGGCCGGACGTCCACGAGCGTGGCGCCGGCGGCGAGCATCCGGCGCGCGGCCTCGGCGTTGGCGGCCGGGCGCCGCGGGTCGGCCGCGACGGTCACCAGCGCGCCGGCGACCGCGTGCGGCGGCGGTCGCCAGGCCACCGGCGTGAACGGCGCGGCCTGCGCGGCGAGCGCGGTGGCGAACAGGTCGGCGCCGACGGTCACCAGGCGCGGCTCGCCCGCGAGGAGGTCAGCCATCGCGCCGCACCAGAGCGGTGGCGAACCGGGCGGCCGCGGCGTTGGAAGCGAAGACGTGCGCGCCCGCGGTACGCAGCGCCTGCGCCTGGCGGTCGCGGCCCTGCGGGTCGCCGGCGGTACCGACGAGCGCCACGACCACGTGCGGTCCGTGCTCTGCCGCCGCGGCGACGGCGGGCGCCAGGCTCGCCGCCGGATCGGGGTCGGCGCCGTACCCGAGCACCACGTCGAGCAGGAGTACCGCGCAGGTCGGGTCGGCGGCCTCGGCGGCGAGGCGCTCGCGGCGCAGGGTACCGTCGATCATCGGGTGTGGCCGGCCGAGGGTCAGCTCGTCGTCTCCGAAGTCCAGCATCACGTGGCCACCGTCCCTTTCGGACAGACTTTCGGTCGGCGCGATCCGCCACTCTGGACGGAGCGGGATGTTGGAGCGCACGGTGCCGAGCGCCGCCGAGACGATCGCCATCGCCTCGTCGCACAGCGACCCTCCACAGTAGAGCCCTCGGATCCCGCCACCGCGCGGCTCCCCTGTTTCGTGCCACGCCGGCCAGGCCGGCACCGGCCGGCCCAGGGCGGCGAGGACCCGCTCGGCGGTGGCGGTCAGGTCCGGCTGGTCCGGGCCGAGCAGGCCGAAGATGACGGGGGTACGGGCGCGATCGGCGCGCTCCCGCAAGGCGCGCGCGACGGCGGGGTCGGGCGGCTTCGCGATGACCGCGATGAGCTCGGTCGCGGGATCCTCGTCCAGCGCGTCCAGCGCGGCCAGGGCCGAGCGGCCACCGACCGCCGCGGACAGGTCCCGCCCGCCCACGCCCAGGCAGTGCGAGATACCGACCCCAGCCTCGTCGAGCAGGCACATCACCTGCTGCGCGCCGGTACCGGACGCGGCGACCAGGCCGACCGGCCCGGGGCGTACCACGTTGGCGAAGCCCAGGCCGACCCCGCCCAGCACCGCCGTACCGCAGTCGGGGCCCATCACGAGCAGCCCGCGCGCGGCACCGGCCTCCTTGAGCGCGATCTCCTGCTCGACCGGCACGTTGTCGGAGAAGACGAGTACCGAGGCGCCGGCGTCCAGCGCGTCCATCGCCTCGAGGAACGCGTACCGGCCGGGCGTGGAGACCACCACCACGTTGGCGCCTGCGCGACGGACAGCGGAGCCGGCGGTGCGGGGCGGGACCGTACCGGTGGCGGCGGCTTCGACAACTGACCGGGCGCTCAGTTCGGTGTCGAGCCGGTCCAGCGCGCCGGCGATCGCCGCCTCGCTGTCGCCTGCGAGCGCGACGAGCATGTCGCCCGGGGTCGCGCCGTCGGGGCGGGTGAAGCCCATCCCGGCGGCCAGGTCCAGGTTGAGCTCGGTGGCCATCGCGACGAGCGCGCCGCTGACTCCGGGTACCTCCCGTACCGCCTGGCTGATCTGCATCAGCCGCACCGAGTCCCGGTACGCGCCGCGGCGTACCTCGAGATGCCTCAGGCCGC
>JBPYFB010000027.1:0-5710 GCA_051986465.1 Rugosimonospora sp.
GCTTACGGCTACCAACCCGCTCTCGATGGCGTGCGCGCCCTGGCGGTCACCGCGGTGCTGCTCTTCCACGGCGGGGTCGGCTTCCTGCCGGGCGGATTCCTCGGCGTGGACGCGTTCTTCGTACTCTCCGGCTTCCTCATCACGTCGCTGCTGCTCGCCGAGCACCGCCGCTACGGCCGGATCCGGCTCGCCGCGTTCTGGGGACGCCGGGCCCGGCGCCTGCTGCCGGCCCTGCTCCTCGTGCTTGTCTGCGTGGTGTCCGCGGGCCGCTTCCTGCTGCCGCCGGTCGAGGTGCAGCTACTGCGTGGCGATGCACTGGCCGCGCTCGGTTACGTGGCCAACTGGCGCATGCTCTACCGCGGCAGCGACTACTTCGCCCAGACCGCCGCGCCGTCGCCGCTGCAACACACCTGGTCGCTCGGCATCGAGGAGCAGTTCTACCTGTTGTGGCCGCTGATCGTGGTGGCGCTCGTGGTGCTGGCGAAACGGCCGCGGGCGCTGCTTGCCGCCGCGCTGCTCGGCGCCGCCGCTTCGGCGATCTCAGACATCATCTGGTACCGGCCGGATGACGTGAATCGCGACTACTTCGGTACGGACACCCGCGCCCAGGCGCTGCTGATCGGCTGCGCGCTCGCGGTCGTCCTCGCGCAACCGTCGGGCCGGCGATGGCGCGCCCCACGCCACTCCGTACTCGGACTGCTCGCGCTCGCCGGCGCCGCCGGTACCGCATGGTTGTGGACGCACGCCGAGGGCACCGCGGCCTGGCTCTACCACGGCGGCCTGACCCTGGGCGCGCTGGCCGTCGCGGCGGTCATCGCGCACGCGGTACGCAGCCCCGCCTCGCCCACAGCGCGCCTGCTCGGCCTGGCGCCGCTGGTACGCCTCGGGCGCATCTCCTACGGCGTGTACCTGTGGCACTGGCCGCTGTTCCAGTTCGTCGGCTCGGCGCGTACCGGCCTGACCGGTCCCGTGCTGCTGGCCGTACGGGTCGCGCTGACGCTGCTGGTCGCCACGGCCTCGTACCACCTTGTGGAGCGCCCGATCCGGGAGGGCCGCTGGCTGCGCCACGCACCGCGCCTGGTACCCGTCGCCGCGGTGACCGTGGCGGTCGGGCTGACGGTCGCGGCGGTGGGTATCGCCACGATGCCCAGCACCACGCTCGCGGCCGGTACCTCGCCCGCGGCGCCCATCGTCGTGGCGAACCCGACGGCGCGCCCGAGCATGCGCGGCACGCCCGGCGCGGCCCCGGCACCCATGCGCCGACCGGGCCGCCGCGCCGGCTCGCAGCCCCGGGTCACGGTTCTCGGCGACTCGGTGGCGTGGACGCTCGGTACCTACCTGCCGCCGCACCCCGGTATCGACGTGAGCGTGGGCGCCGTCGAGGGCTGCGGCATCGCGCTGCTCCCCGACATTCTGCAGTTGGGTTCCCCGCACACCAACTACCCGTACTGCACCGCGTGGCCGACGATCTGGCGCCGGGCGGTCAACGCCGAAGACCCCGACGTGTCGGTGATCCTGCTGGACCGCTGGGAACTGATGGACCGCAAGCTGAACGGCGTGTACCAGCACGTCGGGCAGGCGCCGTACGACGCGTACCTGACCGGCCAGCTCGACCAGGCGATCGCGGTGGCGAGTGCCCGGGGCGCGCGCGTGGTACTGCTGACCGCGCCGTACACGCACCGGGCCGAGGCGCCCGGCGGCGGCCTGTACCCGGAGGACGAGCCGGCGCGGGTGGACGCGTGGAACCGGCTGCTGAACGCCGAGGCGGCGAAGCATCCGGCGACCATCACAGTGCTCGACCTCAACCGGCTCGTCTGTCCAAACGGGACGTTCACGTGGAGCGTCAACGGCTTGCGGGTACGCAGCGACGGGCTGCACTTCACGCCCGAGGGGGTACAGCAGGTCATCGCGCCCTGGCTGCTGCCCAAACTCGCCGCCATCGCCGCTACCGGGGAACCGTGAATCATGCCAGGTGGGCGGTGTCGTTGACGGTTCGGACCGCGATACCGCCATCCGCCCAGTAGTCCACAATAGACAGACCGGCCGGATCGAGGTACAGCCGGTACAGCAGCTCGTCGCCACCGCCGAGCGCGTCGCGCAGTATCAGCTTGAGCGGCGACACGTGGGACACCACCGCCACCCACTGGCTCGGGTACCGCTCCCGCACCCGGGTCAGCGCCCGCCGCGCCCGTACCGCCACCGCGCGCAGGGACTCCCCCTCAGGCGGTGCGACCGCGGTCGAGGCGAGCCAGCGCTCCAGCTCCTTGGGCCACCCGTCGCGTACCTCCGCGAAGGTGTGCCCCTCCCACGCACCGAAGTCGCACTCGACCAGGTCCGGGTCGGTCTCCACGGGTACGCCGCCGGCGGCTGACGCGATCGCGCGCGCGGTCTCGGTACACCTGCCCAGGGGTGAGCTGACCACGGCCGCGAGCGGCCCGCCCAGGCCGGCCACCCGCGCCGCCGCCGCCGCTGCCTGTGCCCTGCCCCGGTCGGCGAGCGGGGTGTCGCCGCGGCCCGAGTAGCGGCGCTGCGCGGTCAGCTCGGTCTCCCCGTGCCGGACCAGGATCAGGCGGATCGGCGCGGCGGCCGGCGGTTCCCAGGACCGGGACGGCGGCGCCTGCTCCCCGACCGCCTCCTGCTCGCCAGTGTCCACTTCGGACTCGGCCGCGTCCATCGCCCGGTTCGCGAGCGCGTCGGCGTGCCGGTTGCGCTCGCGCGGTACCCAGCCGAACCGTACCCGCTCGAAGGCTTTCGCGATCGCGGCCGCCTCCGCGGCGAGCGGGCGCAGCGCCGGATGCTTGATCTGCCACCGGCCGGACATCTGCTCGACGACGAGCTTGGAGTCCATCCGCACCTCGACCTCGCGTGCGCCCAGTTCGGCGGCGGCGGCGAGGCCGGCGATCAGGCCGCTGTACTCGGCGACGTTGTTGGTCGTCACGCCCAACGAACCGGAGCGCTCGGCCAGTACCTCCCCGGTATCCGCGTCGCGCACCAGCGCGCCGTACCCGCCCGGCCCGGGGTTGCCCCGCGAGCCGCCGTCCGCCTCGACAACAACCTTCACCGCCGCTCCTTTCTCGCGGTCCCCTTCGTCGCAACTTCATTGAAGTTGCGGTGTTGGCGGGGCCGGGACACCGCAACTTCAATGAAGTTGCGGTGATCTTGGGGTGATCACGGCGGCGGCACGGGCAGCCACGGCGGCGGCCGCCGCGACGGTCACAGCCCGGACTCAGCCGTACGCACCAGGATCCGGCGGCACTCCTCGCAGCGGAAGACCTCGTCGGGTTCGGCGGTCCGTACGGCGACCAGGTCACTGCCGGACAGCTCCAGCCGGCAACCCTCGCACCGGCCGGCGCGCAGCATCGCGGCGCCCACCCCGCCGGACGACTCCCGGATCCGGTCATAGAGCGCGACCAGGTCGGCCGGCAGCCCGCTCACCAGCGGAGCGCGCTCGGCTTGACGCGCCTCCTCCTCCTTGGCTATCGCGGCGAGCGCCTCGTCCCGGCGGCTCTCCGCGCCGGCGATCTGTTCGCGCCGCTCCGCCAGCCGTGCGCGTACCTCCTCGAGGGCGGCCTGGGCCGTCTCCCGCTGCTCCATCAGCTCCAGCTCGGCGTCCTCCAGCTCGGACTTGCGCCGGGCCAGCGAGGCGATCTCGTGCTGCAGCGCCTCCAGCTCGCGCACCGGCCCGGTACCCGCGTCCAGCCGGCTCTGGTCCTTGGCGGCCCGGGTACGGACCTGGTCCACGTCCCGCTCCAGGCGCGCGATGTCCCGGTCGAGGTCGTCCACGCCGACCTGCGCGCGTACCCGCTCGTCGTCGGCGGCGGCCGCCTCCCGGGCCAGCCGGCTCAGCTCGGCATGCTCCGGCAGGTTGCGCCGGCGATGGTTGAGCTGGGCGAGCGTGGTGTCGATGGCTTGCAGATCGAGCAGGCGACGCTGGGCGTCCGGGTCGGCCTTCACGGGCGCGGCTCCTTGTCGTCGAGGAGACGGATATGCACGGTCCAGGGGTCGGTGACGAGGTCGGAGACGGCGACCTCGGTACCGGGAAAGGCGGGGCGCAGCGCGCCGGCGAGCTCGTCCAGCCACGGCCGCTCGGTGGCCCAGTGCGCGGCGTCGATCAGGGCCGGCCCGCCGCCGGCCAGGTGCTCGCTCGCCGGGTGGTGGCGCAGGTCAGCGGTGAGGTACGCGTCGACCCCGGCCGCCACCGCGTCGGCCAGGTACGTGTCGCCGGCACCGCCGCACACCGCAACCGTGGACACCATGCGGTCCGCCGTACCCGCGGCCCGCACGCCCCACGCGGTGGGCGGCAGGGCATCCGCGGCGAGCCGGGTCAGCTCCGCCAGCGCGACGGGTGCCGGCAGCCGCCCGACCCGGCCCGAGCCCCGGCCCTGCCCGGCGGCGGCCCCCTCGGCCGGGCGCAACGGCCGCAGCTGACCGAGGCCGAGCCGGGCGGCGAGCGCGTCCGAGACGCCCGGCGCGGCGACGTCGGCGTTGGTATGCGCGACGAACAGCGCGATGCCCGCCTTGATCATCCGGTGCACGATGCGGCCCTTGTACGTCACCGGCGCCACGCTGGACACGCCGCGCAGCAGTAGCGGATGGTGCGTCACGAGCAGATCCGCGCCGCCCGCCACGGCCTCCTCGACCGTCTCGGGTACGCAGTCGACCGCGAGCAGGATCCGGCGTACCGGCGCCTGCGGCTCGCCGAGGACCAGCCCCACCCGGTCCCACTCCTCGGCCCAGCCGGGCGGGTACCGGTCCTGGAGCCAGGCCACGACGTCGGCGACGCTGACCGGCCCCGGCCCCTCACTCACGGCGGTCACGGCACGCACGCTTTGCTGACGCTCACGGCCGCGAGGTTACCAGCGAGCTACGCCGTCGTGGCCCGCCTGGGCGAGCGCGGTGAGCGTCAGGTGCCAGGGAAACTCGTCGACGTGCTCGTCGCCGGTGCCGGGCGGGTGCGGCGTGACGACCTCCGGGCCGAACAGCACCACCACGCCCCACTCGCGCAGCAGCTCGACGTTGCGTACGAACGCGGGGTGCGCGGCCATCGCCGCGTTCGTGTACGGCATGGCCACGATCGGCAGGCCCTTGCCGAGCCCCTCCACGAGCATGCCGAGCGGGAGGGTGTCGGCGATTCCGGCGGCGAACTTGTTGATCGTGTTGGTGGTCGCCGGGGCCACCACGATCCCGTGCGGCTCGGGCAGCACGTCGAGGTCGCCCGGGTTCTTGTAGGTGCTGCGCACCGGGTGCCCGGTCTGCGCGACCAGGGCGGGTACGTCGATGAACTTGCGACCGTCGGGCGAGGCCACCAGGCAGACGTCCCAGCCGTCGCGCCGGGCGAGAGCCACGAGCCGGCCGACCGCGCGGGCCGCCGGCGAACCGCATGCGAGGACGTACAGCACCCGCCCCGGCGTGGCGCCGGGGGCGACCGTCTCAGACTCCGACGCCCATGTGCTCGGCGAGTTCGACGACCGGTGCACCAGGGGTACCCTTCGTCCTCCGCAGGATGTCCGACAGGACCTCGTGCGCGATCGGCCGGCACCGGATCTCGGAGGGGGCGAGCCGATCGCCTTCCAGCAGCATCTCACTCGCCCATTCAACATCGCCGATCTGAGCGAGGCCGCGCGCCAGATCGACGTAGTGGTGCGCCCGGCGCTCTGGCATCAGCGCCATGAATCGTTCCTTCTCGATGCCTTCGTGCGTCTCCACCGCC
>JBPYFB010000028.1:0-16018 GCA_051986465.1 Rugosimonospora sp.
GAGGTGTTGCCGGCCGCGACGGTGGCGACGGCGGTGCCGCCGCGCAGGATGGTGTAGCTGGCGATGCCGACGTTGTCCGTGGCTGGCGTCCAGGTCAGCGTCGCGGTGGTGGCGCTGCTGGCGGTCGCGGTGAAGCTGCCCGGCGTGGTGGGTGGTGTGGTGTCGGTGGCACCGCCGCCGTTGACGCTCGCGGTCGCGGAGGTGGTGTTGCCAGCGAGGTCGCGGGCGGCGACCTGGTAGTCGTAGCCGGCGCCGGCGATGATGGTGGCGTCGGTGTAGGTGGTGACCGTGGCGCTGGTGGTGGCCAGGTAGGTGCCGTTGCGGTAGATGTCGTAGGCGTGCACGCCGAGGTTGTCGCTCGCCGCCGACCAGGTCAGTTTCGCCTTGGTGGAGCTGGGCAGGGTCGCGGTGAGAGCACCCGGTGCGTTGGGTGCGGTGGTGTCGGTGCCGAAGTTGTAGGTCTGCGGGTCGAAGGTGCGGCCCTGCGAGTCGGTGGGCGCCACGGTGACGGTGCTGCCGTTGACGGTGACTTTCAGGAAGTGGTACAGCTGCGAGCCGCTGGTCGGCTTGGTCGCCGTCCCGCAGGCGCTACCGGTTTGCTTGGTCTCCGACCAGCCGATGGCGTACGCGTCGGTGGTGGCGCAACTGCTGACGGTGGAGGATTTGGCGCCGCCGCCGCCGGTGACGTAGCTGACCACGCCGCCGGGTGGTGCCACGTTGCGCTGGTAGTCGTGCGCGTGACCGTTGAAGACCAGTTGCACGCCGCCGTCGTGTAGCAGTTGTTCGAGGGTGCCGGTGCTGCCGGGGGTGTACTTGAGGTAGGCGTCGTCGGGTTCGGTCTGGTCGTCGGAGCGCAGCGGGAAGTGGAACGCCGCGATCTTCAACCCGCCGGGGTGCGCGGCCAGGTCGGCGGCCACCCAGGCGTACTCCTGCGACGCGGAGCTGGATGTCCAGTGGGCGTCGCGGTCCACCTGGTACATGGCGCAGTGCGAGCCGCAGGTGCCTCCGGTGGCGCTACCCACGTTGGTGTCCCCCCAGGACGCGTCGAGCATGTAGAAACGCACACCGCCCGTGGAGAACGCGTAGTACGACGTGGGGTAGCTGGCCGCGGTGATCCCGTCGAACGCGGAGTAGGGCCACATGGTGTACACGCCGTTGGATCCGGTGACGGACGCGGTCTGCGGCCAGATGCTCAGGAAGTTGGAGTTCTGGCCGTGGTTGCCGGTGACACCGTGCAGCGGGATGCTCTGCCCGGGGACGGCCCAGAAGGACGGACCGAACACCGCACCGATGTTGGCACCGGTCTGGTTGAGGTCGCCGTAGTTGGTCTGCGTGCCACCGGGGTAGCCGACGTCGCCGGTGGACACGGCGAACCGCGCGCCGCTGGCCGCGATCTGCGCGTCGACACCGGCCTGGTTGGCATTGAGGGTGCCGTCGTTAACGCCGCTGTTGGTGGTGTCACCCCAGTCGCCCAGGACGTCGAAGCTGAACGCGGTGGTGCTCTGCGCAGCTTCGAGGGTGGTGAACTGCGGGGAGGCGTTGCTGCCCAGCAGGTCGGTCCCGTCGGCGCTGTAGACCCGGTAGCAGTAGGCGGTACCAGCGGACAGGCCGGTGACCGCGACGCTGTTCTGATACTCGGTCACGCCGTTGACGGTGATCGGGTTGCCCGCGCTGGCCGACTGGACCGAACCGGCGGTGCAGCCGCCGGGTACGCCGTAGCGCACGATGCCCCGGCTCTGCGCGCTGGTCGCCCAGGTGACCTGCACCGAGGATGCGGTCGAGTCGGTCAGGTAGGGCGCCCGGGTCAGGTGCGGGTCCGCACCGGGTAGCGAGGCGTGGGCGGCGGAGCTGAGTAACGGGAGGGTGGTGCACGCCAGCGCGGCGGCTAAGAGGGGGCGGCGCGCGCGCCGCCGTGGTTGGCGTTTCACGGGTGTTCCTCCACGGTATGTGCTGCTCGGGCGAGGGGTGCGGTCAGTGCATGGGTCGGTGGTTTCCGGCGCTGACGGAGTCGGGGCGTGGTGCGGGCGGATCGGGGTGGTGGCCTGGCGGGCCGGGCGGCTGATCGCGGCGGCGCTGCCGGCGGCCGAGCAGCCCGACGCCGATCAGCAGGAGCAGCGGGAATCCGAACAGCAGCAGGACGGGCCGCGCGCTGGTGTGCAGCCGGCCGGGCGCGGTGGCTTCGCCGCTGGAGTCGGTGGCCGAGGGCGGTTGCGGCACCGGGGTGCGGCGTAGTTGCCGCAGTACGTCCAGGTACAGCAGGCCGTAGGACTGGGAAGGCTCCACATAGGAGTTTTCGCTGAACTCGTTCCAGCTGATCAGGCCGAGCGCGTCGGGCGAGGAGCCGAGCGCGGTGGCGTATTCGTCGCGTAGGGTCTGTCCGTTGCGCCGGTCGACGGTCTTGCTGCCGCCGACGAGCCGGGCGTCGAAGCCGGGCGCGAACGGCGCGATCCAGTACTGGTGGTTACGGTGGATCGCCGTGCTCATCGCGGTGAGTTTCGCGCCGTAGTTGCCGTTGGTGGCCGGGTTGACCGACGACCAGTAGTAGGCGTCCCCGTCGGTGACGTCGGCCAGCCGCTGGTACCCGTCGACGGTCTTCTCCGTGTTGAGGACCAGCATGGATCCCCGGACGGGGTCGGTGATCCGGGCGACGTCGGTGCGGCTGTACGCCCAGGTGCCGCTGAAAATGGTCAGCGGCTTGCCGCCGATGCGGTAGAACACCGGGTCAGCGGCGTACTCGTCGCGGAAGGTCGCGAAGTCCGCCGCGACCTGGGTTGCGGGTAGTGGCTTGCGGTTGAAGTCGAGCCCTTGATAGATCATCGCGAGTTTGAAGTCCAGTTGCGCGGCCACACCCATGAGCAGCCGCAGCCGTCGGTCGTTGGTGGCGGTGTCCTTCCAGCTGACGATAAACCCGTCGATGCCCGCGGACTTGGCCCACTCGATGTGCTGGCGCAGCACCCGCGGGTCGTCGCTGGAGTAGTTGCCCAGCTGCGGGTGGTCGGTTTTCGCGCGGTTCCAGGAGGTGGGGTCGAACCAGATGTAGTAGAACGCGAGCAGCGGGACGGCCGGGGTGGCGCTGGCGTGCGGCGCGGGGGACTGCGCGTGCGTGGTCGCGGGCGGCAGCACGAGTGCGGTCACGGCAACGAGCGCGCACAGCGCTGCGGCACGGGTTCGCGTCCGACGGTTCATCGTGTCGCCACCTCGCCGGGTGAGGGCAGCGGGCGCAGGAACTCGACCACCGCGGCGAAGGCGCGCCGCGGGATGCGGCGCAGCCGCCGCCGGCCGGCGAACAGCAGGACCAGTGCGAGCGCCGCCAGCGCGGTGCCGATGGTGGCGACGTCGCTGGTGCTCAGCACGGCGATGCGCATCGCCTGGTCGCGGGACAGGCCGACCTGTTCGTCCAGCACGACGCCGCGGGCGCCGGCGACGGTGACGTGGTACGCCCCGCGCGGCAGGTTGTGCAGGGTGACGCTGTGACTGGCGCTGAAGCGGACCGCCTGCGTGCGGCCGTCCGGTCCGGTCACCAGTGCCCAGGTACCGAGCGGGTCGCGGAACAGGGCGTCGCGCGCGGTGATGGTCAGGTCGTGCACCTGGCCGGTGACGACGACGGTGGCGCCTTTCGCGGGTGTGAAGCGTTGCCGGCCCGCGTCGACGATGTTGGTACCACCCATCACCAGTGATTGGACCGAGTAGTACACACTCGATTCGACCAGTGCGCTCTTGCGGTAGTCGGGGACCGTGCCGTCCAACCACAGCACGCCGGTGGTCGGCATGCGCAGCACCTGGCCGGTGTCGCTCTTGATGGTCAGTGCGGACACCCGGCTGAGGTCAAGTGCCGTGCCGTGCTGGTCGACGAGGCTCGCGGTGATCGGGTACTGGACGGTGAACGCGGCGGTCACGGTGTAGTTGGCCCGCATCGGCAGACCGGTCACCGTGGGGCGGAAGGCCTGGTTCGGGTCGCGTTGCCCGGCCCAGCGGGCGAACCGGTACCGCCGTGCGGGCTGGATCTGTGTGGTGTCCACAAGGGACAGCGTGTGTCTGGCGAAGTTGTGCTCAGCCGTGTACGAGGCGGTGCCGGCGGCGTTGGTGACCAGCGCCCGCCCGTCGAACGCGAGCCGGACGCCGGGCAGCGCCGGCACGGTCTGGATGGTGACGGTGATCGGCCAGGGCTTGCGGTGCGGGTGCGGCCGCCGCGCCGGCGTGCCGGCCCAACCCGCGGTAGGGGCCAGCACGGCGACAGCGGTGACGGCCAGCGCTACGGTGGCCAGGCGGGTCACGGCTTTCACGCGACCGGCACCTCCTCCTGCATCTGGGACGGCTGCGGGGCGGCCGGGGTGCCGCCGCGCCTGCGGCGCAGCCGCGGTCCGGCCGCGGCGACGCCGACCAGTAGCAGCGCGAACAGCAGGGCGGCACCGTAGAACCGGTAGATGATGCCGACCTTCACCAGTGGTGGGTGGCTGGTTGCCTGGTCGGCCGGGATGATCTCGGCGGGCCGGGGCCGGGCGGTGAAGTCGAACGCGGTGGTGAGGTCGCCCGCGGCGGCGTCGCGGGCGGTCAGCGCCGGCAGGCCCCAGTTGTGTTCGATGAACCGTAGCGCGGCGACCGAGTCCAGCGTCGTGTGGTCGACCTGCCCGGCACGGGCGTACGGGCTGACCAGCAGCGCCGGTACCCGCAGGCCCATGCCCGGCGGTGGGGCGACGTGGTCGTACCAGCCGCCGGAGCCGTCGTAGGACCACAGGAACGCAGAGCCGCGCCAGTACCGGCTGAGCATCAGTTGGGTGAGCATGCCGCGCACCAGGTTCTGCCCCGTGGGGATGCTGCGCGCTGCGCGTTCGCTGGCCCCGGAGGTGGCCACGTACGCGACCGCAGGGAGGGTGCCGGCGGCCAGGTCGCGGTAGTACTGGTCAAGGTCGGCGATGTGCGAACGCATCGCCGGGTCGTCGACGAACCGGGCGTAGTTGAGCAGCGGCACCCGTACCGTCTGCGTTGCGGGGTTGGTGGGGGTGATGGCGCGGAAGGTCTGGGTGGGTTGGTAGTCCTGCACGTAGAACTTCCAGGACACGCCGGCCGCTTGCAGCCGGTCGAAGACGGTGGCCTGGTTGCCGTAGCCACCGGTGGGAACCTTGTCCGTCCCGCCCGGCTGGGGTGCGGCGGCGACCCAGTAGGAGCGGTTGGTGCGGTACCCGTACGGCACGCTGCCGAAGAACCTGTCGAACAGCACGTACCGCTGCGCCACGCTCCAGTAGAACGGCAGGTCCCGGTTGTCGTAGAAGCCCATCGCGGTGGTGCCGTCCCGGCCCTGGGCCGCGTAGGCGGCGACGAAGCCGTCCAGCTTGCCGTTGTCCAGTTGCCCGTTGATGGTGCTGCGGCCGGGTTCGAGGGGTTGCGGGTTGGTGGCGTGCAGCGGGTACGGCTTGACGCAGCCGCTCTGCGGCCGGGCGAGGACCAGCGGTTGGCAGGCGCCCGCGGGGATGCCGTCGGCGCCGGGGTAGGTTCCGAAGTAGTTGTCGAAGGTGCGGTCGCCCTGCATCAGGTAGATGAAATGCCGGATCGGAGTCGCCGTGTGGTCGTCGGGCGCCGCCGCGGCCGGGGCGGCCGGAACCAGCAGGGCGGCCGTCGCGAGCACAGCAGCGATACGTCTCATGCCCGCACCTCGTAGATGATGATGATCGGCTGCGCCACCAGGTGACCTTCTTTATCCCGGATCTGCTGCGTTGCGGTGTAGACGGCCACACCGTGGTACTTGTCGACCAGTCGTTTGGTCTCGTCGGCGAAGAACGCGGCGCGGTGCGCGGTGTAGGAGTCCCACACGAGGTACTGGAACTCGCCCTGGCGCAGCGACCGGTCCGGGTTGGGCACGGGCAGGTACGCGGGGTTGCGGTCGTTGGGGTTCGAGCTGACCGACAGCGCGTAGACCCGGCGCCGACCGTAGAACTCCAGCACGTTGGCCATGGACGGGCCGATCGCCAGCAACTGTGCGCCGACCGGCACGTTGCGCCGCACCCATTGCCCGGCCTCACGGCCGCCGGGCAGGCCGCCGGTACCGGCCAGGAACTTCCCGGTGGGTGACGGGTTCACCACCGACCAGGTCGGCACGGCCAGGGTCGCCAACGTCGCCGTGGCCGCGGTGGCGACCACGGCCGGGCGCAGCCAACGCCGCTGCGCCAGCCCGATGCGGCGCAGCAGTGACACTGTGGACAGCCGGCTGATGGCGCGGGCCGCGAGCATGGCGACGGCCGGCGCCATGGGCAGCAGGTACTGGTATCCCTTCACCGGCCACAACGTGAAAAACGCCAGCGGCACCAGCACCCAGCACAGCAGCAGCCGCTCCCGCCAGGTCCGCTCCCGGAACAGCCACACCAGTCCGGCCAGCGCGGCGAACACGACCACCCAACCCAGTGCCGGCGGCAGGGTCTGGACGTAGAACGCGAGCCCGTGGTTGCCGCGGCGAAACGCCTGCCACAGCAGGTAGTTACGGCCGGTGGAGGCCCGGCCGGACAGGGCAAGCACCACCGGGAACGGGGCGACCGTGGCGACCATGGCCAGCGCGGCGAGCAGCAGATGGGTCAGGCGCATGCGGATGGTCGGCGTCAGCGCGAAGAATGCGTACACGCCGCCGAGCAGCACGATGCTGGTCTCCTTGGCCAGGATCGTCACCCCCATCACCGCGCCCGCCGCGACCAGCCAGCGCAGCGCCGCCGACTCCGCGTACCGCACGATGCAGTACAGCGTGACCGTGGCCAGCAGGGTCATCAGCCCGTCGAGCAGCACCTGCCGGCTGACCACGACGTGGTAGGGCATCACCGCGAGGATTCCGGCGGCGACCAGGCCGGCGGTGCGCTCGTACATGCGGGTGGCGAGCAGGTAGGTGACCAGCACGGTCAGTACACCAATGACGGCCGGCACGGCCCGGGCCGTCCATTCCGACGGTGGGTGACCGTGCCCGGCCAGCGCCAGCAGCGTCTGGAACAGCAGCGGGTGCGCCCGGAACACCGGGAACATCGCGCGCAGCGACTGGTCACCCGCGATCGACGCGGCGGTGCCGGAGTAGACGGCCTCGTCGCTGTTGAACCCGACCCGGGTCAGCTGCCACAACCGCAGGAACGCGGCCAGCCCACCGATCGCGGCCACCGGCACCGCACGCACCAGCAGCCACCCGGTTGCCCGGCGTACCCGCTCCCGCCAAGCGGCAGCCGGCGCGACCACGGTGGGTTCCGGCGCGCCGCCGCGCTCCGGCGGCGGCTGCTCGACGGCCAGCATGGACGGCCGGTCGCCGGCGACCGGGGGGAGGTCGCCAGCGACGTCGGAGGCTTCCGCGCTGCTCACGCCGCCTCCGGCTCCGGCCGCCCCCACCCCGGCCACGTGTGCAACCCACCACGTTCCTGGTGTACCCGGGTAACCGGGCTGGCCGAGTCGGACAGCGGTCCATTGTGGAGCAGCCGGGGGATCTCGTCGGACCAGCCGAAGTTGTCCGACGCCAGTACCCGCGTGCGTACGTGGGACAGGAACCCGGCGAGGATCTCCCGTTCCCGCTCGCGCAGCTGGATGTAGCCGAGGCCGTTGATGGTGATCGCCGGGGCCAGGTACCGGAACGGTGGGAAGCCGTACGCGTCGTCGGTGTTGACGATCATCCGGGCCAGTGTGGTCTGCGGATCCAGGTCCTGGATGCGCGGGGCGCCCCGCTCGATGATGAACAGCTCGTCGACCCGGGTGCTACGTCCCAGCCGGCAGGGCACCAGACGGTCCACTGTGTACTTCGGCGGCGGTACCAGCAGCTGGGTGATCGCGTTGATGCCCATGATGGGCACGTTGAACTTGCTCAGCGTCAGGGCAAGGGACCGTCCGCCCTTGGAGTGCAGCCAGCTCTGCCACCGTAGCCGCCGCCACTCCTTCGGCGTCAGGTCCTGCGCGTTGACCGCGCGCAGCGTGTGCGCGCTGATCGTCAACGGTTTGGGGAAACACGTCGCCATCCCGTGCTCGTCGACCACCGTCATGTCGTCGGACAGGAACAGCCCGCCGTGCTCGCGCAGCAGCCGCAGCACCGTGGCCGTCTTGCCGGTGTCGGTCAGAGCGGACAGCATCACGCCCACGCCGTCCAGCGACACGCACGCCGAGTGCAGCAGCATCTTGCCGCGGGACACCATTACGAACCGCAGCAGCGCCTCGATCACGTTTGTGTACACCACGTGCGGCGACCGGGCCAGCAGCGGGCCGACCAGGAGGTTGATCGGCTCACCCAGCTCGATCCGGAAGTTCGCCCCCAACCGGCCCAGGTGCTCCTCGTACCGCAGCGTGGATATCGCCGAATACTCCGTCATCGCCGCACGCCGCCGCGGCCGCCGCGGCCCCACATCCCCCACCCGCACCGCAATGTCCACGTCGGCGTCGGCCACCCACTGCGCCCGGAAGAACTCCAGCTCCGGCAACAGGATCTGCGACCCGATCGTCACCACACCCGCCACGTCATACCGGTACTTCAGATGCGTGTACCGCTTGCGGGTCGCGGTCACCGGTGCCTCCTCCCCTTCCGTGTCGACCAGCAAGCGCACCGGGTCGCGCTTGACCTCCCACGCGGATCCGTAGATGACCCGGTCGGAGAGCACGAACCGCACCAGGAACAGCCCGACCAACGTGATGCCGTTGGCGACCAGGATGTGCATCCCCGTCCACAGCAGCGCCTGGAACACCGGCAGGCGGGCCAGCAGCAGCGCGTTGTTCATCAGCCAGAACCGGCCGGCCCGGCCCAACCGGGTGCCGTTACCCTTCCCGCGATAGACCAGGCTCTCGACCAGTAGGAAGTTCCACGTGGTGGACACCTGCGTGGCCAGCGCGGCGCCCAGCAGGTGGTTGACGCTCAACCCGTGGTAGAACGCCCACAACGCCCAGCTGTTGACCGCTACCCCGGACAGCCCGACCAGGCCGAACAGCACCATCCGTAGCAGCTGGCGGGCACGCTCGGCACGCGTGAGCGGTCGCGCACGTACCTGGCCGACCAGCCGCTGGCGGCGCAGCCGCGCCAGGTGCCGCAGGTACCGCAGCCCCTCCCGTACCGACGCTTTCGAGCTCCCCGCGTGCCGCGGCGCCATCTCGTAGGTCATCTCCGCCACCCGCGCCGACGGATGCCGCACCAGAATCTCGAGCAACATTTTGAACCCCACCGGGTTGAGCCGCGCCGGGTCCACCGCGCCGCGCCGGAACGCGAACAGCCCGCTCATCGGGTCGCTGACCGTCGCCAGCCGCCGCGGAAACAACGCCTTCGCCAGCCGCGTGGCACCCGACGATCCGGTGGCACGGGCAACACCACCCAACCCGGCACCCGAACCCGCACCGGCGTACCGGGTACCCACCACCACATCAACGTCATGGCGCATCGCCGTACGCGCCAACGCCGCGGCCGCCTCCGGCGGGTGCTGCAAATCGGCGTCCATCACCAGCACCCACTCACCGCGGGCGGCCAGCAGACCGGCCAACACCGCACCGGACAGCCCACCGGTGCGATCACCCTCCTCGCGGTGCAGCAGCCGTACCGGCACAGCGCACTCGCCCGCGTGCGCTGCGAGTACCGATGCGGTGTCGTCATCGCTGTCGTCCACGACAAGCACCTCGGCGCTCAGCGCCAGCACGGCCGGCGCCAGCCGGGTCAGCAGGGGCTCGATGTTCGCCGCCTCATTGCGCGCCGGGACGATCACCGTCAGCGCCGGAGTCACCCCGCCGCCGGCGTCGTTGAGATCCACGACCGGGCTGCATGCCTCCGGTCGCAGGGCCGCGGCGCCGCCCAGCAAGGCGCGCGGAACTCGGTGATTGGTCTGAGCTTCGTAGGCAACGTCGGTCAAGGTGGCCTCCGGCAGACACGCGGCGCCCAGAACCCTCGATCCAGGCGGAAACGGAAACTCGTCATATTCGGGCCGGTACCAGGACTCCAGCACCACCCCAATAGCCGATTGGTCGAATTCGTATTTCGAACGTCGAATTACGGGTGACGACAAGGTCCGTCGGCGCGGACAATGGTTCAGAAACGTGGCGGCTAGCGCGCACGGGCAACAGAAGGAATGGCGATCTCCACGCCACGCCTTTGACATCCGGCAGCGCGTCTACCAGGAGAAACTCTTACAGGATAATGGCGATGTCCTAGCCCTCCCTATTTCAACGATTGGCGTCGAATTGACCGTACACCGTGTAGTGACAGCGTTGTACAACAGGCTAGAGCCGGACAACCGTGCTGTCCACCAGACGACAGTTAGGCAAACAGAAGGCAAACAACATGACGCTTGCCAGTTAATGAACTCGTCATTTCCCAATTCGACAAACCGGGTCAGAACCGCCTCGGAACCCGATGACAATAACGTCACGGACCAGTTAACTGGCCGTTACTTCACTCTTCACACGACAATATCCATCGAAGTGCGCCGCTACAGAATAGATTGGCCGTTCAACCCATATCAGGATGGATGAACGGCCGGTGCTGCTCAACCGCTCGCCACGCCCGCCGTCCCAGGAGACCGGTTGTAGCGCCCGGGGTTTCGGCAGGTTCTTGTAGCCGACGCCGCGGATGGTGATGACCAGGTGGTCGGGCTGCTCCGGGGTAGGAGGGCGGCCTTGGCGTACAGGTTGCGGAGTACATGTCAATGGTTTCGGTGTCGCTCACGTAGTCGCGCCCCGACACAGCGGTGATGACGTGGTCGCGGGACGGCACTCGCCCGGCGTTGCAGATCCGGACAGAGGTCGAACTCTTTCACCATCACGACGGCGGGTTGTCCCGCAAGGGCCACGGTGTGCCCGTCGAGGTCCATGACCACACCGTCGCTGCTTTCGGCCTGGCGGTCGGCGCACCGGATCCCACAGAGCAGGCGGGCGTCAAGGCGCGGCACCCGTTGCGGAAGCCGGCGATGCGGTGCACGCTGTAGTGCGAAGTCAGCTCCACCACCAGCGCCCGGATGACGTCGTTGAGGCCCGGGCACAGGCCGCCGCAGGTGACGATGCCGACCCGGGTCTTCGACGGGTCGAAGAATGTCTTCCGGCGCGGCCCGCCCGGCTCGAAGCCCGGGAGGTCAGCCAGGGCCAGGCCGCGCGCGGAGACCATGGCCACCGTGTCGTCCAGCAGCACCCGGTCCGACTCGTCCACGTAGTGCTGGGTGGTGCCCTGCTGGCGCAGCAGCCGTACCAGCGGCGAGTCGATGCGGCACGCGCCCAGCGTGGTCACCCCGAGGTCCGGCGTGCCCATCAGTGCTTGTCCAGTGCCTGGTCCAGGTTCACCGCCGCGCTGATGAGCGCGAGGTGGGTGAACGCCTGCGGGAAGTTGCCCAGCGCCTCGCCCGAGGTGCCGATCTGCTCGGCGTACAGGCCGAGGTGGTTGGCGTAGGTGAGCATCTTCTCGAAGGTGGTGCGCGCCTCCTTGACCCGTCCGGCCCGGGTCAGCGCCTCCACGTACCAGAACGAGCAGAGGTTGAACGTGCCCTCGGCACCGGCCAGCCCGTCGTGCCCGGTGATGGCGTACCGGTACACCAGGCTGTCCGAGGTGAGCTCCGCGGTGATGCGGTCCAATGTGGACAGGAACCGCGGGTCGGTCGGCCCGGCAAACTTCACCAGCGGCATCACCAGCAGCGAGGCGTCCAGCAGCTGGCTGCCCGGGTACATCACGTAGGTCTGCAGCCGCGGGTCCCAGCACTCGCGCTGCACGAACCGGTGCGCCGCCGAGGCCAGCTTGCGCCACCGCTCGACCGGCGCGGGCAGGCCGCGGTCGCGGGCCAGCCGCCCGGCCCGCTCGTACGCGACCCAGGTCATCAGCGCCGAGTAGGTGAAGCGCTGCCGCGGGCCGCGGATCTCCCAGATCCCCTCGTCTGGCTCCTGCCAGTGCCTGGCCAGCCAGTCCAGCCGCTTGGACAGCCCGATCCAGAGGTCGTAGGAGATCGGCACCTCGCGGTTGTACAGGTACACCGAGTCCATCAGCTCCCCGTACACGTCGATCTGCCGCTGGCGCACCGCGTTGTTGCCCACCCGCACCGGCCGGGAGCCCCGGTACCCCTCCAGGTGGTCGAGCACCGTCTCCGGGATGTCCTCGCCGCCGTCCACCGCGTACATGATCATTACGTCGCGCTCCGGGGTGGCCGACTCGCACCGCCGCTGCACCCACTCCATGAAGCACGCCGCCTCCTCCAGGAAGCCCAGGGACATCAACCCGTACACCGTGAACGCCGCGTCGCGCAGCCAGCTGTACCGGTAGTCCCAGTTGCGCCCGCCGCCCAGTTCCTCCGGCAGCGACGTGGTGGGCGCCGCGACCAGCGCGCCGGTCGGGTGGTACACGAGCAGCTTGAGCGCGAGCGCCGAGCGCTGCACCGTCTCCCGCCACCGGCCCCGGTACCGGGACTGGCTCACCCAGCGCTGCCAGAAGTCGGAGGTACGCGTGAACAGCTCCTCCGTCTCGCCCGCGCGCAGCGGCCGCACCTCGCCGTTCCACTCCAGCTCGATGTCGACCGTCTCGCCCTCGTCCAGAGTGAAGGTCGCCGCGACGCCGCTCTCCTCGATCTTCACCGGCACGTGGGTCCGCAGCACGCATCGGCCCAGCGCCGAGGTGAAAACCGCGCCGACGCCGGGCAGCAGCTCGACCGTGTGCGCCGCCCGGCCGTAGTCGAACGCCGGATGGCAGGCCAGCTCGAAGGTGGCCCGGCCGCGTACCGCCCGCGCCTGCCGGACCAGCAGGTCGCGCGCCCGCGCCGTGCCGCTCGTCTCCGGCACCATGAAATCGATGACCTCGCCCACCGCCTCGGCGCCGAGGAACCGGGTCATCAGGATGTTCGTGTCCGGCAGGTACAGCTGTTTGGGGCGCACGTTGGTGCGGCAGGACAGCGAGAAATGGCCGCCCTTGCGCGCGTCCAGCAGCGCGCCGAACAGCGACGGCGCGTCGAAGCGAGAGGGGCAGTACCAGTCGACGGTCCCGTCGGTGCCCACAAGCGCCACGGTGCGCAGGTCGCCGACGATGCCGTGCTCCTCGATGGGGAGGTAGCCGCTGGGGGGAAGGCTGGACATCTTTTCATGGTCCGGTCCAGTGTTACGCCCACGTTTCGGTTCCTTGACGGCGCCTTATTCGTTGACCTTCCGGCGGAAGGAGTAGGTAACGGACTGCAGCCGCCGCCGCACCGTCGAGAGAGTCAAGTGGCGCGGCGAGCTGATCCGGTGAGCGTGGGCTCACGGTGGTCGGGCATCGAAGGCACCCAGGATAGCGGTCGCCTTCGATGTCCTCGACCTCGTGCCGGCTCCAGTCAGTTCGGTTCGACTATCTCGGGATCGACCGACGCGGACGCCGGCTGGGTCGGGATCGCGGCGGACACGTCCCGTGTCTCGGGCTCGTCGAACACGGCTTGCATTCGGCGGCCCCGCAACATCATCGCCGCGATGAGCGCGGCCGCTACGGCGGAGATACCGCACACCAGGTAGCCGATGGCGTAGGCGTGTGAGAGCGCGTGGAACGCGACGTCTTTGAGCGGATTGAACGGGACAGGCTTGCCGTCCGCTCCCGGCACCTGCGCCGGGACCCCGTTCTGCCCGAGCGGGCCGGACTTCACCGCGGCGACGGCCGCTTCCACCGCCGGACGCTGTGCCGCCGGGACGTGCTGCGGAGAGGCGTAGAACCGGTCCAGCGCTGACTTGAGACTGGGAGTCGAAGCGATCTTGGAGTTGATCGCGTTCGCAGCGGTCGTTAGCGCAATCGCGCCCACGATCGCCGGCCCGAGCGTAAGGCCACCGTCGCGCAGCATGCTCGTTGCCCCGCTGGCCATACCTGCTTTGGACGTCGGCACGCTGTTCACGGCCACCATGGTGATGGACGTGACCGCCAGCTTGAACCCGGCACCGATGATCAGCAGAGGAGCCGCGACTGCCGCGATGGACAGATTTGTGGCGGGAATGGCGGCGAGCACAAGGTCTCCGACGCCGATCATCGCCATCCCGGTGGCGAGCACCGTGCCGGGGGCGAAGCGCTCGATCATCCGGGTGCTGACCGGAAACAGGACCACACCCATGATATTGAGGCAGAAGAAGCCAATGGACGTCTTGAGTGGGGTGTAGTCCTGGATGGCCGACAGCCGGATGCTCGTCGCATAGGCCGTGCCGAGGTAGGCGAACATGCCGAGGACGGTGACCACCGCGGAGACTGTGAACATCCGGTTGCTGAACAGGTCCAGGCGGATCAGCGGCCGGTCGACCCGGCGCTCGATGACCACGAACAGCGCCATGAACACGGCGGCGACGACGAACCCGCCGACCACCTGGACGCTGCCCCAGCCGGAATCGGCCCCCTGGATCACGGCGTACAGCAACGCGAACAGCGACACCGCGATGGTGATCTGGCCCGGCCAGTCCAGCGACCGTCCCTGCGGCGCGGCGGAGTTCTGCGCCCACGCCAGCGTGATCACACAGCTGATCGCGGCCAGGATCGCCATTGCGAGAAACGCGTAGCGCCAGCTCGCATAGGCGCCGCCGGAGTGGTGGACACGCGCCAACAGGCCGCCCAGCACCGGCGAGATGAAGCCGGCGCCGGTGAGCGCCGCGGCCCAGATCGAGAGGGCGTGGGCGCGTTGCCGGACGCTGTGCGTGCCGGCCGCGAGCATTGCGATCGAGGTCGGGAACAGCGCGGCGGCGCCGATGCCGGAGACCGCCTGACCGGTAAGGAGTACGCCGACGCCACCACTGGGCGTGAAGAAGCCGAGCAGTCCGCCCACGACCATCAGCGCGGCGCCGATGGCTAGCAGCCGTTTGCGCCCAAAGAGGTCACCGATTACGCCGAAGGACAGTTCGAGTAGTGTCACCGGAACCAGGAAGGCGTCCGAGACCCAGGTCAGGATCGTCGACGTAGTGTGCAGATCCTGGTTGATGAAGCCGTTGATGACTGCCGGTATGGAAAGGCCGATCTGGGCGACGGCCACAGCTCCGGCTGCGGCGACCAACGTGCCGCGGCTGAGCGTACGGGACGCAGATGACGGACCGGTTGTGATCGTGGCCTCATTCATGCTTGTGAAGCAAAGCACAGTGGAAACCTCATGTACAGGTTTCCTGAGGGTTACGTCCAGGCGGGCTGCCGCATCGTGCCGGGCGTCGGAGACGTCGATTGGTTCGGTTCCGACCTGTTTGTCGCGTGAGGCGCGCCGGCACAGCTCCAACAAGCAGGGTAGTTCGGTCGCCTGTCTGTCCGAGTGCAGCGACAGCATTCGGTCCTGCAACGCAGCCATCTGTGGCCGGAGACGGTGGAGCAAGCGCCAGCCGGTAGGCATCAGTGCGATGACCAGGCGCCGGCGATCGGGGGGCGCGGTTCGAGTTCCTCGACCTCGGTCGGCTGGTCGAGGCGATCCGCTCCGGCGACGTCACGCTCGCCGCGACGGAGGCCGCCTCTCACCACCTCCGACTGTCAGGTCCGGGTTTGAAGGCCGCCCCGGCGAACCACACCGGGGCGGCTCAAGCCCTTACGGCACCGGCACTCCTGCACAGCCCTGGTCGATCCGCCCGGTGTCGAAGTAGGCCACCAGCTTCGCGGCGCACCCGGCGTTCTTCAGCACCGACCCGTGTTCGTCATCGTTGACGGTAAAGAGGTTCCCACCGACCTTCCGCTGCATCCGCACGGCCCACTCGTACGGCGTGACGTTTTCGTAGCGGTGACCGGCCAGCACCAGCGATCCGCCGATCGACCGCAGCGCAGTGGTCTGCGCGGCCGGCCAACCGGGGCACTGCGGCGGGAACATGTTGCGCAGCCCGGTGACCGGGTTGCTCGCGAGCCGTTGCCGGCGCGCGCTCCACGCCGCGATGAAGCTGAGCCGGCTGGGATCGTCGTTGCACGCGGTCACATGCGTCGCGATGGGGTTGCCGTCCTCGGGTGCGTCGGGCGCCTGCGGGGTCGACGGCCCGGAGAAGATCGCCTGCACGGCCGGCGGCGCGGCGGGGCCTTGCGCGTCGCGCAACGCCGCGAGCGCCGCGGCCGCCCGCGGCCAGGACGACCGGGCCTGGCTGGCAAGGTTCGCGATCTGCGCGCCGTCGA